>NZ_CP108352.1:1803125-2103645 GCF_036237275.1 Streptomyces sp. NBC_01353 | reverse complement strand
AGCCCAGTACCAATGCCGACGCGGCCACCAGGGCGGCGGCTGTGAGGGGGTGGTTTCTGGACCCTGATCGGGTGCGAATTCTGGGCTCCATGCCGTGTCGCCGCTCCTGCCACTGGATCTAGACAACGTTGTCATCCGAATGAAGCAAATCCAGTAGGGGGCCAAGTGGCCGATGGTGTCAAGGGTGTTGACGACAAGTCGAGGGATGAAACGGTACAGATACAGCGGGGATATCCCCGAGGTCTCAACTCGGGAAAGACTGCCGCTCAAACCTGCTTTCGATCTTGCTCAGTTGAAGGGAAGTGGACTATACCTGTCGGCGTCCAACCCGTCGTACCACTCACACGGCGGCACGACGCCTGTACGACCCAAGCTGCATTCGAATGCGGTGGCGGGGCCCTTCGCCTTGGCGAGCAGATAACGGGCGACCGGTACACCGCCTGAGTCCTGAATGAAGGCGAGGACTTGAGCATGGGATCCACCTCCGCGCACAACCACGAAGGCCCCGGCCGCCGCGATCTGATCAAGCGCTCCGCCGCTCTCGGTCTGATCTCGGTGCCGACGATGAGCTTCCTGTCCGCGTGCGCCACCGGTGGCGGTGGCGGCGACCAGGGGCCGAAGGCCGCCGGCGGCGAGAAGACCGCGAAGAACCCGCTCGGCGTGAAGCAGGGCGCCCCGCTCGAAGCGTTCATCTTCAAGGGCGGCCTGGGCGACCAGTACGCCAAGGACGCGGAGGCCGACTACAAGGCCACGTACGGTGCCGAGGTCAAGCACACGGGCACCCAGCAGGTCGGCCCCAAGCTGACGCCGCGCTTCGCGGGCGGCAACCCGCCGGACGTCATCGACAACTCCGGTGCCGACCACCTGGACATGAACAAGCTCTCCACCCAGGGCCAGCTCCAGGACCTGGGCCTGCTCCTCGACGCCGCCTCCATGGACGACCCGGCCAAGAAGATCCGGGACACGATCCACCCGAGCACCATCGAGAAGGGAAAGCACGGCGACAAGTTCGACGTGCTGTACTACGCCTTCACGATCTACGGCACCTGGTACTCGCAGAAGCTGCTCGAGTCCAAGGGCTGGGCGTACCCCAAGACCCTCGACGAGATGGTCACGCTCTGCGGCGAGATCAAGAAGGCCGGCATCGCCCCCTGGACGTACGCCGGCAAGTTCCCGTACTACGTCCACTTCAACCTCTTCGCGCAGATCGCCAAGATCGGCGGCATGGAGAAGTGGATCGCGATCGACAACCTCGAGCCCAACGCCTGGACCGGCAACGACGCGGTCAAGGAGGTCGTCGAGCACTACGAGGAGCTGGCGGCCAAGAAGTACTTCCTCGAAGGCAGCCAGGGCCTGACCCACATCCAGTCGCAGACCGCCTGGAACAAGGGCAAGGCCGTCTTCATCCCGAACGGCTCCTGGGTCGAGAACGAGGCCGCCCCGACCACCCCCGCCGACTTCGCCATGGCGGTCGGCGCCCTCTTCGACGGCACCGGCGACAAGATGCCGCACGGCACCCTGCGCGCCGAGCCGAGCGAGCCGTACCTGGTCTCGGCCAAGGGCAAGAACCCGGCCGGCGGCATGGAGCTGCTGCGCATCATGCTCTCGAAGAAGCACGCGCAGAACTTCGCGACCAAGGTGAAGTCCCTGACCTGTGTCATGGACGCCACCGAGGGCATGACGCTCTCGCCCGGCCTCGCCTCCGCCAGCAAGGTCTTCAAGGAGGCCGGCACCAACCTGATCAGCCTTCAGCTGCAGGAGTGGTACCCGGCGCTCACGGACGAGAAGATCGGTGGCCTGACGGGCCAGCTGCTCGCCGGCGAGCTGAAGGCGGCCGACTGGATCAGGAAGACCCAGGAGGAATGCGACAAGGTGGCCAAGGACAGCTCCGTCGCCAAGTTCAAGCGCACCGCCTGACCTGCTGATCCAGTACAAAGAGGGGAAGGGCCGGGGAGCACCATGCAACACGGCAAATACCGATTCATCGTGGGCTTCCTGGCCCTGCCTCTGATCATTTACGCGCTCTTCGTGATCTCGCCGTTCGTCCAGGCGTTCCAGATCTCGATGACCGACTGGTCCGGGCTCGTGGGAACGGCCGAGTTCGTCGGCCTGGACAACTTCCAGAAGCTCTGGGACAGCGACGACTTCTGGAACGCACTGCGCCACAACATCTACATGCTGGCGCTGGTCCCGGTGGTCACGCTCGGTCTCGGCCTCTTCTTCGCCTTCATGCTGAATGTCGGCGGCCGGCGCAGGAGGAACGAGGTCGTCACCGGTGTGGCGGGCTCGAAGATGTACAAGTTCGTCTTCTTCTTCCCGCAGGTCATCTCGATCACGATCGTCGCCGTCATCTGGTTCAACATCTACAACCCGGACCCGCAGGACGGAATGCTCAACTCGCTGCTCGGCGCGGTGGGCCTGGACAGCCTGCAGAACTCCTGGCTGGGCGAGAAGAGCCTCGCGCTGTGGTGCATCAGCGCGGTCATGGTCTGGGGCCACGTCGGCTTCTTCGTGGTGCTCTTCTCCGCGGCGATGGCCTCCATCCCCCGGGACATCTACGAAGCGGCCCTGCTCGACGGGGCCAACCGCTTCCACACCTTCTTCAAGATCACCCTGCCGCTGCTGTGGGACACGGTCCAGACCGGCTGGGTGTACATGGGCATCATCGCGCTCGACGCCTTCGCCCTGGTCCAGATCATGTCGGTGAACATGGGCGGCCCGGACGGTGCCACGGACGTCATGCCGCTGAGGCTCTATCTGACGGCCTTCCGCGACAGCCAGTTCGGCTACGCCTCCGCCATGGGCATCGCGATGCTCATTGTCACGATGACCTTCGCAGTGCTCACGATGCGCTTCGCGCGCCGTGAGCGGATCGAGTACTAGGGGTACGGCGGATGACGACCGAAGAGATCGAGAAGCTGGCGCCGGACGCGACGCCCGCCACCGTCACCAAGAAGCTCGGGCCGACGACCGGCCGCACCTCCGAAGGCGGCGTCCTCAACGTCTTCTCCCACGGCATCCTGATCGTCTGGGGCCTCATGGTGGGCGTCCCGCTGCTCTGGGTGCTGTGGAGCGCCTTCAAGGACAGCAACGGCATCCTCACCGACCCGTGGGGCCTGCCGACCGTCCTGCACTGGGAGAACTGGTCCAACGCGTGGAACGACGCGAACATGGGTCAGTACTTCATCAACACCGTCATCGTGGTCGGCGGCTCCGTCATCGGCACCATGGTGCTCGGCTCGATGGCCGCGTACGTCCTGGCCCGCTTCACCTTCCCCGGCAACAGGTTCATCTACTACCTGTTCGTGGCGGGCATGTCGTTCCCGGTCTTCATGCTGGTGATCCCGCTCTTCTTCGTGCTGCGGGACTTCCCGGGCAGCTCGCTCCTCGCGACGTACCACGGCCTGATCCTGGTCTACATCGCGTACTCGCTGCCGTTCACCGTCTTCTTCATGACGGCGTTCTTCCGCACGCTGCCGACCTCGGTGGCGGAGGCGGCGATGATCGACGGTGCCTCGCACACACGCACGTTCTTCCAGGTGATGGTGCCGATGGCCAAGCCCGGCCTGATCAGCATCGGCATCTTCAACTTCCTGGGCCAGTGGAACCAGTACCTGCTGCCGATGGTGCTCAATCAGCAGGAGGACAAGTACGTCCTGACGCAGGGGCTCGCGATGATCGCGCTGCAGCAGGGGTACGAGAACGACTGGGGCGCCCTCATGGCCGGCATGATGATCGCCATGCTGCCCGTGCTCGTCGTGTACACGATCTTCCAGCGGCAGGTGCAGTCCGGCCTCACCGCCGGGGCGCTGAAGTAGCCCACCCACACCCACGAGCGAGGCCCCGGCGGGACATCCCGCCGGGGCCTCGGCCGTGTCGGGCCGGGTGTCCGGGGGTAGCCGCGGTGTCAGGCCGGGGACGCCGTGGCGGCGGGGCTCATTCGAGCCCGCTCGCGCTCAGGTCTTGACGGGGGACAGGCCGAAAGGCTCATCTTAGAGTTCACAAGTTGGAGAAGTAGCCGGGGTCCCATTGGCGTGGCCCCGGCCGGGGACGGCGCACGCGCCGTCCATCGCAGGCGGGAGTGGATGAGTCGATGGAGACTCCGGGGTCGCAGACATCTCTGCACAGGGCCAATCTCGAACGGGTCGTCCGTGCGGTACGCATGGCCGGCTCGCTCACCCAGGCGGAGATCGCCCGGGCGACCGGGCTGTCCGCCGCCACGGTCTCCAACATCGTGCGGGAGTTGAAGGACGGCGGGACCGTCGAGGTCACCCCCACCTCCGCGGGCGGGCGCCGGGCCCGCAGCGTCTCGCTCTCCGGCGACGCGGGCATCGTCATCGGCGTCGACTTCGGCCATACGCACCTGCGGGTCGCCGTCGGCAACCTCGCCCACCAGGTCCTCGCCGAGGAGTCCGAGCCGCTCGATGTCGACGCCTCCTCCGCAGAGGGCTTCGACCGGGCGGAACGACTGGTCACACGGCTGATCCAGGCCACCGGCATCGGCCGGGACAAGGTCGTCGGCGTCGGCCTCGGCGTACCGGGGCCGATCGACGTCTCCTCCGGCACGCTCGGCTCCACCTCGATCCTGCCGGGCTGGAGCGGGATCAACCCGGCCGACGAGCTCTCCGGCCGGCTCGGCGTGCCCGTGTACGTCGACAACGACGCCAATCTCGGCGCGCTCGGCGAGCTCGTCTGGGGCAGCGGCCGCGGGGTCAAGGACCTGGCCTACATCAAGGTCGCCAGCGGCGTCGGAGCGGGCCTCGTCATCGACGGACGGGTCTACCGCGGCCCCGGAGGCACCGCAGGGGAGATCGGGCACATCACGATCGACGAATCGGGCCCGGTCTGCCGCTGCGGCAACCGCGGCTGCCTGGAGACCTTCACCGCCGCCCGGTACGTCCTGCCGCTGCTCCAGCCCGGCCACGGCCCCGATCTGACGATGGAACGGGTCGTCCAGCTGGCGCGCGAGGGCGACCCGGGCTGCCGGCGTGTGATCGCCGACGTGGGCCGCCACATCGGCAGCGGTGTCGCCAACCTCTGCAACCTGCTGAACCCCAGCCGGGTGATCCTCGGGGGCGACCTCGCGGAGGCCGGTGAGCTGGTGCTCGCGCCGATCCGCGACTCCGTCTCGCGCTATGCCATCCCCAGCGCCGCGCGCCAGCTGTCGCTGGCCCCCGGGGCACTCGGCGGACGGGCCGAAGTGCTGGGCGCACTGGCCCTCGCGCTGAGCGAAATGGGCGATTCGACCCTGTTGGAGGGTGCCCTTCCCGGCACCGCTCCCGCTGCCGCCCCGGCCTCTCGTCCTGCCTTCACTTAGATAACGGATGGCACCGTTGTCATCTCGTTAAGGATTTACTCCTTGACGTCGGGGTTGTGGCCGAGTTGACTTCCAGCCACCTCGGCCGCAATGTCGCGGCCTCGTCAGGGAGGCAACCCCACATGAACGCATTGACGCGTCGCATCGTCATAGGCACGGCCGCGGTTTCCATGGCTCTCTCCGTCGCCGCCTGTGGCAAGGCGGGCGACAGTGACTCGGGCAACGGCAGCGGCGCCGACAGCAAGACCATCGGTCTGCTGCTGCCGGAGAACAAGACCACGCG
Source organism: Streptomyces sp. NBC_01353 (assembly GCF_036237275.1). GTDB lineage: Bacteria > Actinomycetota > Actinomycetes > Streptomycetales > Streptomycetaceae > Streptomyces. Next base: position 2,098,045 of record NZ_CP108352.1, on the reverse strand, counting down.
TTACGAGACCTTCGACCGGCCGATCATCGAGGACAAGATCAAGGCCCTCTGCTCGGACTGCGAGGTCAAGTACAACAACGCCGCGCAGGACACCGAGACGCAGAAGAAGCAGTTCGACGCGCTGGTCACGCAGGGCGTGAAGGTCATCATCCTGGACTCGGTCGACTACAAGGCCACCAAGTCCTGGGTCCAGCAGGCCGAGAAGAAGGGCGTCAAGGTCGTCGCGTACGACCGTCTGGCCGAGGGCCCGATCTCCGCCTACGTCAGCTACGACAACGAGAAGATCGGCCGCCTGCAGGGCGAGGGCCTCGTGAAGGCGCTCGGCGACAAGGCCAAGGACGCCAACGTTGTCATGATCAACGGCTCGCCGACCGACCCGAACGCCCCGCTGTTCAAGAAGGGCGCCCACAGCGTCCTCGACGGCGGCGTCAAGAAGGTCGTCTACGAGCAGGACATCCCGGACTGGTCCCCCGACGAGGCCAACAAGAAGATGGGTGCCGCCATCGACTCGCTGGGCAAGGACGGCTTCCAGGGCGTCTACTCGGCCAACGACGGCATGGCCGGCGGCATCATCACCGCCCTCTCCAAGCAGGGCATCAAGGTCCCGGTCGGCGGCCAGGACGCCGAGCTCGCCGGTCTCCAGCGGATCCTGAAGGACGAGCAGGCCTTCACGATCTACAAGCAGATCAAGCCGGAGGCCGAGACCACCGCCGAGATCGCGGTCCGCCTTCTCAAGGGCGAGAAGATCGACGACCTGGTTCCCACCAAGGTCACCAGCCTGACCGGTGAGTTCAAGGACATCCCGGCGAAGCTGTACGACGCGCAGGTGGTCACCAAGGGCGACATCGCCGGAACGATCATCAAGGACGGCGTCTACAAGGCCGCCGACATCTGCACCGCCGAGTACAAGGCGGCCTGCGAGGCGGCGGGCATCAAGTAACACCCGCTGCCGGTACGGCCCTTCGGACCCACTGACCTCCTTCGAAGCGGCCCCCGGTCCGGTCCGGCGCACCCCGCCCCGTTCAACGCCCCGCAAGCGGGGGCGGGGCGCCGGACTCCTCTCACAGCCCCCCTCTGTGCTCTTCGCACCACCATCCCCGCCGGTCAGGCGGCGAAGGAGATGATTCACGTGTCCGCTACGCCCGTGCTGGCGTTGCGCGGAGTCTCCAAGCGGTTCGGCGCCGTCCAGGTGCTCACCGACGTAGAACTGGAGATCCACGCCGGTGAGGTCGTCGCCCTGGTCGGCGACAACGGCGCCGGCAAGTCGACCCTCGTCAAGACGATCTCGGGCGTTCACCCGATCGACGAGGGCGTCATCGAGTGGGACGGCAACCCCGTCCAGATCACCAAGCCCCACGACGCCCAGAACCTCGGGGTCGCCACCGTCTACCAGGACCTGGCGCTCTGCGACAACCTCGACGTCGTCGCCAACCTCTTCCTCGGCAGCGAGCTCCGCTCCGCGTCCGTCCTCGACGAGATCGCGATGGAGAAGCGTGCCAAGGAGCTCTTGGACACCCTGTCCATTCGCATTCCGTCGGTCCGTATCCCCGTCGCGGCGCTCTCCGGCGGTCAGCGTCAGGTCGTGGCCATCGCCCGCGCCCTGATCGGCGACCCCAAGATCGTCATCCTGGACGAGCCCACCGCCGCACTCGGCGTCGAACAGACCGCACAGGTGCTCGACCTCGTGGAGCGGCTGCGCGAGCGCGGCCACGGAGTCATCCTCATCAGCCACAACATGGCCGACGTCCGCGCCGTCGCGGACAAGGTCGCGGTCCTCCGGCTGGGCCGCAACAACGGTGTCTTCGACGTCAAGGACACCACCCACGAGACGATCATCGCCGCCATCACCGGTGCCACGGACAACGCCGTGACCCGTCGGCAGGCCCGTACGGCCTCGGCCACGGCCACGAAGGAGGACGCGAAGTGAGCGACCTCGCCAAGACCCCCGAGACGCCCGAGAGCACCGGCACCGCGGCGCCCGAGGCCGCCGTGCCCGCCCAGGCCGCCCCCGTCGAGGCCTCCGCCGCCCCGATCCCCGCCGTCGACCCGCGCCTGCTGGTCCGCGAGCAGGGCCTCAAGGGCTACTGGACCGAGTTCAACCGCAAGATCCGCGGCGGCGAGCTCGGCTCCCTGCCCGTCGTCCTGGGCCTGATCGTCATCGCGATCGTCTTCCAGGTCCAGAACAGCAACTTCCTCTCGGCGAGTTCCGTCGCCAACATCGCGGTCTACTCCTCCGGCCTCGGCATCATGGCCGTCGGCATCGTCTTCGTCCTCATCCTGGGCGAGATCGACCTGTCGATGGGCTCGGTCGCCGGCGTCGGCGCCGCCGTCTGGGCCGTGCTCAACGTCACCAACGGCATGAACGACCTGCTCTCGGTCGTCATCGCCGTCGCCTCCGGCCTCCTCATCGGCCTGCTCCACGGCTTCTTCTTCGCCAAGATCGGCGTCCCGGCCTTCGTGGTCACCCTCGCCGGCTTCCTCGGCTGGAGCGGCCTGCAGATCTGGCTGATGGGCAAGGAGGGCTCGATCAACGCCCCCACCGGCTCGATCGTGGAGAACCTCACGGCGTACTACTTCGAGGACAAGGCCGCCGCGTACGGCCTGGCCCTCGTGGCGGTCCTCGCCTACGCCGGCTCGCTGCTCCTCGACGCCAAGCGTCGCAAGGCCGCGGCGCTGCCGTCCCGCCCCACCAGCGAGATCGTGCTCCGCACGGCCGTCGTCGCGATCCTCTGCTTCGTCGTCGCGTACGTCCTGAACGAGCCCGAGGGCGCCCGCGGTCTGCCGCTGGCCCTGGTCCTCTTCCTCGCCGTCCTGGTGATCGCGGACTTCGTCGCCCGCCGCACGCTGTTCGGCCGCAAGGTCTTCGCGGTCGGCGGCAACGCCGAGGCCGCCCGCCGCGCGGGCATCAACGTCGACCGGATCCGGATCATGGTCTTCGGCCTCTCCGGAATGCTCGCCGCCTTCGGCGGCCTCTTCGTGGCCAGCCTCTCCGGCGGCGCCACCAAGAGCCTCGGCAGCGGCAACACGCTGATGCTGGTCATCGCGGCTGCCGTGATCGGCGGCACCAGCCTCTTCGGCGGCCGCGGCAAGGTCTGGTCGGCACTCCTTGGAATGATCGTCATCCAGTCGATCCAGCAGGGCCTGAACATGATCGGAATGGCCAACGAGATCCAGTTCATGATCACCGGCGCGGTGCTCCTCGCCGCGGTCGTGATCGACTCGGTCTCGCGGAGGACCCAGAAGACAGCGGGTCGCGCGTAGCCTTTGTTACGTACTCCACAGTGCTCGGCGCCGGAGAACCGGCGCCGGGCACTGCTGCGTCTGGCCCTGTGCACCGCCCGTACGCTCAGCGGTGTGTCGGCCACACGCGTGACGCGCAACCCGCCGCCCGATGACCACGGTCGGGGGCGGAACATTAGACTCGACAAATCGGCAAGCTCGACCAGCTCAATGGCAAGGAGGCACGGGTGGCATTGCTGACCCGTATCAGGGGACCGCGCGATCTGGACCGGCTCTCCCCGGAACAGCTGGACCAGCTGGCCGCGGAGATCAGGACGTTTCTCGTGGACGCCGTCTCCAAGACCGGCGGCCACCTCGGTCCCAACCTCGGTGTGGTCGAGCTGACCATCGCCCTGCACCGGGTGTTCGACTCCCCGAAGGACAAGGTCCTCTGGGACACCGGCCACCAGAGCTATGTCCACAAGCTGCTCACGGGCCGCCAGGACTTCTCCAGGCTCAAGATGAAGGGCGGCCTGTCCGGCTACCCCGCTCAGGCCGAGTCCGAGCACGACGTCATCGAGAACTCGCACGCCTCGACCGTCCTCGGCTGGGCCGACGGCCTCGCCAAGGCCAACGAGGTCCTGAAGAAGGACGACCACGTCGTCGCCGTGATCGGCGACGGAGCCCTCACGGGCGGCATGGCCTGGGAGGCGCTGAACAACATCGCCGCCGCCAAGGACCGCCCGCTGGTCATCGTCGTCAACGACAACGAGCGCTCGTACGCGCCCACGATCGGCGGCCTCGCCAACCACCTGGCCACGCTCCGTACCACCGACGGCTACGAGCGCTTCCTCGCCCGCGGCAAGGACATCCTGGAGCGCACCCCCGTCGTCGGGAAGCCGCTCTACGAGACCCTGCACGGCGCCAAGAAGGGCCTGAAGGACTTCATCGCCCCGCAGGGCATGTTCGAGGACCTCGGCCTGAAGTACGTCGGTCCGATCGACGGCCACGACATCGAGGCCCTGGAGTCCGCCCTGACGCGTGCCAAGCGCTTCGGCGGCCCGGTGATCGTCCACTGCCTCACGGAGAAGGGCCGCGGCTACCAGCCCGCCCTCCAGGACGAGGCCGACCGCTTCCACGCCGTCGGCAAGATCCACCCCGACACCGGCCTGCCGATCTCCTCCTCCGGAGCCGACTGGACCGGCGTCTTCGCGCAGGAGATGGTCGAGCTCGGCAAGGAGCGCCAGGACATCGTCGCGATCACCGCGGCCATGCTCCAGCCCGTCGGCCTCGACAAGTTCGCCAAGGAATTCCCCGAGCGGGTGTACGACGTCGGCATCGCCGAGCAGCACGCCGCGGTCTCCGCGGCCGGCCTGGCCACCGGCGGACTCCACCCCGTCTTCGCGGTCTACGCGACCTTCCTCAACCGCGCCTTCGACCAGGTCCTGATGGACGTGGCCCTGCACAAGTGCGGTGTCACCTTCGTCCTGGACCGGGCCGGCGTCACCGGTACGGACGGCGCCTCCCACAACGGCATGTGGGACATGTCGATCCTTCAGGTCGTCCCCGGCCTCAGGCTCGCCGCGCCGCGCGACGCCGACCAGGTCCGCGCCCAGCTGCGCGAGGCCGTCGAGGTCTCCGACGCGCCGACCGTCGTGCGCTTCTCCAAGGGCGCCGTCGGACCCGCCGTACCGGCCCTGCGCCGCATCGGTGGCATGGACGTGCTCCGCGAGCCGGGCACCGACAGGCCCGACGTCCTCCTGGTCTCGGTCGGCGCGCTCGCGCCGATGTGCCTGGAGATCGCCGACCTCCTCGACAAGCAGGGCATCTCCACCACCGTCGTCGACCCCCGCTGGGTCAAGCCGGTCGACGAGGCGCTCGCCCCGCTCGCCGAGGAGCACCGGGTCGTCGTCACCGTCGAGGACAACAGCCGGGTCGGCGGTGTCGGCTCGGCCGTCGCCCAGGCCCTGCGTGACGCCGGTGTGGACGTACCGCTGCGCGACTTCGGCATCCCGCCGCGCTTCCTCGACCACGCCTCGCGCGCCGAGGTGATGGCCGAGATCGGTCTGACCGCCCCGGACATCGCCCGCCAGGTCACCGGCCTCGTCTCGCGCCTCGACGTCAGGTACGAGGAGAGCAGCCGGGCCGTGGAGCCCGCCCGCGACTGACCGTCGTCACCGTGCGTCACCATTGGGCCGGTCGGACCACTCCACGGGGTGGCCGACCGGCCCATTCGTGTGAACTCCGTTCCCTCGACAGGCGCCACCCCTTCGGGGTCTCGATCATGGGTGCTGGAACTGACGGCACGGAGGTACGACGGTGAGTACGGACCAGCAGCCAAGCAGGTCGTCCGGAATGTTCCGGACGAAAACGGTCGAGCAGTCGATCCGGGACACCGAGGAGCCCGAGCACGCGCTCAAGAAATCGCTCTCCGCCTGGGACCTGATGGTCTTCGGCGTCGGCGTCATCATCGGCACCGGCATCTTCGTGCTCACCGGCAAGGTGGCCAAGGAGAACGCGGGACCGGCCACCGCACTGGCCTTCGTCGCGGCCGGCATCGTCTGCGCGCTCGCGGCCCTGTGCTACGCCGAGTTCGCCTCGACGGTCCCCGTCGCCGGTTCGGCCTACACCTTCGCGTACGCCTCCATCGGCGAACTCCCGGCCTGGATCATCGGCTGGGACCTCGTCCTGGAGTTCGCGCTCGGCACGGCCGTCGTCGCGGTGGGCTGGTCCGGCTACGTACGCTCCCTGATGGACAACGTGGACTGGCATCTACCGGCCTCGTTGCAAGGGCCCGACGTGCCCAACGGCACCTTCGACATCCTGGCCTTCCTGCTGGTCCTGGTACTGACCGTGGTCCTCGTCCTGGGCATGAAGCTGTCCGCCCGCATCACCGCGATCGTCGTGGCCATCAAGGTCACGGTCGTCATGATCGTGATCATCGCGGGTCTCTTCTTCATCGTGGGCGACAACTACGACCCCTTCATCCCCGACGCGGTCACCCCGCCCGGCGGCGGATCGGCCTGGGACGCCCCGTTGGTCCAGACGATCTTCGGGTACGAGGCCACCAACTTCGGCGTCATGGGCATCTTCACCGCAGCCTCCGTCGTCTTCTTCGCCTTCATCGGCTTCGACGTGGTCGCCACCGCCGCCGAGGAGACCAAGCTCCCGCAGCGTGACATGCCGCGCGGCATCCTCGGCTCGCTCCTCATCTGCACGGTGCTCTACGTCGCCGTCGCGCTGGTCGTGACGGGTATGCAGCACTACACCGAGCTGTCCGTGAGCGCACCGCTCGCCGACGCCTTCAAGGCCGTCGGACACCCCTTCTACGCCGGCGTGATCAGCTTCGGCGCCGCCGTCGGCCTCACCACCGTCTGTCTGATCCTGCTGCTCGGCCAGACCCGGGTGTTCTTCGCGATGAGCCGCGACGGACTGCTGCCCCGCTTCTTCTCCGTCACGCACCCGCGCTTCAGGACGCCGTACCGGCCGACCATCCTGCTCGGCGTGATCATCGCGATCGTGGCCGGCTTCACCAGCATCAACGAGCTCGCGACCCTGGTGAACATCGGCACGCTCTTCGCCTTCGTCGTCGTTGCCTTCGGCGTGATGGTGCTGCGCCGGACCCGCCCCGACCTGCACCGCGCCTTCCGTACGCCGTGGGTGCCGGCGCTCCCGATCCTGTCCATCGCCGCGTCGGTCTGGCTGATGCTCAACCTGCCGGGCGAGACCTGGTTCCGCTTCGCGGTCTGGATGGCCATCGGCATCGTCGTGTACTTCCTGTACGGCCGCTCCCACAGCCGCCTGGGCAGGGCGGGCAAGGACGCGCTCTACTAGGCCGTCTCCGGAAGGGCGCGGGGGCCCACGCAACGGGCCCCGTGCTCGCCCACCCGCCGGCGCAGTTCACGGTCGGCCGTGACCACCAGGCACGGCCGACCGCTCGCGTTCCGGGCCAGGTCCACGATGAGGTCGTCGCCGCTGCCCGGCGCCTCCTCGACCCGTACGCGGGGCACGGACTCCACGCCGCGGGCCCGGCCCTCGACGACCAGCACGATCTCGAAGGGGCCACCCTCCGGCCCGCCCGCGGCCGCGAGCCGGTCCCGCAGCCGCTCGGCCGCCGCACGCCGGTCCCGCCACCAGCCGTCGGGTACCGAGCCCACCACGTTGGCGCCGTCGACGATCAGCAGGGGCAGTTCCAGGTCCATGCGGACAGGATGTCAGCCGCCGGTCGCGCGGGACTTCTTCGCCGACTCGGGGATCGGGGAGTCCTGCCGGATCGCCTTCCACAGCTGCGACGCGTTCGGCTCGTGGGCCACCACGCGGTTCGGGTCCTTCTTGTCGTACGCAACGGGCAGCATGATCGTCTCCATGCTGCTCGGGTTCACACCGTTCATCGACTGAGCGAAATCGCTCAGGGCCGTCAGCGAATCCAGTCCCGAGTCCGTGGTGAGCGCCTTGGTCGCGGAGTCGGCGATCTTGTAGGTCTTGGCCGGGCTGCCCAGCAGGTCCTGCTTCTTGATCTCGGTGAGCAGCGCCATCAGGAACTTCTGCTGGTTGCCTATGCGGCCGAGGTCGCTGCCGTCTCCGACGCCGTACCGGGTCCGTACGAAGGCGAGGGACTGGGTGCCGTCCAGCTTCTGCGGACCGGCGGCGAGGTCGAGTCCGGCCGCGCCGTTCCTGATGGGCTGGTCGAGGTCGACGGTGACGCCGCCGATGGCGTCGACGAGGTCCTTGAACCCGGAGAAGTCGATTTCCAGATAGTGGTCGAGCCGCACGCCCGACATCTTCTCGACGGTCTTCACCACACAGGCCGGACCGTGCTGGGCGTAGACCGAGTTGAACATGACGCGCTCGGCGGAGGGCGTGGTGCCGCCGCCCTTCCGCGGGCACTCGGGCCGGGACACCAGGGTGTCGCGGGGAATGCTGATCGCGACGGCCTTCGTCCGGCCCTCGGGTATGTGGACCACCAGAGCGGTGTCCGACCGGGCGCCGGACACCTTGCCCCCGTCGAGCGCCGCGTTGGCCCCGGCCCGCGAGTCCGAACCGAGCACGAGCAGGTTCTGGCCGGCGGCCACCGGCTTCTGCGGCCGGTCGTCCCCGAGTTCCTTGTCGAGGTCCACGGCCTTGATGTTGCCGTCGATGCTCGAGTACATCCCGTACACGGCGCCGCCGGCGGCGAGGAGGAGGACGAGCAGCGTCAGCAGGACGATCCGTCCGGTCCGCCGCCTGCGCTTCGGCGCCCTGCGCGAACGCGAGGGGGAGCCGTCGGAATCGCTGCCGGATTCCGGCGTGGGTATGTCCTGGGTCATCCTGCCTCAGTCCTCTGCTCCGTAGGCCGTGCAGTATAGGCAAACGGTCGGACTGGCGTACGAGTTCGCCCGGTTGACGCGTGGTGCCGTGCGAAACGACGCCGTGGAACGACGACTGCCGGTGGCAGCACCCGAGGGGTGCCACCACCGGCAGTCGCCTGTCGCGTCGTTACGCGGGGACGCTCGCCACGCCCTGCGCGAGGAACGGCTTGCCGTTCACCCGCTGGGAGACGCCCTCACGGTCCAGGTACGGCGTGATGCCGCCCAGGTGGAAGGGCCAGCCCGCGCCCGTGATCAGGCAGAGGTCGATGTCCTGCGCCTCGGCGACGACACCCTCCTCCAGCATCAGGCCGATCTCCTGCGCCACCGCGTCCAGGACGCGGTCGCGGACCTGCTCCTCCGTCAGGACGGAGTCGCCCTGCACCAGGAGGGCGGCGACCTCGGGGTCCAGCTCCGGCTTGCCGGAGTCGTACGTGTAGAAGCCGCGCTTGCCGGCCTTGACCACGGCCGCCAGGTTCGGGGAGACGGTGAAGCGCTCCGGGAAGGCGCGGTTCAAGGTCTCGGAGACGTGCAGACCGATCGCCGGGCCGACGAGCTCCAGGAGGACCAGCGGCGACATCGGCAGACCGAGCGGCTCGATGGCCTTCTCGGCGGTCTCGACCGAGGTGCCCTCGTCGATGACGTTCTGGATCTCGCCCATGAAGCGGGTCAGGATGCGGTTCACGACGAACGCCGGGGCGTCCTTGGTGAGGACCGCGGTCTTCTTCAGCTTCTTCGCGACACCGAACGCGGTCGCGAGGGAGGCGTCGTCCGTCTTCTCGCCGCGCACGATCTCCAGGAGCGGAAGGATCGCGACCGGGTTGAAGAAGTGGAAGCCGACCACGCGCTCCGGGTGCTGGAGCTTGGAGGCCATCTCCGACACCGAGAGCGAGGAGGTGTTGGTGGCGAGGATCGCGTGCGCCGGGGCGACCGCCTCGACCTCCGCGAACACCTTCTGCTTGACGGACATCTCCTCGAACACGGCCTCGATGATGAAGTCCGCGTCCGCGAAGCCGGCGGCCTTGTCCAGGACACCGGAGACCAGGCCCTTGAGACGGTTGGCCTTGTCCTGGTTGATCCGGCCCTTGCCGAGCAGCTTCTCGATCTCGGCGTGGACGTAGCCCACACCCTTGTCGACGCGCTCCTGGTCGATGTCGGTCAGGACGACCGGCACCTCGAGGCGGCGCAGGAAGAGCAGCGCGAGCTGGGAGGCCATCAGACCGGCGCCGACGACACCGACCTTGGTGACCGGGCGGGCCAGCGACTTGTCCGGGGCACCGGCCGGGCGCTTGCCGCGCTTCTGCACCAGGTTGAAGGCGTAGATGCCCGAGCGCAGCTCGCCGCCCATGATCAGGTCCGCGAGGGCCTGGTCCTCGGCTGCGAAGCCCTTCTGCAGGTCGCCGTCCTTGGACGCCTCGATGATGTCCAGGGCGCGGTACGCGGCCGGGGCAGCGCCGTGCACCTTGGAGTCGGCGATGAACCGGCCCTTGGCGACGGCCTGGTCCCAGCCCTCACCGCGGTCGATCTCCGGACGCTCCACCGTGACCGAGCCGTTGAGGACCGAGGCGGTCCAGATCAGCGACTGCTCCAGGAAGTCCGCGCCCTCGAAGATCGCGTCGGCGATGCCGAGCTCGAAGACCTGCTTGCCCTTGAGCTGACGGTTCTGGTTCAGCGAGTTCTCGATGATGACCGTGACGGCCTTGTCGGCACCGATCAGGTTCGGCAGGATCGTGCAGCCGCCCCAGCCGGGGACCAGACCGAGGAAGACCTCGGGCAGCGAGAAGGCCGGCAGGGCCTTGGAGACGGTGCGGTAGGTGCAGTGCAGACCGACCTCGACACCGCCGCCCATCGCCGCGCCGTTGTAGTACGCGAAGGTCGGCACGGCCAGCGCGGACAGACGCTTGAAGACGTCGTGGCCGCCCTTGCCGATGGCGAGCGCGTCGGAGTGCTGCTTGAGCAGCTCGACGCCCTTGAGGTCGGCGCCCACCGCGAAGATGAACGGCTTGCCGGTGACACCGACGCCGACGATCTCACCGTTGGCGGCCTCGGCCTCGACCTGGTCGATCGCCGTGTTGAGGTTCGCCAGGGACTGCGGACCGAAGGTGGTCGGCTTGGTGTGGTCGAAGCCGTTGTCCAGCGTGATCAGCGCGAACCGGCCCGCACCCGCGGGCAGTTCGAAGTGCCGTACGTGGGCGCTGGTGACGACCTCGTCCGGGAACAGCTCGGCCGCACCCTTCAGAAGCTCGGCGGTGGTGCTCACTTGCCCTCCCAGTGGGGGTTCTCCCAGATGACGGTCGCGCCCATGCCGAAGCCGACGCACATCGTGTTGAGGCCGTAACGGACCTGCGGGTTCTCCTCGAACTGGCGGGCCAGCTGCGTCATGAGACGGACGCCGGAGGAGGCGAGCGGGTGACCGTAGGCGATGGCGCCGCCGTACTGGTTGACGCGGGCGTCGTCGTCGGCGATGCCGTAGTGCTCCAGGAACGCCAGGACCTGGACCGCGAAGGCCTCGTTGATCTCGAAGAGGTCGATGTCCTCGATCGAGAGACCGGCCTGGGCGAGCGCCTTCTCCGTCGCGGGGATCGGGCCGTAGCCCATGACCTCGGGCTCGACGCCGGCGAAGGCGTACGAGACGAGGCGCATCTTCACCGGGAGGTTGTTCTCGCGGGCGAAGTCCTCGGAGGCGATGATCGAGGCGGTGGCGCCGTCGTTGAGACCGGCCGCGTTACCGGCGGTGACGTTGCCGTGGACGCGGAACGGCGTCTTCAGGCTCGCCAGCGACTCCAGGGTGGTGCCCGGGCGCATCGGCTCGTCGGCGGTGACCAGGCCCCAGCCGGTCTCGCCGGCCTCGGCGTTGGTGCGGCGGACCGAGATCGGCACCAGGTCCTGCTGGATCTTGCCGTCGGCGTACGCCTTGGCGGCCTTCTCCTGCGAGCGCACGGCGTACTCGTCGGCGCGCTGCTTGGTGATGCTCGGGTAGCGGTCGTGCAGGTTCTCGGCGGTCATGCCCATGAACAGGGCGGACTCGTCGACCAGCTTCTCGCTCACGAACCGCGGGTTCGGGTCGACGCCCTCGCCCATGGGGTGGCGGCCCATGTGCTCGACGCCACCGGCGATGACGGCGTCGTAGGCGCCGAACGCGATGGAGCCGGCGACCGAGGTGACGGCGGTGAGGGCACCGGCGCACATGCGGTCGATGGAGTAGCCCGGGACGGACTGCGGCAGACCGGCGAGGATGCCGGCGGTGCGGCCGAGGGTCAGACCCTGGTCACCGATCTGCGTGGTCGCGGCGATGGCGACCTCGTCGATCTTCGCGGGGTCGAGGCCGGGGTTGCGGCGCAGCAGCTCCCGGATGGCCTTCACGACGAGATCGTCGGCGCGGGTCTCGTGGTAGATGCCCTTCGGGCCCGCCTTGCCGAACGGGGTGCGGACGCCGTCGACGAAGACGACGTCCCTGACGGTACGAGGCACGATGGCTCTCCTCCAGGGTGCGGGATGGCACTGCTGCGGCACGCGACTAAGCGCGCGCTTGCTCCCCCCATGCTACTTGCGGGTAACCATGCTGCCCAGCCCCGGGGGCCGGAGCGGTGAAGGTCACACTGCGGGGAGGGTACGCCGAAGCCCCCGGCGGCGTGCCGGGGGCTTCGGGGAGAACACGGCGAGAGGCGGTTACGCCGTTGCCGTCAGGGCCGTCACCAGGAGCGGGGTCACCAGTTCGACCTGCCACGGGCGGGCGCCGTAGCCCGTGAGGGCAGCCTCGACCGTGTCGGGCGTGCCCGGGGACGGGGGCTCCCAGCAGACGCGGCGGACCGTGTCCGGGGTGATCAGGTTCTCCTGGGGGAGGTTCAGCTCCTCCGCGAGGGCCGAGACCGCCGCGCGGGCCGCCGACAGGCGGGCGGCCGCCGCCGGGTCCTTGTCCGCCCAGGCGCGGGGCGGCGGGGGGCCCGCGACCGGCTGGCCGGGCTGGGGGAGCTCGTTGTCCGGAAGGGCCTTCGCGCGGTCCACGGCCGTCTGCCACTGTTCCAGCTGGCGTCGGCCCATGCGGTGCCCGAAGCCCGGCAGCGCGGTCAGCGCGGCCACGTTCGTGGGCACCGCGAGCGCCGCCTCCACGATCGCGGTGTCGCTGAGCACCTTGCCCGGCGAGACGTCCCGCCGCTGCGCGATCCGGTCACGGGCCGTCCACAGCTCCCGTACGACCGCCATCTGGCGCCGGCGCCGCACCTTGTGCATCCCGGAGGTCCGGCGCCACGGGTCCTTGCGCGGCGGCGCGGGCGGGGCCGAGGCGATCGCGTCGAACTCCTGGTGGGCCCACTCCAGCTTGCCCTGGCGGTCGAGCTCCTTCTCCAGTGCGTCACGCAGGTCGACGAGCAGCTCGACGTCCAGCGCGGCGTACCGGAGCCAGGGCTCGGGCAGCGGGCGGGTGGACCAGTCCACCGCGGAGTGCCCCTTCTCCAGGGCGTAGCCGAGGACGGACTCGACCATCGCCCCGAGCCCGACCCGCGGGAAGCCCGCGAGCCGGCCGGCCAGCTCGGTGTCGAACAGCCGGGTCGGCACCATGCCTATGTCGCGCAGGCACGGCAGGTCCTGGGTGGCCGCGTGCAGGATCCACTCGGTCCCGGCGAGCGCTTCGCCGAGTCCGGACAGATCGGGGCAGCCCACGGGGTCGACGAGCGCGGTGCCCGCGCCCTCGCGGCGGAGCTGGACGAGATAGGCGCGCTGCCCGTAGCGGTAGCCGGAGGCGCGCTCGGCGTCGACGGCGACGGGGCCGCGGCCCGCGGCGAAGGCGGCGATCACTTCGGCGAGCGCCTCGTCGGTCTCGACGACGGGCGGCATGCCCTCGCGGGGCTCCAGCAAGGGGATCGGCAGCCCGTTCGCAGGGACGTCGTCGTCCGGGGGAGCGCCCCCGGTGGTTCGCAGTGCTGTGTCTGCTGCGGTCTCTTGGGCGTCGGTCACGTGTCAAGGGTATCTGTGAACGGCAAGCGCCTGTCGACGGAACGTTCCGTCGACAGGCGCCGATCTTTCGTCAACCGTTCAGGGATCGCTGCGGGCCCGGTGACGCGGCTCGTCCGGGGCCCGATTCCGGTCCGATTCCGGTCCGGGACGGCCTGCTCGGGTCAGTGGATGATCCCGGTGCGCAGCGCCACCGCGACCATGCCGGCCCGGTCACCCGTGCCGAGCTTGCGCGCGATCCGGGCGAGGTGGCTCTTCACGGTCAGCGCGGACAGGCCCATCGAGACGCCGATGGCCTTGTTCGACTGACCCTCGGCGACCAGCCGGAGCACCTCGACCTCACGGCCGGAGAGCTCGCGGTAGCCGCCCGGGTGGCTCGGGGCACCCGGGGGGCGGCGGTGGCCGAGGCGGGCGGCCGCGGAGCCGATGGGGGCGGCGCCGGGGCGGGTGGGGTGCCCGATGTTCGTACGCGTACCGGTGACGACGTAGCCCTTGACGCCACCGGCCAGTGCGTTGCGCACGGCGCCGATGTCGTCGGCCGCGGAGAGGGCGAGGCCGTTGGGCCAGCCCGCCGCGCGGGTTTCGGACAGCAGCGTGAGGCCGCTGCCGTCGGGGAGGTGGACGTCGGCCACGCAGATGTCGCGGGGGTTGCCGACGCGGGGACGGGCCTCAGCGATGGACGACGCCTCGATGACGTCACGTACTCCGAGGGCCCACAGGTGGCGGGTGACGGTGGAGCGGACGCGCGGGTCGGCCACGACGACCATGGCCGTCGGCTTGTTCGGGCGGTAGGCGACCAGGCTTGCGGGCTGCTCGAGGAGAACGGACACACGGCCTCCTGGGGAGATGCGGGACGGAGCCGGCTCGGGGAAGAAGCCGGGGGCGAACCCGTGCGGTGAAGGGGTCAATGACTCCTTCGGCAGCTCGGGCGCCCGCCTTTAGGGAAAGATCACGATTTGGTGAGTAACAATTCGGGCAATTCGGACGCGTGATCGATCATCCTACGAGTGAGCCTCCGTCCGGAACGATCCCGGAGGCGTCGCTACGGCTGCTGCGGACCCCTGCGCTGAGGCAGCGAGACGACCCCCGCACCCGAGATCGTCCCCGCCCCCGGATCGGGTGCGGTCGGCGGCAGACCCGCGATCTGACAGAGCAGATCGCACCAGGCCGTCAGGTGCGCCGCCGTGTCGGGCACGCCCCCCAGGCCCTCCTGCGGCGTCCACGAGGCCCGGATCTCGATCTGGGTCGCGGGACGGCGCTCGGCGAGCCCACCGAAGTAGTGCGAGCCCGCCTGGGTGACCGTACCGCTCGCCTCTCCGTACGGCAGACCCCGCGCCTCCAGCGCTCCGGTCAGCCAGGACCAGCAGACCTCCGGCAGCAGCGGGTCCGACGCCATCTCCGGCTCCAGCTCCGCCCGTACCAGCGTCACCAGCCGGAACGTGCCCTTCCAGGCGTCGTGCCCGTCCGGATCGTGCAGCAGGACCAGCCGGCCGTCGGCCAGATCCTCCTCGCCGTCCACGACCGCCGCTTCCAGCGCGTACGAGTACGGAGCGAGCCGCTGCGGCGGCCGGGTCGGGTCGATCTCGACCTCCGGCCGCAGCCGGGCCGAACGCAGTGCCTCGACCGCCCGCCGGAAAGCGGGCGGCAGCGGGTTCGTCTCCGTTTTGCCCGCCGTGTCGCCCGCCTGTTCGTCGCCGTCGGAATGATCGGAAAAATGTCCCTGAGCCGCAGCCATGCGGGGAAGAGTAGGCGGAATGGGGGCCTCGCGCAGGTAGGGACACCCGGCCCGGACGAGCGGCTTCCCGCCACATGCGAAGATTCTGGGCGTGAGTGCCAATGACAGCCCCGTGGGCCAGCAGACGAAGCACCAGCCGCAGACGTACGACTCCGCGTTCCTCAAGGCGTGCCGGCGCGAGGCCGTGCCGCACACGCCTGTCTGGTTCATGCGGCAGGCGGGGCGCTCGCTGCCCGAGTACCTGAAGGTCCGCGAGGGCATCCCGATGCTCGAGTCCTGCATGCGGCCCGAGCTGGTCACCGAGATCACGCTGCAGCCCGTGCGCCGCCACAAGGTGGACGCGGCGATCTACTTCAGCGACATCGTCGTCCCGCTCAAGGCCATCGGCATCGACCTCGACATCAAGCCGGGCGTCGGCCCGGTCGTCGCCGACCCGATCCGCACCCGCGCCGACCTGGACCGGCTGCGCGACCTGACCCCGGAGGACGTCCACTACGTCACCGAGGCCATCGGGATGCTCACCGGCGAGCTGGGCTCCACGCCCCTCATCGGATTCGCCGGCGCGCCTTTCACCCTCGCGAGCTACCTCGTGGAGGGCGGTCCGTCCCGCAACCACGAGCACACCAAGGCGCTGATGTACGGCGACCCGCAGCTGTGGGCCGATCTGCTCGACCGCCTCGCCGAGATCACCTCGGCCTTCCTCAAGGTCCAGATCGAGGCCGGCGCCTCCGCCGTCCAGCTCTTCGACTCCTGGGTCGGCGCGCTGGCCCCCGCCGACTACCGGCGCTCGGTGATGCCCGCCTCCGTGAAGGTCTTCGACGCGGTCGCCTCGTACGGCGTCCCGCGGATCCACTTCGGCGTCGGTACGGGTGAGCTGCTCGGCCTCATGGGCGAGGCGGGCGCGGACGTCGTCGGCGTCGACTGGCGCGTCCCGATGGACGAGGCCGCCCGCCGCGT
The DNA here is from genome assembly GCF_036237275.1 of Streptomyces sp. NBC_01353. Taxonomy (GTDB): domain Bacteria; phylum Actinomycetota; class Actinomycetes; order Streptomycetales; family Streptomycetaceae; genus Streptomyces. The sequence goes on along the minus strand of NZ_CP108352.1, from coordinate 2,081,839 downwards.
CGGCCCCGGCAAGGCGCTCCAGGGCAACCTGGACCCGGCCGTGCTGTTCTCCACCCGGGAGGCCGTCGAGGCCAAGACGGACGAGGTCCTGGCCGCCGCGAAGGGCCTCGAGGGGCATGTCTTCAACCTGGGCCACGGTGTGCTGCCGACGACCGACCCGGACGCCCTGACGCGCCTGGTGGAGTACGTCCACACCAAGACGGCCGTCTGACCGTGGCCGCGCGCCGCTGTGCGCCGCCGGTCCCGGCGGCGCACAGCGGGCGGAAGTCGGGCTAGCAGTTGACGGGAGGGTTGCCTGAGGCGACCCGGCAGAAGTCGAACCCGAGTCCGCCGTCGACGACACCGGCGTTGGGGCCGACGCGGATGAAGTCACTGCCCGCGTTGCCGGTGACCGCGCCGCCCGACGTGACCCCGGCGTCCACCGTGATGAAGTCGTGGCCGTCGCCACCGGCGACGAGGCCGGCGGCGGCGCTGGTGATGACGATGTTGTCGTTACCGCCCAGGCCCTGGACGGCGTTGAAGGACGCGGGCCCGTCACAGCGGATGAAGTCGGAGCCCGCCGTTCCGTTGACGACCGAGCCGGAGACGGGGGTGCCGTTGACCGTGCAGCTGACCGCGTGGGCGGGGGTGCTCAGGGCGAGCGGGGCTATCAGGAGTGAGGCGGCGCAGAGCGCTCGCACAGCGTGTCTGATCATGTGATCAGTGACGCATGGTGCCCGGATGGCCGCAACCCGTCACCATGTGTCGTGGTCCGGTCAGGTCAGCCTTCCGCCCGAACGGCGGCCATCGCCTTGCGCGCCGCGATCAGCACCGGATCCCACACCGGCGAGAACGGCGGCGCGTACCCCAGGTCCAGGGCCGTCATCTGCTCGACCGTCATCCCGGCCGTCAACGCCACCGCCGCGATGTCCACCCGCTTCGCCGCGCCCTCACGGCCCACGATCTGCACCCCGAGCAGCCGGCCCGTACGCCGTTCCGCGAGCATCTTCACCGTCATCGGCGCCGCGCCCGGGTAGTAGCCCGCCCGGCTGGTCGACTCGATCGTCACCGTCACGTACCGCAGTCCGACCTCGCGGGCGTCCTTCTCCCGCAGACCGGTGCGCGCGATCTCCAGGTCGCACACCTTCGACACCGCCGTGCCGACCACACCCGGGAACGTGGCGTAGCCGCCGCCCACGTTCGAGCCGATGACCTGCCCGTGCTTGTTGGCGTGCGTGCCCAGCGCGATGTGCCGCTCGCGGCCCGAGACCAGGTCGAGCACCTCGACACAGTCGCCGCCCGCCCAGATGTTCTCGTGCCCCCGCACCCGCATCGCGAGATCGGTGAGCAGACCGCCGTACGTCCCGAGCGGCAGCCCGGCCGCCCGCGCCAGGGTCGTCTCCGGGACCACGCCCATCCCGAGGACCACCACGTCCGCCGGGTACTCGGCGTCCTCCGTCGCCACCGCCCGGACCCGGCCTCCCCCGAGCTCTCGGCTGCGCTCGAGCAGAGGGGTACCCCCATCGCCCGTGAGGATCTTCGTGACCGCCGAGGAGCCGACCGTCCGGATGCCGAGACCGTCCATCACCCGGTGGACCAGGCGTCCCATGTCGGGGTCGAGCGTCGCCATCGGCTGCTCGCCCCGGTTGAGCACCGTCACCTCGTAGCCTCTGTTCAGCAGGGCCTCGGCCATCTCCACGCCGATGTACCCCGCGCCCACGACCACCGCGCGCCGGCCCTCCGTACGCTCCAGCGAGTCGAGCAGCGCCTGCCCGTCGTCCAGCGTCTGCACCCCGTGCACCCCCGGAGCGTCGATCCCCGGCAGCTGCGGCCGCAGCGGCCGGGCGCCGGTCGCGATCACCAGCTTGTCGAAGCCCGTCCAGGCCTCCGTGCCCGACTCCAGGTCCCGCGTCCGCACCCGCTGCCCCGGCACGTCCAGCTCGGTCACCTCGGTCCGCATCCGCAGATCGATGTCGCGCGCCCGATGCTCCTCGGGGGTGCGCGCGATCAGCTCGTCGCGCTCCTCGACGTCGCCGCCGACCCAGTACGGGATGCCGCAGGCCGAGTACGAGGTGAAGTGACCGCGCTCGAAGGCGACGATCTCCAGCTCCCCGGGCGTCTTGAGCCTGCGTGCCTGCGATGCGGCGGACATGCCCGCCGCATCGCCGCCGATGACCACCAGTCGTTCGCTCATACGAACACGCTACGTCGGCCCGGTGGTTCAGTCCGTGGATGTGTCAGGTCCCTGCGCCGGTGCCTTCGCGGGTACGGCCTGAGCCGGTACCGCCTGCGCCGGTCCCGCCTCTGCCGGTGCGCCGGTCGCGCGACGCCGCAGCCGCGGTCGGACGAGCATCCGCCACAGCAGGTACAGGGCGAGGGCCACCGCCAGCCACGGCGCGACCGCCGCCAGCACGATCACGACCCAGGCCAGCGCCGTCACCAGTGCGCTCCAGCCGCCCGCGAGAGCGTCCAGGAAGCCCGGACGGTCCTCGGACTCCGACGCCTTCTCCGTCTCCTTCTCGGTGAGTTCGAGGGTGATCGTCGCCATCGTCGTACGGTCCTTCAGCGACGCCTGCTGAGCCAGCAGCGACTCCAGATCCGCCTGACGACGGCTCAGCTCACCCTCCAGGGTGACCACATCGCTCAGCTTCTCCGCGCGGTTCATCAGCGCGCGCACCCGGTCGACGCTCGCCCGCTGGGTGGCGATCCGGCTCTCCACGTCCACCACCTGCTCGGTGACGTCCTTCGCGTCCGCCTTCCGGGACAGCAGCCTGCCGGTGCCCGCCAGCTCGCCGAGCACCGACGCGTACCGGTCCTGCGGCACCCGCAGTACGATCCGCGAGGTCATGTGCGTGTCGTCGATCCGCTCGGTCGACTCGTTGGCGACCTGGCCGCCCGCGCCCTCGATGACCCGACGGGCGGTGGCCAGCGCCTTGGACGCGTCCTCGACCTCCACACTCAGCTCGGCGGTACGGATCACGTGCTGCTGACGGGGTACGCCGACGGGCTTCTCCGGGGTCGCCGCCGCCTTGTCCAAGCCACTTGCGGTGTCCGACGCGTAGCCCCGATCCGCCGCGCCCTCGGCGCCCTCGGCGGGCTGCGCCGCGCTCAGCCCCTTGCTGTCGGCGCCGCTGTCCGACGCTCCTCCGGCGCAGCCGGTCAGCGCCAACGACACCGTCAGCAGCGCCACGGCCGCTCTTCGTGCTCCTCGCACTCCGCGCATGGGATCCCCCCTGGGGTGGTGGTGAGTGTTGCCGGTTCGACGTACGGGGAGGGGGCGCGGGTTGCCCTCGGGCGGTAGCGAAGCGGTCACGTTCCGGCCTCGGAACGGGTTTTGAGAGAGTGGAGCCATGAACGCGCACGTTGTCGTAGTCGGAGGCGGCATCGCCGGCCTCGCCGCCGCCCACCGGCTGCTGTCCGCCGGAGCACGGGTGACGCTGCTCGAAGGAGGCGACCGGGTCGGCGGCAAGCTGCTCGCCGGAGAGATCGCCGGCGCCCCCGTCGACCTCGGGGCCGAGTCGCTGCTGGCCCGCCGCCCCGAGGCGGTGGCGCTGGCCCGCACCGTCGGCCTCGGCGACCGGCTCCGCCCGCCCGCCACGACCACCGCGTCCGTGTGGAGCCGCGGAACGCTGCGCCCGATGCCCAAGGGGCACGTCATGGGCGTCCCCGGCGACGCCGCGGCCCTCGCCGACCTCCTCTCCGAGGAGGGGGTGCGCCGGGTCGAGCGGGACCGCCAACTGCCCCCGGCCGAGATCGGCGAGGACATCGCCATCGGCGCGTACGTCGCCGACCGGATGGGCCACGAGGTCGTCGACCGGCTGGTCGAGCCGCTGCTCGGCGGGGTCTACGCGGGCGACGCCTACCGGATCTCGATGCGGGCCGCCGTCCCCGCCCTCTTCGCCGCAGCCCGTACCCACGCCACGCTCACCGAGGCCGTCCACACCGTCCAGCGGGCGGGCGCCGCGACCCCGTCGGACACGGCGGGCGCGGCCACCGGTCTCGGAGGCTCCGCCTTCATGGGCATCGAGGGGGGCATCGGCACCCTGCCCACCGCGGTCGCCGCGGCGATCCACGCGGCGGGCGGCGAGATCCTGACGCACGCCCCAGTGACGGAACTCCGCCGGATGCCGGCGTCGCCGGGCTTCCCGGCCGCTGCGGAGGGCGCGGTTCCCCCGGCCGCCACCCGGTGGCGCGTCGTCGCCGGGGGGCGCAGCATCGTCGCCGACGCGGTCGTCCTCGCCACCCCCGCCTGGGCCGCCGCCGAGCTGCTCGGCCACGAGGCGCCCCGGGCCGCCGGCGAGCTCGGAGCCGTCGAGTACGCCTCCATGGCCCTCGTCACCCTCGCCTTCCGCCGCTCCGACGTCCAGGGGCTGCCCGGGTCCGGGTTCCTCGTGCCCCCCGTCGACGGGCACACCATCAAGGCGTCCACCTTCTCCAGCCAGAAGTGGCAGTGGGTCTCCGACGCCGCCCCCGACCTCTTCGTGCTGCGCACCTCCGTCGGCCGCTACGGCGAGGAGGAGCAGATCCTCCGCGACGACGCCGACCTCGTCGAGGCCTCGCTCAAGGACCTCGGCGCCGCCGCCGGTCTGACCGCCCGCCCCGTCGCGACCACCGTCACCCGCTGGACCGACGGCCTCCCGCAGTACCCCGTCGGCCACCTCGCCCGCGTCGCCCGCATCCGCGAGGCCGTCGCCGAGCTGCCCGGACTGCGCCTCGCCGGGGCCGTGTACGAGGGTGTCGGCATCCCCGCCTGTATCGCCTCGGGCCACCGCGCGGCCGACGAGATCGCGGACGAGATCATCGCCACGTCGGAAACCACCCACCCTGGTGCAGGGCACTGTCCGTGACGGGCGAGAATAGGCGTATGAGTGCGCCCGAAAAGATCCCGAACGCCGGTAAGAAGGCGAAGGACCTCAACGAGGTCATCCGCTACACCCTGTGGTCTGTGTTCAAGCTGCGCGACAACCTGCCCGAGGACCGCGCCGGCTACGCCGACGAGGTCCAGGAGCTGTTCGACCAGCTCGCCGCCAAGGACATCACCATCCGCGGCACGTACGACCTCTCCGGTCTGCGCGCCGACGCCGATGTCATGATCTGGTGGCACGCCGAGACGAGCGACGAGCTCCAGGACGCGTACAACCTCTTCCGCCGCACCAAGCTGGGCCGCGCCCTCGAGCCGGTCTGGTCGAACATGGCGCTGCACCGCCCCGCCGAGTTCAACAAGTCGCACATCCCGGCCTTCCTGGCCGACGAGACGCCCCGCGACTACGTGAGCGTCTACCCCTTCGTGCGCTCCTACGACTGGTACCTGCTGCCGGACGAGGACCGCCGCCGGATGCTCGCGGACCACGGCAAGATGGCTCGCGGCTACCCCGACGTCCGCGCCAACACGGTCGCCTCGTTCTCGCTCGGCGACTACGAGTGGATCCTCGCCTTCGAGGCCGACGAGCTGCACCGCATCGTCGACCTCATGCGCCACCTGCGTGCGTCCGAGGCGCGGATGCACGTCCGCGAGGAGGTCCCGTTCTACACCGGCCGCCGCCGCTCCGTGGCGGACCTGGTGGCGGGCCTGGCCTGACGGCCCTACGAACTCGGTGACGGCCCGGCGACCGGTCGGGCCGTCACCCCTTGACCCGGAAGATCAGACGGCGGACGGAGTTCCGCACGCCGCTCCAGCGACACCGGGTCCGGCTCCGGGTGCGGCGCGCACGATGCGCGCCGCACCGGCGTCTTTCCGGGCACGGCGCCGGTCAGGAGATACGTCTCCAGGTGCCCGTTGACGCAGGCGTTCGGGCCACCCCCGATGCCGTGCGTACCGGCGTCCCGCTCGGTCACCAGGGCGGACCCCCACAGCCTGCGTTGCAGTTCGAGCGCCCCTTCGTACGGCGTGGCCGCGTCGCGCTCGGCGGCCAGGATCAGCACCGGCGGCAACACGCCCGGACCGGTCCGCACGTCCAGCGGCTTCTGCCGCGGCGCCTTCCAGTACGCGCACGGCAGGTTCATCCAGGCGTTGTCCCAGGTCTCGAACGGGGCGAGCTTCGCGAGCCGGGTGTTGTCCCGGTCCCAGACGGCGAAGTCCTCCGGCCAGGGAGCGTCGTTGCACTCCACCGCCGTGTAGACCGCCCTTCCGTTCCCGTCGTCCGGGGACGGCTCCCGTGCCGGGGCTGCCTGCTCGATCAACGGCTTCGGATCACCCTTCAGATACCGCGACAGCGCGGTGGCCCGCAGCGCCCAGAAGCCGTCGTGGTAGCCCACGTCGAGCATCGCCGCGTGCAGCTGCCCCTGTCCGACCTTTCCGCCCGCCGGGCTCGCCGCGAGTTCGACGCGGACCTTCTCGTAACTCGCCTGGACCTCCTGCGCCGTGGTGCCGAGGCCGTACACCTTGTCGTGCTCGGCGGCCCAGGTACGGAAGTCGGCCCAGCGGCGCTCGAACGCGGGCGACTGGTCGAGGTTGTTGACGTACCAGATCTGGCGCGGCGCAGGGTTGACGGGCGCGTCGAAGACCATCCGGCGCACCCGGTGCGGGAAGAGCGTCGCGTACAGCGCCCCGAAGTACGTGCCGTACGAGGCGCCCATGTACGTCAGCTTCGGCTCGCCGAGCGCCGCGCGCAGCACCTCCAGATCACGGGCGTTGTTCAGCGAGTGGTAGTGCCGCAGGGCGGTGCCCGTGCGGATGGCGCAGCCCTGGGCGTACGTCTTCGCGCGGGCGATCCGCTCCCGTTTGAAGACCTCCGAGGGGTGGGTGGGCGCCGGAGTGGGGCCCGTGACATGGTCGGCGGGGTCCTGGCAGGACACGGGAGCCGAGCGGCCGACCCCGCGCGGGGCGTAGCCGACCAGGTCGTACGCGGCGGAGATCCGCTTCCAGGCGGGGAGTTCCGCGGTCAGGGGGAAGTACGTCGAGGAGGCGCCGGGGCCGCCGGGGTTGTGGACGAGCGCGCCCTGGCGGTCGGCGGCCGGGCCCGAGGCCTCGACCCGGCTCACGGTGAGTGGGATCGAGGCCCCGTCCGGGTCCGCGTAGTCGAGGGGGACCCGGACGGTGCCGCACGTGACGTGCGGCGGCAGCTTCTCCTCCGCAGGGCAGGTGGTGAAGCGGATGCCCTCGGCCGCGGCGCGGCGGGCCGCGAGCAGGGTGCCGCGCGCCTCGGAGGGCGGGGCGTCAAGGGCCCGGCCGGGCGGGGCGGCGAGGGAGGTCAGCACGAGCGAGCCGACGACTCCGGACAGCACGAGGGCTTTCACGCCGGTGATCGTCGGCACGCGGCGCGGGTCGTGTAAAGGACCTTCCGGGCGTGTCGGGAGCAACAACCCGGTCAGCCGCTGGAACCGCCTCCGCAGCTGGAACTACTGCTGCTGCTGGAGCAGGAGCTGCCGCCACTGCTGGAGCTTCCGCAGCTGGATCCGCCACCGCCGGAGCTGCCGCAGCCGGAACCGCTGCCACCGCCTCCGCCCCCACTCGAGCAGGCGCTCGCGGAACAGCCCCCGCCGCCGACACCGCTGTCGACCCCGCCTCCCGTTCCTCCGGAAGCGCCGCCGCAGCCGCCCGGACTGCCGGGAGTGCCCGCGCACCAGTGCAGGGCCGCGAGCGTGAACGCGTCCGTGGTGGCGGTGTTGGAGGAGGTGTGCGTCATGGACGGCCTGGGCATCCGGGCCGCCGCGATCAGCTGGGTCCGCAGCTCCGTGTCGGGTACGGCGCGCAGTCCGCGCAGCCCGACCTGGTGCGCGGCGTCGGGGAAGTAGACATGGGCCGCCCGGTACTCGGCGGCCGCGCGGCGGCCGGCCAGGGTCGTCCGCCCGGCGTTGTACGCGCCGCAGACGAGGGCGACGATGATGCCCGCGAAGAGGACGGGCACCACCTTGAAGAAGAACGGCACCTCGAAGGGTTCGCGTGCGACGCCCACGGACAGGGCGATCGAGACGACGAGCAGGCCGAACGAGCCGAAGCCCAGGGCGAGGCACCACCGCTTGCCGGTCAGCCGGTCCTCGGGGGCCACCATCATGCCGCGCGCGGCCAGGCCGTCGCCGATCTCCTGGACGGCGGGGCCGCGCATCACCGCGAGGCGCAGCTCGTGCAGGGCGCCGCTGGGGGCGGCCGCGAGCTGCTCCAGGACGGCACGGCCGACATGGTCCCGGGCCCGCAGGTCGGGGCGGAGCACGACGACGAGGCCGGGACCGCCGACCCCGATCAGTCCCTCGGCGTGCAGGGTCGCCAGGGCCGTGTCCACGACGCGGGGCGGGCCGCCGAGGAGGAAGGCGGCCTCGGCGAGGTCGTGGACGGAGCCGCCGTGGTCGGCACGGGCGGCGCGGACGTGGGCGATCGTCATGCCGAGGGTGACGAGGACGGCGGCCCAGACGATCAGGGCGAGGAGGTTCATGCGGCCCTCACTTTCGTACGAGTGTGGCGCGGGCGGCGCGGATCAGCCGGGTCGCCCGGTTGGGCGGACGCGTGTCGGTGCGGTCCTGCCACCACCGGGTGAGCCGGCGCCGCGCGTCGGGGTCCTCGGGGCGGCCGGCGACGAGCAGGCTCTCGACGAAGGCGAGAGCGTCGCGGCGGTAGCCGCCGGACATGGGGCGGGTTCTGGCGTACGCGAAGAACGCGCGGCGGTAGCCGTCCCCGAGGATCTCGGGCAGCTCGGGCGCGATCTTGGCGATCACCTCGGCCCGCTTGCCGACGAGCGCCCGACTCTGCACACCGAGCCGCCGCGTGTCGAACCCCTCGGGCGCGGGAGTCCCCGCGACGAGCGCGGACAACAGCGCAGCCTGCGCCAGGGCGACCCGCCCACGAGCCCGCTCCGGACGAGCCTCGACCGGCCGGGACGGGAGCTGGCTGCTTTCCGCCCCGGGCAGGCCCGCTGCGTGGGGTGAACCCGGGGCGAGTCCCCGGACGCCGCCCTCGGTCGGCTGCGCCGGGGTGCCGAGCGGCTCGGCGACGGCATCGCCGTGCTCGTGCGCGCCCGTTGTCTGCGGCTGCGGCATCGGGCCGCCGGAGACCCGCGCACCCGCGCCTATGAGCAGCGGGCGCTCGATCCCGGAGCCCGCCGACACGCTGCCCGCGACGACCGCCGGCACGCTGCCCGCGGCGACCGCCGCCCGGCCTGCGGGGGACCCCGCCCCGGCCTCAGGGGACGTCGTCCGGGCGTTGACGGAAGCCGTTCCGCCCCCGGCGGACGTCGTCCTGGCCTCGGCTGAAGCCGTTCCGGCGTCGGCTGAAGCCGTTCCGGCCCTGGCGGGCATCGCCCCGGTCCCTGCCGACGCCGCCCCCGCCCTGCCGACCGCCCCGGTCAACCGTTCCCGGATCGCCGTCAGTTCCGACGCCAGTTCCTCCGTGGGCGGGAAGTGGTCGTCCCGTTCCAGCAGGACGCCCGGTGGGGAGGTCCTCGACGCCAGGTCCGAGAGGATGTCGAGGACCGGCTCGGGGACCGGGTGGGCGTGGGTGTCGTGCCAGACGCCGTCGCGTTCGAGGCCGCCCGCGACATGGACGTACGCGATCGCCTCGACCGGGAGTTCGGCGAGGGCCTTCGACGGGGACTCGCCGCGGTTGACGTGGTTGGTGTGGAGGTTCGCCACGTCGATCAGGAGCCGTACCCCCGTACGCTCCACCAGCTCCGCCAGGAACTGGCCCTCCGTCAGCTCCTCGCCAGGCCACGAGATCAGCGCCGCGATGTTCTCCAGCGCCAGCGGCACCGGCAGCGCGTCCTGCGCGATCCGGACGTTCTCGCACAGCACGTCCAGCGCGTCCCAGGTCCGCGGCACCGGCAGCAGGTGCCCCGCCTCCAGGACCGGCGTCGCGGTCAGCGCGCCCCCGGCCCGTACGAAGGCGATGTGCTCCGTCACCAGCGGAGCCCCCAGCGCCTCCGCCTTCGCCGCCAGCTCCGCCAGCCGCCCCGCGTCCGGCCGGTCCGCGCCGCCGAGGCCCAGCGAGACCCCGTGCGGCACGACCGTGACCCCGCGCGCCCGAAGCCGCTTCAGCGACTCGGGGAGGTGGCCGGCGCACACGTTCTCCGCGACGACCTCCACCCAGTCGATGCCGGGCAGCGCCTCCACCGCGTCCGCGATCTCCGGCCGCCAGCCGATGCCGATCCCGAGCGCCGTGCGGAGCGCGGAGTCGAGTCCTGTGCCGGGCGTCGTGCCGAGTGCCGTGCTGCGTTCCTTCATGTCCCCCTCCTTCAGTCCCCCAGCTGATGGCCCGGCCGGAGACGTTCGAATCCAGTCGGAGGGACGTTCAGAGGTTGATTTGAGGTTCCGGCGGCGCTACGGCATCGAGTGCGGCGTCACGATCCCCGCCTCCGGCGCCGGGCGCGACGTGAACGACTGGTCCGTCCCCGAGGGCACCACGGGCGAGGGCACCGCCGGCGACGGCACGACCGGCGGACCGGTCGGCGGGGACGTCTTCCGGCCCGCCGCCTCGTTCGCCAGCGCGTCGTGATCGACCATCCCGGTCGCCTCCAGCATGGTGATGTGGTCGAGCACCGTCTGGTTGGCGTCGCTCGCCAGCTGCCGTATCAGCGCGTTGCGCGTGGTGTGCCGGACCTCCGCGATCAGCGCGAACACCTTGCCGTGCGCGTTGCGCAGCAGGTTCGCGAACTTCCGCTCGTACTCCTCCCCGCGCGACGCCGTCAGCTCCCGAAGCCACCCCTGCTGCTGCTCGGTCGGCTGGTTCGGCAGCTCGACGCCGAGCTTGGCCGCCACGTCCCGGGCCCGTCGGTCCAGGTCCGTGTGGCCGACGACGAGGTGGTCGCCGCACTCCACCATCGCCCGGCTCGGGGCACGTTCGATGGCCTGCTGGCCGGCCGGGAGCTCCCAGAGACCGGCCAGCCTCACCTTGACCAGGAAGTCCCGGTCCGTGGCGGACAGCGGCCCCCACTGGGTGGCCACGCTCGCCGCGTTCAGATTCGCCTGGCCGGTTCCGGAGCGGTCGGCGTAGGACCAGACGGGGAAGGCGAGCGCGCCGACCGTGGCGACGAGCGCCGCGATGATGAGGGCCGTCCCGTTGACGCGTAGCGACAAGGTGTCTCCCGTACGTTCGAAATTTCGGTCACCGCAGACTGAACCGGTAAGGACGCTTCCGTTCAACCCACTTGGCGGTATCGGGAGATACGTACTACGGGACGGGCGTGTTCAGTCGTCGTTCGAAACGAGCACGGGGAATTCGGACACGACCGTGCACGAACCGGGCGCGATCTCCGTGAATCCGGCGTCCCGCACCACCGGCAGACCGCCCGTCGTCAGCTCCGCCCAGCGCGCCGGATCGGCCGTCCGCACGGCCAGCGGGAAACCGGCCTCGCGCCACGCCTTGCGGTCCGCCTCCGCCATCTCCCACCACGCCAGCTGCGCCCCGTGCCCCGCCTGGGCCATCGCCTTGCCCGCGGACATGTCCAGATCCGGGTTGAGCCACAGCAGCGCCGCCCCGGGCCTCGGCGCGCCGGGCGCGGCCGGGTCCTCCAGGTCGGTGCCCGACACCTGGAGCTTGGCCAGCTCCTTGGGCCAGCCGTCCAGCGGGACCGGTGGGAACACCCGTACCTCCGCGGCCTCACCCGTCATCGTGATCCCCGGGAGCGCCTGCGCGCGCCGCCACTCCGCGCCGCGCGCCCGGCGCACGACCTTGCGGATCCGGGCGTCCTGCCAGTCGGTCATGGCCTGCGCCCACTCGCCGTCGCCGTGCGCGCGCTCGTCGGCGAGGATCGTCAGGACGGCGCGAGCGGCCGTCTCCAGGGCGTCGGTACGGGCCGGGGGCTCGGCCTTCTCGATCCGCACCACCAGCGGGAGGACGAATTGCGGCTTCTCATCGCGGACATCGGTTTCGTTGCTGCTCACCCGGCAAGTCTGCCACCGCTCGCAGAGGCGCTTCTTGTCGGAATCGGAGGTTCCGGGACAGGATGCCCTTCATGAAGAGCGATCTTTTTGCCAGCGAACACCTTGCCGAGACCGCGACGTTCCCGGGCATGAGCCTGCAGAACGCCAAGTGCGTCAAGTACGCCGTCAACGGAGAGATGCAGGCGCGCCAGGGATCGATGATCGCCTTCCGCGGCGACCTCCAGTTCGAGCGCAAGGGCCAGGGCATCGGCGGGATGCTCAAGCGCGCCGTCACCGGCGAGGGCCTGGCGCTGATGGCTGTCCGCGGCCAGGGCGAGGCCTGGTTCGCGCACGAGGCGCAGAACTGCTTCATCGTCGAGGTCGAGCAGAACGACGCGCTCACCGTGAACGGCCGCAACGTGCTCTGCTTCGACTCCACCCTCAGCTACGAGATCAGGACGGTGAAGGGCGCCGGCATGACCGGCGGCGGTCTCTTCAACAGCGTCTTCAGCGGCTACGGCAAGATCGCCCTGATGTGTGAGGGCACCCCGATCGTCATCCCCGTCACCGCGCAGGCCCCGGTGTGCGTCGACACCGACGCGGTCGTCGGCTGGAGCGAGCAGCTGCGCACCTCGCTGCATCGCTCGCAGTCCGTCGGCTCGATGATCCGCGGCGGCTCGGGCGAGGCGGTCCAGTTGAGGCTGGACGGCGAGGGCTTCGTCATCGTCCGGCCGAGCGAGCTCACTCCGCAGAAGACGTCGAACTGAACCTGGAACGGGTGGGGCGCCGTTACGGCCTGCGCGGACCGTGGGTGCTGCGCGAGGTCGCCTTCGGCGTGCCCGCCGGTGCCCTCGTCCGGATCACGGGCACCAACGGCACCGGCAAGTCGACGCTGCTCCGGCTCCTCGCGGGCATCGACGCACCGACCGAGGGCCGGATCACCGGCCGGCCCCGGCGCACGGCGTACGTCCCCGAGCGCTTCCCGGTCGCCCTGCCCTTCACCGCGCGCGGCTATCTGACCCACCTCGGGCGCGTCCAGGGGCTCGGCCGGGCGGAAGCGGCGGCGGGGGAGTGGCTGGAGCGGTTCGGTGCCAGGGCCTTCGCGGACACCCCGCTCGCCGAACTCTCCAAGGGCACCAGCCAGAAGGTCGCCGTCGCCCAGGCGCTGCTCGCCGCCCCGGACCTGCTGGTCCTCGACGAGGCGTGGACGGGCCTCGACACCGGCGCACGCCACGAGCTGGACCGGGCCGTCCGCGAGCGGGTCGCGGCGGGCGGCACGGTCGTCTTCGTCGACCACGACCCGCGGCGGCTCGCGGGCGAGGCCGACGCCGAGTTCACGGTGGAGGCGGGACGGGTTCGGCCAGGGAGTCCGCGACGCGACGACGACATGCGGACCCGCGTGCGCATCGTGGTGTCCGGCGGCCGCCCGCTCCCCGAGGGGCTGCCGGGTTCGCCCTCGTACGAGCAGGGATCCGACGGCACGACGGTGTACGAGGTCGACGCGGCGCCCTCCGACGGACTGCTCCGAGCGCTGCTCGACGCCTCCTGGCACATCCACGAGCTGAGCACCGAGGGCGTCCGGGTATGACCGCACTGCTGCGCTATCAGACCGACCTGCTGCTGCGCTCCCAGCGCTGGCTCGCACCCCTGCTGCTGTACGCGGTGTTCCTCGGCGTCGGTGTGCAGACCGGGGAGCCCGTGCTCGGCGCCCTCGGGTACGCCGCCGCCGCGCTGCTCCCTGTCACCGCCTGGGTGGTACGCATCTGCCTCACCCAGGAACCGTCCGCCGCGCGGAACGTCGTGGCCGCCGCGGCCGGACGGGGACGTGCGCACCTCGCTGCGGTCCTGGCCGCCGTGGCCTGCGCGGCGCTCCTCGGCGTCGTCGCCGTCCTCGGGGTGACGGCGGTGAGCGACCTCCGCCGGGTCGACCCGTCCGAGGCCGGGACCTCGGGCCTCCTCGCGACCGCGGTCTGTGTCCTGACGGGCGCCGCCGTGGGCGCGCTCACCACCCGGCCGCTCGTCCGATCCCGTGGCTGGTCGCTCGCCGCGCTTGTCCTCGGCTCGCTCCTCGCGCTCGTGACGACCGGCTCACCGGCGCAGTACGCGGTGCAGGGCCTGATCACCGGCTCCCGCACCGCGACCGTCACGATGCCCTGGCTCGCCCTCGCGGGCGCCCTGCTCCTCGCCGGTGCCGCGGCGGCCGTGAGCACGAGGGCCACGGCCTGGCGGGAGTGAGTACCCTCGCAAGCATGGACGAGGACACGTCGTACTGCGAGCCCACCAAGGTGACGGCGGCGACGACGCCCGCCGAAGGGCCGTACGCCGAGTGTGTGTTGTGCCGGAAGTCGACCGAGTACCCGGAGTCGACCCGGGGGATCACCCTCTGCCCGGTCTGCGAATGGCACGAAGCACAGCGAACGGCCTGCTCGGGATAGGTTGGTGACGCAACGTCACATGCGCCAGCGGGAGGTCGTCGCGGACCTCCGTAACATCGCGGCCTAGGGCGCCCGCTCCGCCATCAGTTCCGAGACCTTGACGAAGCGGTAGCCCCTGGCCCGCAGTTCCGGGACGATCCGGCGGATCGCCCGTTCCGTGACCGGGGCGGCACTGCGGGTGCAGTGCATGACCACGAGCGAGCCGGGCTTCACACCGTCCAGGACCTGCTCGGCCACCGCGTCGCCGTCTTTGGCGAAGGCGTCGCCGCTCACCACGTCCCACTGCACCGCCGTGACCTTCGCGGGGGCGAGCGCGCGTAGCGCGTCGTCGTCGTAGCAGCCGCCGGGGAAGCGGAAGTACGGCACCACATTGCGTGCCCCGGCCTTGCGGAACGCCTCGAAGGCGCGCCGGACGTCCTTGGCCATGTTCTGCTTCGCGACCGTCGGCAGTCCGTAGCAGGGCGAGGCGAAGGCGTAGTGGCTGTACGAGTGGTTGGCGATCTCGAAGCGGGGATCGGTGCCGATGGAGCGCGCCTGGTCCGGGTACTCCTCGGCCCAGCGGCCGGTCATGAAGACCGTCGAGTCGACCTTGAGCCGCCGCAGCGTCGCGATCAGCGCCGGATTGTCGAAGCGTTCCCCGTCGGCCGCACGCGGCCCCTGGTCGGCCGTCATGTCGGCGTCGAAGGTCAGCGCGACGACCTTGTCCCTGCCCTTGTCCTTGCCCCTGGGGGCCCGCTCGAACACCGGAGTGAGCCCCTCAGGGCCGGGCGCCATGGTGGGCGGCGCCTTGCGCACCGTCGCCGGGCCGGCCGCGGCGCTAGCGCTCGGCGCCTTGCCCACCGCCGTGCTCGGCGCGGTGGACGGGGCGTCAGGAGCCATCGACGTGTCGGCCGTGCCCCCGCCACAGCCGACAAGAACGGCGCCCAGCAGAGCGAGAGCCGACATTCTTCGTACAGAAATGGTCACCCACGGAAACTAACCGATCAGGAAGCGAGCAGCCGCCTACGGCTCTCGGTCACGTCGAAGTCGCCCGGCGGGTACCGCGGATCCAGCGCCTCCAGGTGTTCCAGGAGCAGCGTGCTGATGGCCCAGTTGCGGTACCACTTACGGTCGGCGGGGACCACGTACCACGGTGCCTCCGGCGTGGAGCAGCGCTCCAGCGCCAGCTCGTACGCATGCTGGTACGCGGGCCACAGCGCCCGCTCCTCGATGTCGCCCGCGTTGAACTTCCAGTGCTTGTCCGGGTTGTCGAGCCGCTCCAGGAGCCGCGCGCGCTGCTCCTCGTACGAGATGTGCAGGAAGACCTTGACGATCGTGACACCGTCGTCCGCGAGGGACTCCTCCCAGCGGTTGATCTGGCCGTAGCGGCGGCCGAGGTCGCGCCGGGGGACCAGGTCGCGAACGCGGGTGATGAGCACGTCCTCGTAGTGCGAGCGGTCGAAGATGCCGATCTCGCCCGGCACCGGCAGGGCCCGGCTGATCCGCCAGAGGAAGGGGTGGCGCCGTTCCTCCGTCGTGGGCGCCTTGAAGGCCCGGATCCGGCAGCCGGACGGGTTGAAGTAGCCGATCACATGTTTGACCGTGCCGCCTTTGCCGCTGGTGTCCATGCCCTGGAGCACGAGCAGCAGCCGGCGCCGGTCGCCGGCCGTGCTCGCCGCGTAGAGGCGCTCCTGGAGCTCGGCGAGGCGTGGGGCCAGACGTGTGGTGGCCTCGATCCCGGCCGCCTTGCCGGCCGGGCCGGCCGGGATGTCCGAGGCCGAGTGCGAGGAGAGGTCGACCGGCTTGCCGACGGGAAGGCGCAGCAGCTCCCGCAGGGCCGCGGACCGCACCGGCGGGGTCCGCGGCCGCTTCTTCCCGGACCCCTTGGCCGCCTTCCCGTCCTTCTTCTCTTCCTTCTTCGCCATCTGCGCCCCTTCGGGTCCGTCGCTCGCCTCCTCCCGATCCTGCGACGGAATCGACGGACCCGCGAACGGTGTGGCGATGGCCTACGTCAGCACCACGGGCCCGTCACCGCGAACGTCGTCCCCGGGGTGTAGCAGTTGACGTACATCGTCCGCCCGTCCGGCGAGAACGTGACGCCCGCGAACTCGCCCCACTCCGGGGCCTCCGGGGTCCCGATGTTCTGCGCCCCTCGGGCGACCGCGTACACCTCGCCCTTCCGGCTCACCCCGTAGACGTGCTGGCCGCCTTCGCCGTCCTCGCTGACCATCAGACCGCCGCTCGGGGCGAGGCAGATGTTGTCCGGCGACTCCCCGGGCAGCTGGATGTCGGTGCTCGGGCCGAAGACGACGACGAGCGTGAGGCGGCGCCGGTGCGGCTCGTACTTCCACACCTGGCCGTAGTGGGTGGCCGCCGAGCCGTCCTTGGCGCGGGCGAAGGACGAGACGAAGTACACGGCCCGCCCGCCCCAGTAGCAGCCCTCCAGCTTCTGCGCGTGCGTGATGCCCTTCGGCCCGAAGTCCTGGAGTCTGATGGGCGTTTCGACCGCCAGCGGATCCGGTACGGGGACCCACTCGACGCCGTCGAAGCTCGCCCCCGTCTCCTGGACCACGGAGAGGTCGGGGACGCCCGGCACGCGCATCGCCTCCAGGGCCCCGCCCGCGCGCAGTGAGCCGTGGCCGCCCAGCGGCTTCTCCGGCAGGAAGCGGTAGAAGAGCCCGAAGGGCCGCTCGAACGCGTCCTCCGTCTCGTACACGATCCCGCTGTGCGGGTCGACGGCGATCGCCTCGTGCTGGAAGCGGCCCATGGCGGTCAGCGGTACGGCTCCGGTGCGGTGCGGGTCGGCGCCGTCGACCTCGAAGATGAAGCCGTGGTCCTTGGTACAGCCGTTGGTCCCGGCCTTGTCCTCGGTCTCCTCGCAGGTCAGCCACGTGCCCCAAGGAGTGGGCCCACCCGCGCAGTTGACCGCGGTGCCGGCGATGGCGACGCGCTCGCCGAGGACGTTGCCGCGGCCGTCCAACTCGATCGCCGTACAGCCGCCCTTGGCGGCGGGGTCGTACGTCAGGCCTTCCACGGTAGGGACGCCGATCTTGCCGGTGACCCGGTTCTCATGGTTGCGGACCAGATGGACGCGGCCCCGGCGGCCGGCGAAGGCGGCCATGCCGTCGAAGTTGCTGGGGACGAGGCCCTCACCGGAGCGGAGGGGATCGCCCTGGCGGGAGAGGACCTTGTAGCGGAAGCCCTTGGGGAGGTCGAGGAGCCCGGCCGGGTCGGGGATCAGCGGGCCGTAGCCGGCGTGACCGCGAGCGGCCGCCGTACCGGCGAAGAGTTCGGAGAAGGCACCCGCGAAGGCGATGCCGGCGACGGACGCGCCGGTGCGGGACAGGATCTGACGTCGTGTTGCGGACATGAGGCAACCCACTTTTCCTGTTGGCGGACAGGTGTGTGATGTGACGTGTGACCCGCATGTGTGTATCACGCACTGTGGTGACAGGTGAACCATGCGGGCCACAACGGCCTCATGTGGCGTGAGAGATCAGGCGAGTTCGGCGGTCAGCGTGATCGTCGTGCCGGTGAGCGCCTGGCTGACGGGGCAGTTCTTCTTGGCGTCCTCGGCCAGCTCGAGGAACTTGTCCTTGTCCAGGCCCGGGACCTCGCCGCGCACGGTGATGTGGCTGCCCGTGATGCCCTTGCCCGGCACGAAGGTGACGTCGGCCTTGGTCTCCAGGCGGGTCGGCGGGGTGTCGTTCTTGGCCAGAATGTTGGAGAAGGCCATCGAGTAGCAGGAGGAGTGCGCGGCGGCGATCAGCTCCTCGGGGCTGGTCTTGCCGTTCGGCTCCTCGGTGCGGGCCGGCCAGGAGACGTCGTACGAGCCGAGGCCGGAGGAGTCGAGGGTGACGACGCCCTTGCCCTTGAGGAGGTCGCCCTCCCAGACGGCGTGGGCGGAACGGGTTGCGGCCATGATGAATCCCTTTCGATCGGGTATGGCCCCCAACCTACTGCTCCACCAGACCCTTTGCGTCGCGCGCCAGGGCGGTGAGCCGGGAGATCGCCCGGAAGTACTTCTTCCGGTACCCGCCCTTCAGCATCTCTTCACTGAACAGCCGGTCGAAGGGGAGACCGGAGGCGAGCACCGGGACCTCGCGGTCGTACAGCCGGTCGGCGAGGACCACGAGCCGCAGCGCGGTCGACTGGTCCGGGACCGCCTGGACGTCGGTGAGGCAGACCGCGGACAGTCCGTCGGTCAGCGCGCCGTACCGGCTGGGGTGGACCTTGGCCAGGTGGTCGAGCAGGTGCGGGAAGTCGTCGAGCGAGGAGCCCGGCGTCGCGTACGCCGCCTTCGTCACCTGTTCCTCGGTGTACGGCGCGGGCGCCTCGGGCAGCCCGCGGTGGCGGTAGTCCTCGCCGTCGATCCGCAGGGGCCGGAAGTGGGCGGAGAGGCCCTGGATCTCGCGCAGGAAGTCGGCGGCGGCGAACCGGCCCTCGCCCAGCTTGCCCGGCAGCGTGTTGGAGGTGGCGGCCAGCGCCACGCCCGCCTCCACGAGCCGGCTGAGCAGGGAGGAGACGAGGACGGTGTCGCCCGGGTCGTCCAGCTCGAATTCGTCGATACAGAGCAGCCGGTGTCCGCTGAGCGTCTGCACCGTCTGCTGGAAGCCCAGCGCACCCACGAGGTTCGTCAGCTCCACGAACGTGCCGAAGGCCTTGAGCCCCGGCTCGGCGGGCGTGGCGTGCCAGAGGGAGGCGAGGAGGTGGGTCTTGCCGACGCCGTAGCCGCCGTCGAGGTAGATCCCGCGCGGACCTGTGGGGGCGGCGGGCTTCTTGGCGAACCAGCGACTGAGCACCGGGCGCTTGCCGGCGCCGGTGGCGTGGGCACCGCCGAGCCCCTCGGCGAAGGAGCTCAGGGCCTTGACCGCGTCGGTCTGGCTGGGCTGGTTCGGGTCCGGGATGTAGGTGTCGAACCGCACCGAGTCGAAGCGCGGCGGCGGGACCATCTCGGCGACGAGCCGGTCGGCGGGGACACGGGGCTCCCGGGCGCAGAGGGAGACCGGAGCGGCTTCGACGGAAGCGGCTTCGGTTATGACGCGGGAGGTGTGGGAGGCACGGGTCGACACAGTTCCCCACTCTAAGCGCCGTGTCAGACTGCGAGGATGCGACGCCTGTTCCCTGTGACGGACATGACAGCCGACGATGCCCTCGCCGGGGACCGGGAGTGGTCCCTCGACGAGCTGGCCGACCTCTACGCGTACCCGGAGCTGCCCTCGGAGGATGTCTGGCTGCGCGCCAACATGGTCTCCTCCCTCGACGGGGCAGGTCAGCACGGAGGCCGCTCCCAGCCCCTCTCCTCCGACACCGACATGCGGATCTTCGGCACGCTGCGGGGTCTGGCCGACGTGATCGTGGTGGGGGCGCAGACCGTACGCCAGGAGGGGTACCGGCCGGCCCGCGCCCGGGACGCGTTCGCGGCCCGCCGGGCGGCCGCAGGGCAGGGGCCCGCGCCGGTGATCGCGGTGGTCAGCGCCTCCCTGGACCTGGACTTCTCGGCTCCGCTGTTCACCGAGCCGCTGGTGCCGACGCTGGTCCTGACCGGGGCCGCGGCGCCCCCCGACCGGGCGGACGCGGCCACCAGGGCAGGCGCGGAGGTGGTGATCGCCGGCGACGGGCCCGGCGTGGAGCCGGACCGCGCGAAGGCGGCGCTCGCGAAGCGGGGGCTGCGGCGCCAGCTGACCGAGGGCGGGCCCCGGCTGCTCGGCCAGTTCGTGGCGGCGGGCGTGCTCGACGAGCTGTGCCTGACGGTGTCGCCGACGATGACGGCGGGCACCGCTCAGAGGATCGCGGGAGGCCCGTCGGTGGACGTCCCGAAACGGTTCGCCGTGGCGTCGGTGCTGGAGGAGGCCGGGTTCCTTTTCACCCGCTACCGTCGGATCTGACAATCGGCGGAATTTGTCGTTCCGGTTAGCTTCCGCTGGGCACACTTACCCCCGTAGACCCCGTGCGGGCACGGGGAAGGATGGTTTCCCCAGAAGGGCTCCTGAGGTGTTCACAAGCGTTCTGATGATCGAGAAGCCCCTCACGTCCGTCGACGTGGAATTCGTCACCACCCTGCACGGCGAAGAGGTGGTGTCCTTCATCGTGCTGATGCAGCCCCGTGGTGACCAGGCCGATGTACTGCTGCGCGCCATCGACGACGTCGCCATGGGCGAGCTGAAGGAAGCGGCCAAGGAGGGCGACCAACCGGAGGGCAAGGAGGCCCGTGTCCCCGCCGAGCAGGCCCTGGAGTACTCGCTCCGGGCCCTGCGGAAGGCCGGCTGCGAGGCGGTCGGACAGGTGGTCGAGGACCACCCCCTCGACAAGATGAAGTCCGTCGTCGACGAGTCGGACGCCGACGAGGTGATCGTCCTGACGGCCCCGCACTACGTGGAGGAGTTCTTCCACCGGGACTGGGCCTCGCGGGCCCGCCACAAGGTCGGCGTCCCGGTCCTGAAGCTGTTCGCGCACAGCGAGTGACGGGGGCGGCCCGGACGGCCCCGGGCGCGGTGCCCGGGGCCGTCCGGGCGAACCACTAGGCTGGGGCCCTCCTGTACGTCGCACCCCGGGGAGAGATCCGCATGGCACCCGCCATCCCTGCCGCCATGGAACGGCCGCACTTCATCGGCATCGGCGGTGCCGGAATGTCGGGCATCGCGAAGATCCTCGCCCAGCGCGGGGCGAAGGTGGCCGGCAGCGACGCGAAGGAGTCCGCGACCGCCGAAGCGCTGCGCGCCCTCGGCGTCACCGTCCACATCGGGCACGCATCCGCCCACCTCGCCGACGACGCCACCGCCGTCGTCGTCTCCAGCGCCATCCGCGCCGACAACCCCGAGCTGGCCCGCGCCGCCGAGCTCGACATCCCGGTCGTCCACCGCTCCGACGCCCTCGCCTCCCTCATGGACGGCCTGCGCGCGATCGCCGTCGCCGGGACGCACGGCAAGACCACGACCACCTCCATGCTGGCCGTCGCCCTCACCGAGCTCGGCCTGGACCCCTCGTACGCCATCGGCGGCGACCTCGCGGGCCCCGGCACCAACGCCCGCCACGGTGCGGGGGAGGTCTTCGTCGCCGAGGCCGACGAGAGCGACCGCAGCTTCCAGAAGTACGACCCCGAGGTCGCGATCGTCCTCAACGTGGAGCTTGACCACCACGCGAACTACGCGTCGATGGACGAGATCTACGAGTCCTTCGAGGCGTTCGCCGCCAAGATCCGCCCCGGCGGCACCCTGGTCGTCGGCGAGCACTCCGGCGCCCGCGAGCTGGCCGCCCGGGTCGCGCACCGTGAGGGACTGGACGTCGTCACCGTCGGCGAGGCCGAGACCTCCGACGTGTGGATCCGCTCGATCGTGCCGAACGGCATGACCAGCGAGGTCGTGGTCGTCCTCGACGGCGTCGAGCACACCTTCACCGTCTCCGTCCCCGGTCGCCACTACGCCCACAACGCCGCCGCGGCACTCGCCGCCGGCGCCCGCGTCGGCATCGACCCCGCCGAGCTGGCCCACGCCCTCACCGCGTACACCGGTGTCGGCCGGCGCCTCCAGCTGAAGGGCGAGGCGGCGGGCGTCCAGGTCATCGACTCGTACGCGCACCACCCCACCGAGATGACCGCCGACCTGGAGGCGATGCGCGGCGCGGCCGGAGCCTCGCGCCTCCTGGTCGTCTTCCAGCCCCACCTCTTCTCCCGCACCCAGGAGCTCGGCAAGGAGATGGGCGACGCCCTGGCCCTCGCCGACGCCTCCGTGGTCCTCGACATCTACCCGGCCCGCGAGGACCCGATCCCGGGCATCACCAGCGAGCTGATCATCACGGCCGCCCGCGCCGCCGGCGCCGACGTGACGGCCGTGAACGACAAGGAGACCGTCCCGGAGGTGATCGCGGGAATGGCCAAGCCCGGTGATCTCGTTCTCACGATGGGCGCGGGCGACGTCACGGACCTCGGACCGCGGATCCTCGCCCACCTGTCGAAGTAGAGGGAGAGAGCTCATGTCGTACGACGTCGAGAAGCCGGACGAGCAGTGGCGTGCGGAGCTGACCCCGGCGGAGTACCAGGTACTGCGCCAGGCGGGCACCGAGCCCGCGTTCCGGGGTGAGTACACCGACACCACGACCAAGGGCGTCTACTCCTGTCGGGCGTGCAACGCCGAGCTCTTCACCTCGACCGAGAAGTTCGAGTCGCACTGCGGCTGGCCGTCCTTCTTCGACCCGAAGGACAGCGCCGCCGTCGAACTGATCGAGGACCGCTCGCACGGCATGCTCCGCACCGAGGTGCGGTGCGCGCGCTGCGGCTCGCACCTGGGCCATGTCTTCGAGGGCGAGGGCTACCCCACGCCGACTGACCAGCGCTACTGCATCAACTCGATCTCGCTGCGGCTGACGCCGGGATCGGATTCGTAGCCGGACGCGGCTCCCGAGTGCACTGACCGGACGATCCGTCAGTACCCGGGTCGTGCGAACGTGGGCGCGAGCCAACGGTTACGAGGTACCCGACCGCGGACGCGTCCCGCACGAGATCCTGGACGCCTGGCAGCAGGCGGAGGGAGAGAGATCGTGACCCACGTCCACATCGTCTACGCGCACCCGAGTGAGCGGAGCTTCACGCGTGAGGTGCTCGGCGCGTTCATCGGTGGGCTCGTCGAGGGCGGACATACGCACACCGTTTCGGACCTCGACGCGATCGGGTTCCGATCGGAGCTCACACGTGACGAGTACGAGCGCGAGTCCGGGCGCCGTGCCGAAGCGGCCGTTCCCGACGACGTCGCCGCCGAGCACGCCAGGCTCGCGGCCGCCGACATGTGGGTGTTCGTCTATCCGGTGTGGTGGGCCGACTGCCCCGCGCGGCTCAAGGGCTGGTTCGACCGGGTGTGGACGGTCGGGTTCGCGTACAAGCCGGCCGGGGTCGCGGTGGCGCGGAAGGCGCTGGTGCTGTGCACGGCCGGGTACACCGTCGCCGAACTCGACGCGTCGGGATGTCACGAGGCGATGAGGACCGTCATGCTCACCGACCGGATCGGCGCGCGCGCGAAGACGAGCGAGTTCGTCGTCCTGGGTGGGTCGGCCACGCGCGCGGGGGAGTGGGCAACCCTCAGGGACGAGCACCTCGCACGGGCGGCGGAGCTGGCGCGGTCGCTCTGAGGCTCAGTGGCTCTTCGCCTCCTCGGGGGTGGCGGCGTGCGGCTCCTGGTCCGCCTGCTTCCCGGACCTGTGGCGGGCGAGGTCGCCCACCGCGAGTGTCAGGACGCCCGCCAGCAGACCCCAGAACGTCGAGCCGATACCGAAGAGCGTGAGGCCGGACGCGGTGGCGAGCAGCGTCACCACGGCCGGCTCGCGGAGACGGTCGTCCAGCAGCGCCGAGGTGAGCGAGCTACCGATGGTGCCGAGGAGACCGATGCCCGCGATGCCCAGGACCAGCGCCGGCGGCATCGCGGTGAGGAGCCAGCCGACCGTTCCGCCGAAGAGGCCGACCAGCAGGTAGAAGACGCCTGCCCAGACACCCGCGACCCAGCGCTTGCGCGGGTCGGGGTGGGCGGCCTCGCCGCTGCAGATCGCCGCCGTGATCGCGGCCAGGTTCAGGCCGAAGCAACCGAAGGGCGCGAGGACGGTGTTGACCGTACCCGTCCAGGTGAGGAGGGGCGAGATCGGCGTCGAATAGCCGGCGTTGCGCAGGACGGCCACCCCCGGCAGGTTCTGCGAGGCCATCGTCACCGCGAAGAGCGGCAGACCGACACCGACGAGCACCTGCCAGCTGAACTCGGGTCGTACGAAGGACGGTTCGGCCAGCGTGAGTTCGAAGCCGTCCAGCTTCCAGGAACCCTGCCACGCGGTCGCCGCGATCCCGGCGACGAGCGCGACGACGACCGAGTACCGGGGGAACCAGCGCCTGCCCACGAGATACGCCAGGAACATGGGGACGGCGATCAGACCGTTCCGCTCCATCTGCGTGAACAGTTCGGTGCCGAACTGGAGGAGCACCCCGGCGAGCAGCGCGGAGGCGAGCGGGACCGGAATCCGGTTCATGATCCGCTCGAACCAGCCGGTGACCCCACTGATGACGATCAGCACGCCGGACAGCAGGAACGCCCCGACGGCCTGCGCCATCGTCACCCCCTGCAGCCCGGTGGCGAGCAGAGCGGCACCCGGCGTCGACCAGGCCGTCACGATCGGCGCGCGGTAGCGCAGGGAGAGGGCGATACAGGTGATGCCCATGCCTATGCCCAGCGCGAAGACCCATGAGGTGAGCTGCGCGGAGGTGGCCCCCGCGGCCTTGGCGGCGGTGAACACGACGGCCACGGAGCTGGTGACACCGATGAGCATGGCGAGAAAGCCGGCCGAAACGGCGGTGGGGGGCGCGGCGGACCGCAGGTGTCGGGTGAAGGCCATGGTGGGGTGCGCTCGTTCCGGAGGAGGAGAAGAGGGGTTCAGACGGGCCGCGCCGCGCCCGGCCGGCCGGTGCGGGGGCGGTGCGGGCGGTGCGGGCGGTGCGGGGGCGATGCGGTGCGGTGCGCGCGGCGGGGTAGGGCGCGATGCGCCTTCCCCGTGTCGCCCTTCCAGCCGGCCTCGATGCGATCGACGATGCCGTCCATCCGCCTTACCTGACCATCGAGATGACGCTGCATCTCGTCCAAGTCGTCCGCCGGCCGAGTGAGATCGTCCTCGGACACCTTCAAGTGGGCGTCGATCGCCATGGCCCCCGCCTCTCGTCGCTCGCGCAACCCTAACAACGCGGCACGTCAGCCTTGTCTCACGGGCCAACGTGATCGGAAGATCCATGGGTGATCGATTTCGGGGAGGGGAAATGATCAAGGGAGGCAATGCCTTCGTTCCGACGGTGCCGCTACGGATCGCGGTACGGAACGGGGTGGATGTCGCGGCGCTGCTCCTGACGGAGACGGGTCGGGTCCGGGGGGACGGGGACATGGTGTTCCACGGTGCTCCGGTCCATCCGTCAGGCGCCGTACGGCTGCTCGGGGAGGAGAACGGCACGGTGTGGCTGGAGACGGTCCTCACCGCGGTCGAGGGGGAGGTCGCCCGTGTCCTCGTGGTCGGGTCGACGGAGAGCGGCGCGATGCGGGACGTGAACGGGCTGTCCGTGGAGGCGTTCGCGCCGGACGGTACGTCGGTCGCGCGGTACGACGTGACCGACGCGGGTGGTGAGACCGCGATGGTCCTCGCGGAGCTGTACCGGCGGGCGGGGGGCTGGAAGTTCCGTGCGATGGGCCAGGGTTACCTGAACGGCCTCGACGGCCTGGCGACGGACCACGGGGTGGACGTGGCACAGAACACCCCGGCTCCGGCGGCGCCCGCGCCGGTCCCGTTCCGGCCCCCGGCCGCGGCGGCGGCCGCGCCGGTCCCGTTCCGGCCCCCGGCCGCGGCGGCGCCCGCGCCGGTCCCGTTCCAGGTCCCGGCTCCGGCGGCGCCTGCCCCGGCTCCGCTCCCGGCCTCGGTTCCGTTCCAGGTCCCGGCAGCCGCCCAGGCTCCGGTGTCCGAGCCGCTTCCGCCGCATCCCGTACCGGCTCCTGCGGGAGCGGAAGCGAGGGCCTGGACGTTCGGCGCGGTCTTCGAGCCGTACACACAGACCGGTCGGGACAACGACGTGATCACCGTGGAGGGGCTCCCGCCGGGGCCGGTCGTCGTCGACCTCGCCATCCGGGGCGACGGTTACACCGGACTGTGGCCGCTCACCCGGTTCAACAAGGAGGGGGACACCCTCGTCAACAGCACCGAGGAGAACTACCGGGGCCGCGTGCTCACCCAGGTCCCCGAGAACGGTCGTCTGCGGCTCCGGTTGAAGGCGGAGGGCCCCCCTGGCAGCTCCAGGTGCTGCCGCTGGCGGCGGCGACGCGCCTGACGGAGGAGCAGGTGGAGTGCCGAGGCCCCGACGTTCTGCTGCACACCGCGGGCACGGCCGACCTCGCCATCCACTACCGCGGGGACGACAACCTCATCGTCAACCTCTATGAGCTGGCGGGTCACGACGACTACACGTGCTTGCCCACGGACGAGAACGTGGTCAACGAGATCGGCAAGCGGCGGGAGACCGTCCCCCTGCCCGAGGGCCCGGTCGTCGTGCAGCTGGAGATGGCGGACGGACCCTGGCGGGCCTACCTGAAGCGGGTGGAGCCCCACAGCCGGCCGTCGGACGGCGGCGGCCTTGCGAACGTGACAGACATCCGCACGGCCCAGGCCGGCCGATCGTGGTGGTCCAGGCGCTGATCGCCGCAGGCCATGCGTGCCGCCGCCCGGGAGGATCTCCAGGGCGGCGGCACGCGACCGCTGTCGCGGCGGCACACGACCGTTGTCAGAGTTCGGGCGCCAGGAGCGTCAGCCGCAGGACCGCCGCGGCGGGGGCCGCCGCCGGGATCGCGTACCACCACATCCGCAGCCACTCCGCCTTCACGAACCAGAGCGTCAGCAGCACGGTCACCACGGACAGGGCCAGGCCGAACCCCGCGGCGAAGCCCGAGTCGGTGACGGCCTGCCGGTCCCAGGAGCCGTCCGGCTCGGTGGTCCAGGAGGACGTAGCCCGTCACGAGATGCCCACGACCAGGACGCCGGCACAGACGACGGCTCCGACCCGCTCGGCAACGCCCGCCCGCCGTCCCTCGCGCACATCCGTCACCCCGGTGTGCCGCCCCCCCTTCTGTGTGCCGGCCGCCCCTGACCTGGACGATGCGGTCCGGGCTGCTCAGAGCCTCGCGGTTGATGCGGCGCCCTTGCCCGGATGACGTCTTCCGCGGCCTGGCGGTTCCGTACCTCGGGAGAGGCCCCGCGCCCCGTTCAGGCCGCCGGTTGCAGCAGGTCCCAGCGGTTGCCGTAGAGGTCCTCGAAGACCGCGACCGAGCCGTACGGCTCGTGGCGGGGGGCCTCCAGGAAGCGGACGCCGGCCGCCGTCATCCGGGCGTGGTCGCGGGCGAAGTCGTCCGTGTGGAGGAAGAAGCCGACGCGGCCGCCCGTCTGGGCGCCGACGGCGGACTCCTGGGCGGCGTCCTTCGCGCGGGCGAGCAGCAGGCCCGTACCGGCGGGGCCGCCCGCGGGGCGGACGACGACCCAGCGGGAGCCGTCGCCGCGATCCGTGTCCTCGACGAGGCCGAAGCCGAGGGCGTCGGTGTAGAAGGCGATGGCCTCGTCGTAGTCACGGACGACGAGGGTGACGAGAGCGATGGAGGACATGCGCTCAGGTTATACGTATGACTTCGAGGGCGCCACACGGTGCGAGAATGCACCCCATGGACGCCCAGTCGCTGACCGAGCTCACCGCCCGCGCCCGGCTGCTCGCCGTTCCCGGCCGGCGGCGGATCCTGGGGCTGGCCGGGGCTCCGGGAGCCGGGAAGTCCACGCTCGCTGCCCGACTCGTCGCCCGGCTCGACGGTCTCGCCGCCCTCGTGCCGATGGACGGCTTCCATCTCGCCCAACGGGAGCTGGAGCGGCTCGGGCGCGAGCAGCGCAAGGGCGCGCCCGACACCTTCGACGCCGCCGGGTACACCGCGCTCCTCGCCCGCCTGCGCGCCCCCGAGCCCGGCACCACCGTCTACGCCCCGGCCTTCGACCGGGCCCTGGAGGAGCCCGTCGCCGGCGCGATACCGGTCGCCCCCGACGTCCCGCTCGTGGTCACCGAGGGCAACTACCTGCTCCACGACGAGGGCACCTGGGCCACGGTCCTGCCGCTCCTCGACGAGGCCTGGTACCTGGAGCTCGACGACCGCCGCCGGGTGCCCCGGCTCGTCGAGCGCCATGTCCGCTTCGGCAAGGACCGCGCCCACGCCGAGCG
Source organism: Streptomyces sp. NBC_01353 (assembly GCF_036237275.1). Lineage (GTDB taxonomy): Bacteria > Actinomycetota > Actinomycetes > Streptomycetales > Streptomycetaceae > Streptomyces. The sequence continues at coordinate 2,053,906 of NZ_CP108352.1, read as the reverse complement.
CTGGGTCCAGGAATCCGACGAGTCCAACGCCCGGCTCGTCGCCCGCGGCCGGCACCGCGCCCACCTCGTCGTACCCATGAACTGACCCCCTCGGGAGCCGTCCCCCGCCCATCGGACATGATCACCGCATGAACGCCACCAGTCGCCGCACCATCCTGACCTCCATGGCGGCCGCGGCCGCCGGCCTCCCCCTGCTCAACGACCTTGCGGGGAACGGCAGTACCGCCGCCGCGGCCACCTCCGCCGCCGAGTTCCCCTCGAACACGGCGCTGTACAGCAGCGCCACCTACCAGGAGGGCGTCCACTGGATGCGCCGCTTCCGTCGCGGCGCCCCGGCGGAACTGCTCGACAACGCGAGCGGAACGAGCGAGCCCGTCCGCAGTACGGCGATCATCGCGCCGCACGGCGGCGGCATCGAGGCGGGCACCAGCGAGCTGTGCCTCGCCATCGCCGGCTACACGCTCACCGGCGCAGGAACCGCCCCTGCGGCCGTGCCCGGAGTGCCGCAGCGCGACTACTGGATGTTCGAGGGGCTGGCCTCGTCCAGCGACCTGCACGTCACCTCGACCCACTGCGACGACCCGGCCGCCCTGGCCGTCTGCGGCAACAACCTGTACGCCGTCTCCCTGCACGGCTTCGCCCCCGAGACGGGCCCGGCCAAGCAGATCCTCATCGGCGGCCGCGACCAGCGGCTGATGCGCAACCTGGCATCCGCCTTCGCCACACACGGGCTCACCACCGGAAACAGCGATCCCCGGCTCGACGTGAAGGTGGTCGTCGCGGGCGTCGACTCCCCGCTGAACGGCGACGATCCGGCGAACATCGTCAACCGCACGAGCAGTGGAGCCGGCGCCCAGCTGGAGATCTCCACCGAGCTGCGCAAGGCGATGTTCGGCACCTTCGGCAGCGCCGTCGACCGCAGGGCGACCGCCGGCAAGGGCTCCGCCGACGAGGCCCACTTCTGGAACGGCTTCGCCGACGCCGTACGCGAAGCCGTCGACCGCCACGAACTCGGCCGCGACGCCGTGTAGGCGGGGGTCGGTCCGCACGTCGGGCGGCGCCGTCCGAGGCCCTGTGGTACGGGGCCTGCCCACATGACGGCGCCGCCCTACCGCGCACGCTCCGTCGCCGCCCGCGCCAGCGCCCGGATGATCGGGTGCGGGCGCGAGCCGTCGCCCGCCAGTTCCGGCTGGAACAGCGTCGCCAGGAAGAACGGGTGCCCGGGCAGTTCCGCGATCCGGACCTGGCCCTCGTCGTCCTCGCCCGTGAAGCGCAGGCCGTGGGCCCGCAACGTGTCCAGATGGCGGCTGTCCGGGCCGTAGTTGCAGTGGTACCGCTCCGTCGTCCGCTCGGCGCCGAGCACCGATTCCGCGAGCGAGCCCGGTGTCACCCGCACCGCCCCCTCATGGCCGACCAGGGAGCAGGCGAGCGGCGCGATCAGCAGGTCGTCGCCGGCCGCCGCCGGGTCGTTCTCGGCGTGCGCGGCGCCGCTCAGACCGCAGACGTCGCGGGCGAACTCGAGCAGCGCGTGCTGGAAGCCCCCGCACGTGCCGAGGAACGGAATCCCGTCCTCCCGCGCCGTGCGGATCGCCGCCAGTGCGCCCGCCTCGCTCGCGTACGGACTCCCCGGCAGCACCCACACCGCGTCGAAGCCCTTCACCGCTCCGGGCGCCTCCGCATCCCCGGTCGGGATCCAGTACGCGTCGAGCACGAGGCCGTCGCGCTCGGCCAGCGCCTCCAGCAACAGAGGGATGCGGACATGGGACTTCACATGCGGGGAACGGTCGCCGATCAGGGCGATACGGGATGTCTTCGTCATGCCGACCATGCTGCTCGCCCGCCCATGTTCACGTCCAACGATGATTCCTGCACTCTCCATCGTGAACACTTATGACCATGGACCCGCACCTCCTCCGTACGTACGTCACCGTCGCCCGGCTCGCCTCGTTCTCCGAGGCCGCCCGCGACCTCGGCTACACCCAGTCCGCCGTCTCCCAGCACATCGCCGCCCTGGAGAACGACCTCGGACTGCCGCTGCTCGGCCGCCGCCCCGTCGTCCCCACCCCGGCGGGCGAGCGCCTGCTCGAACACGCCGGGTCCCTCCTCCTGAGGCTCGACGCCGCCCGCGCCGACCTCGCCCGCTTCGCCGCCGCGCCCCGCGAGACGCTGACCCTCGCCATCGCCCCGCTCGCCCTGCACCCCCGAACGCTCGCCGCACTTCCCGCCTCCGGCGTCACCCTGCGCACCCTGCCCCGCGACGAGGTGCCGGCGGCCGTCGCGACCGGAGCCGCCGATCTCGGTCTGGTCGACGGACTCGCCTCGCCCAGCGACCCGTTGCGGCTCCCCGACGTCGCCCCGCTCACCGCCGTGCGCGTCGCCGAGGAGCCGCTCGCCGTGGTCCTGCCCGCCGGCCATCCGCTCGCCGGCCGCCCCGGACTGCGTCTCGCGGATCTCGTCGACGCGCGCTGGCTGGACGCCCCCGACGCCGGTATCCCGCTCGACGGGCTGCGCGCCGCGCACGGCGGCCCCGCCGGCCACGGCTTCCGTACCGCCCTGCTCTACGAAGGCACCGACACCCGCACCCTCGGCGCGCTGGCCGCCGTCGGCCACGGCCTGACGCTGCTGCCCGTCTCCCTCGCCGGAGCGATCGCCGGCGCCGTCGCCGTACCACTGAGCGCGCCCCGCCTCGTGCACCGCACCGAACTCCTCCACACCGGCGTCGAACCCGGCTCACCGGCCGCCGAGTTGGCAGCCTTCCTGGTCACGGAGTCGACTTGGCGACTCCCCACCTGATCCACTCGACACCCCCTAGGCTGTTCCCCAGGCGACGGAAGGCGGGCGGACGTGGGGTTGTTCCGGCGAGGACCCAAGCGTGACGGTGACGATGCGCCCAGGGACCCCGAGTTCTCGTACTTCTCCGAGCGCGAGGCCGCCCTCTTCCGCAGTCGGGTCCGCGAGGCCTTCGCCGAACTCGGTCTCGAAGTCACCGTCTACGCCGACCTGGTGAGCGACGCCGACGGCCGCAAGTTCGGTCTCGGCAACCTCGCCGCCGTCTGCCACAACGACCGGCGTGGACCGCGCGCCTGGCCCGCGCTCATCCGCCGCCATGTCGGCCTCGTGCTTCGCACCATGGACGGCCCCTCCGCGCTCGACACCCTCCCGCCCGAGCAGATCCGCGCCCAGCTCTACCCCCGGGTGGTCAGCGGCGAGGGCATCGACCCCGGGACCTTCGGCTACGCACGGAGCGTCGCGCCCGGACTGTACGAGATCCTCGCCCTCGACCTGCCGGAGAGCGTCATGATGCTCACCGACGAGGCCCTTGAACCGCTCGGCGACGTCGACCGGTTGCGGGACCGGGCGCTCGCCAACCTGCGCGGGCTGCCCGTCGAGGGCCACGAGACGGTACGCGACGCCGACGGCATGTGCTTCGAGGTGATCCTCGGCGACTCGTTCTACACCGCGAGCCGCGTCCTGGACCTGGACACGGTCGTACGGCGCGTCACCGGGCAGCCGCTCGGCGAGCACGGAGCCCTGGTGGCGATGCCGTTCCGCCACCAACTCGCCTTCCACCCGATCCGCGACACCACGATCGTGCCCGCGCTCGGTGCGATGGCCTCGTTCGCCGCCTCCGGCTACGAGGACACCCCCGGTGCCATCAGCCCGTACGTCTTCTGGTGGCGCGGCGGCACGCTCACCCAGCTCAGCGACCGGGACGAGGACGGCGGGGAGCTGCGGATCGTCGTCGGCGAGGAGTTCCACGAGCTGCTCGAACGCCTCATCGCCCAGGGGCCGGGACCGGACCGGCGCTGAGCGGTCGCGTCCCGGGGGCCCGGCGGGCAGGATGACCCCATGTCGAGTACGCCTGAGTCCCGTACGCCCGCCCCTTTCACGGCCGAGGACTACCGCGCCCGGATGGAGCGCGCCGCCGCGTCGGCGGCCGACGCCGGACTCGCCGGCGTCCTGGTCGCGCCCGGCCCGGACCTGGTCTATCTGACCGGCTATCAGCCGACCGCGGTCACCGAGCGGCTCACCGTCCTCGTCATCGCGGCCGGCCAGGACCCGGTCCTCGTCGTACCGACCCTGGAGGCCCCGGACGCCGAGAAGGCCCCGGGCGCCGCCGCGCTCAGGCTGCGGGACTGGACCGACGGCAAGGACCCGTACACGGTCACCGCACCCCTCCTCGACGTCGAAGGGCTCTTCGGCGTCAGCGACAACGCCTGGGCGATGCACCTCCTCGGGCTGCAGAAGGAGCTGCCCGGCACCTCGTACGTCTCCCTGACCGAGGCACTGCCGATGCTGCGGGCGGTCAAGGACGCGCACGAACTGGAGCGGATCGCGGCCGCGGGCGCCGCCGCCGACCAGGCGTACGGCGAGATCCTGAAGGTCCGGTTCGCGGGCCGGCGGGAGACCGAGGTCGCGGCCGACCTCGCCGCGCTGCTCATGCGTTTCGGCCACTCCCAGGTCGACTTCACCGTCGTCGGCTCCGGCCCCAACGGCGCGAACCCGCACCACGAGGCGGGGGACCGGCTCATCCAGCGCGGCGACATGGTCGTCCTCGACTTCGGCGGCCTCAAGCACGGTTACGGCTCCGACACCACCCGTACCGTCCATGTCGGCGAGCCGACGGCCGAGGAGCAGCGCGTCCACGACCTGGTGCGGGAGGCCCAGCAGGCCGGCTTCGAGGCCGTCCGGCCCGGAGTGGCCTGCCAGGACGTCGACCGGGCGGCCCGCAAGGTGATCACGGACGCGGGCTACGGCGAGTACTTCATCCACCGCACCGGCCACGGCATCGGTGTCACCACCCACGAACCCCCGTACATGATCGAGGGCGAGGAGCGGCCGATCGTGCCGGGCATGTGCTTCTCGATCGAGCCCGGTGTCTATCTCCCGGGCCGCTTCGGCGTCCGCATCGAGGACATCGTCACGGCGACGGAGGACGGCCAGAGCGGTGCCGGCGGCGGTCGCCGCTTCAACAACACGCCGCACGCGATGGCGATCGTGGAGTGATCAGGTGGTGCGTGTGCCGCCCTCGTCGCAGGGGAGCGCGGCCCCCGGGTGGTCCTCGGCGAAGTCCTCGGAGATGTCCTGCGCCGTCCCCCGCATCGCGTCGCCCGTGACCCGGATCTGGCCGTCGAAGGGCCGGTCGATGTCCTCGATCAGCAGCAGGGAGCCGGTGAACAGGACCGCGAGGGTCGACAACAGGAGAAGGTGCGCAGGGCCCCGTCTACGGGGCAGGCCGAAGGCGAAGGCGCCGACCGTCGCGGCGAGCGACACGACCATGAACCAGTAGACGACGGTGGGGATCGCGGGTGTCGCCTCCCCGAGCCGGGTGTGCCGGGCCGTGGAGCGCTCGTCGTCGGCCTGTACCAGCACGTCGAAGGTGGCGTCTTCCTGGTGGGCGAGCTCCTTGAACGACCTGCGGAACTCGGTGGACCACTGGGAGGCGCGGGGCGAGGCCTCGCCGCCGTTCTCCATCGCGGGCCACTCATGGGTCTGGATCGCCCGCGCGTAACAGACCGAGGCGGCCTGCAGCCGCTGCCGCTGCGGCTCGGGCGCGTAGTCGGCCACCTCGTAGAGCTGGTCGACCCGCCGCGCCTCCGTCGCGACGGCGGCGCCGGCAGCGCCGAACGACTCGGCCGCGACGACGATGACGAACGCGACGAGCAGCACGGCGAGGGTCTCCAGCGGGCTGATGAGATCGCTGACGGACGCTTCGGCGTCCTCCTGCTCGTCCGCGGTGCGTCTGCTCCGCACCCGATTGGCGATCAGACCGACGGCGAGCGCGACGGCCATGGCGGCGATGGTGACGAGCGTGGTCATGTGCGAGTCCCCGAGAGGAGGCCGACGTACCGGACGCCCCCCACCGGCCACAGCCCACCACGGGACGGCGGGCTCGCGCCGCAGACAGGCCGGATCATGATCCAATTGGCTCAGGGCTCCGCCCCGCCCGGCTCACCAACCGCCCGGCTCACCCGTCCGTCAGCACCACCGCGCACTCCGCCGGCAGCCGCAGCAGGCCGTCCGAGCCCGGGGCATCGACCGGCTCCCAGGCGGCGAGGACGCGGTCACGGCCGTTCGTGCCGAGCGGGATCTCCACCGGTTCCTTGCCCAGGTTGACCGCGATCCGCAGCACCCCGCGACGGAACGCCAGCCAGCGGGCCTCCTCGTCGTACGCGACCCGGACCGCGGCCAGGTCCGGGTCGGTGAGGTCCGGCAGGGTACGGCGCAGCGCGATCAGCTCGCGGTGCCAGGCGAGCAGCCGGTTGTGCGGGGCTCGTTCGCGCTCCGTACGGTCCAGGACGGAGCGGTCCCGGGTCGCGGGCTCCTGGGGATCGGGGATGTCCTCCTCCGCCCAGCCGTGCTCCGCGAACTCCCGCCGCCTGCCCCGCCGTACCGCCTCCGCCAGCTCCGGGTCCGTGTGGTCGGTGAAGTACTGCCAGGGCGTCTTCGCGCCCCACTCCTCGCCCATGAAGAGCATCGGGACCGAGGGCCCGGTCAGGACGAGCGTCGCCGCGCAGGCGAGCAGGCCGGGGGAGAGGGTCGCGGAGAGCCGGTCGCCCAGCGCCCGGTTCCCGATCTGGTCGTGCGTCTGGGCGTACCCCAGGAAGCGGTGAGCGGGGGTACGGACCCGGTCCACCGGCCGTCCGTGGCGACGGCCCCGGAAGCTCGAGTACGTACCGTCGTGGAAGAAGACGTGGGTCAGCGTCTTGGCGAGCGCGGCCAGCGGGGCACGCGCGAAGTCGGTGTAGTAGCCCTGGGACTCACCGGTCAGCGTGGTGTGCAGGGCGTGGTGGAAGTCGTCGTTCCACTGGGCGTGGATGCCGAGACCGCCCGAGACGCGCGGGCTCGTCGTCCGAGGATCGGCGAGGTCGGACTCGGCGATCAGGAAGTGCTGGCGGCCCTGCTCCCGCGCCAGCTCGTCCACCGCCTCGCTCAGCTCCTCCAGGAACGTCAGCGCCCGGTCGTCCACCAGGGCGTGTACGGCGTCCAGACGGAGTCCGTCGATCCGGTAGTCCTGGAGCCAGGCGAGCGCGCTGTCCACCAGATACGTGCGGACCTCGTCCGAACCCGCCGCGTCCAGGTTCACGGCCGCGCCCCACGGCGTGTGGTGCGTGTCGGTGAAGTACGGGCCGAAGGACGGCAGATGGTTCCCGGACGGGCCGAGATGGTTGTGGACGACGTCCAGGACCACCCCCATCCCGAGGCCGTGCGCGGTGTCGACGAACCGCTTCAGCGCGGTCGGCCCGCCGTACGGCTCATGGACCGCCCACGGCGCGACGCCGTCGTACCCCCAGCCGCGAACCCCCGGGAAAGGACAGAGCGGCATCAGCTCCACATGGGTGATGCCGAGCCCCGCCAGCTCCCCGAGCCGCTCGGCCGCCGCGTCCAGGGTCCCGTCGCGGGTGAAGGTCCCGATGTGGAGCTCGTACAGGACCCCGGCGCGCAGCCGCAGCCGCGGCGACTCGTTGAACCAGACGTACGCGGAGTGATCGACGACCGCGCTGAGCCCGTCCGGACCGTCCGGCTGGCGGCGGGACCGAGGGTCGGGCAGTACGGGACCGCCGTCCAGGGAGAAGCCGTAGCGGTCGCCGTCCTCGGCCGCCGCGACCCCGGTCCACCAGCCGGCCCGCTCGGCGTCCCGCTCCATGGGCTGCCCGGTGCCGTTCAGCTCCAGCGTCACCCGGTCACGGGCCTGCGGGGCCCACACCTCGAACAGCACCGGTCGGATCCCCTCGTCGATGGACGACACGCCACGGCAACAGCGACAGCGACTACGGCGTCCATCCTGGCAGTCAGGACTGGGCCGCGCCCGGCGTGTCCCACACGAAGTCGATCTGCCGCTCGAAGTTCACATAACCCGCGCGGGCGAAGGCCTTCGCCATCGGTACGTTGCCCAGGTCGGTCGCGGCACGGATGCGGGGCACGTCCTGACCGGCCAGGATGCGGGTGCCCTCGGCGAGGATGTCGTCGATGTAGCCCTTGCCGCGGTGTGTGGGGAGCACACCGATGTAGGCGATGGTGTGGTTGTAGTGGTTCCGGGCGGGCACGACGAAGCCGACCGGCTCGCCGCTCTCCGGCAGCTGCGCGACCTGCCACCACTCCTGGGGCGAGGTGTAGTGCGCGAACTCCTCGTCGTAGTGCTGCTCCGCCGCCTCGCGGGTCGACATGCCGGACCCGAGGTCGGCCTGCCCGTGCGCGTCGAGCGTGCCCTCCATGACCGGGGTCATCAGCGCGACGAGGTCCTCGCGATCGCGCACCGGGCGGAACTCCAGACGGCCCTTCGGCTCCGGCAGGGGGGTGCCGGGGCGCCATTCCAGGCGCAGCCGCTCGACCAGCGGGCGGGCCCCGGAGGCCTCCAGGACGCCGAAGAGCGTCTCCAGCCGGGCGCGGGTCTCCGGTACCTCGCGCCAGTCCGGCGGCATGTACCGGTTGAACTCGGGGCGGGCCGTGCCCGCCGGTACGACCGCGGCTGTCGCCGTCTCCAGGAGCCGCAGGCCGATCTCGGCGCGCTCCTGCTCGGGCAGCTCGGGGTCGAGGTCGAAGAAGTCGAGGAAGAGCGGCTCGCCGCCCTCCTGGTTCGTCCACCAGGAGAGCCTGGCCAGCACGCGGTCGCCGCGCAGGGCGACCCACATCCACGCCGGCACGCGGCGGCCGGTGGCGAGGTCGTCCTCGAGCTCGTGGTCGAGGACGTAGCTGAGCCGGCAGAACAGGTCCAGCTCCTCGGACCCGGAGAGCGGGCGCACCATCAGGCCGTCGGTCGTGCTGTTCGAGGACGCGGTCACGTCATATCCCCCAGGGAGTCGAGTGCGCAGACCGTATCAGCGATCTTGGTGGCGACGTCCAGGCCTGTTCCGGCGTCAGTTGGCGCTCGGGAGCCTGGCCTCGCCCGCCTGACGGCGGACCGCGCTCTCGACGAGCTTGCCGATCTGCGCCGCGGGGACGGAGCACCGCCGCACGCTCTCGCACCTGCTGTTCACCGAGCCGTACGGGCGCGAACTGCACCGCACCGGCTGGGAACGGGCGGCGGCCGAGCACGTCGCCCATCTGCGCGTTCTGCTCGGGCGGTATCGGGGCGACTCCGGACTCGCGGCGCACATCGAGCACCTGCGGGAGCTGAGCCCGGACTTCGCCCGTATGTGGGCGGAGCACACGGTCGCCCAGGTCCGGTCCCGGGAGTACGTGCTGCACCACCCGGTCGTGGGCGATGACCCTGCACGGCGAGCGCGTCTCCCTGCCCGACGCGCCCTCGTGCTGCGGCCTCGACCTCTTCGCCGCCGAACCGGGCTCGGCATCCGAACGGGCGCTCCGGGATCTCGCGAGCCGGTAGGAGGAACCGGGGGTCCACGAGGCCGCTCACGCCCCGGCCGGCCTTGTGACGAGCCCCGTTCTGGACACGTCAGGCCCCTCGGACCGACAATCACGGTGTGACGACGCCTTTCGAGTTCTCCACGCACTCCGCGCGGCTTACCGACGCCGAGCGGGACCGTGCGCTGGTGCTGCTCCGTGAGGGTGCCGCGCAGGGCAGGCTCTCGCACGACACGTTCCTCTACCGGATGGAGCGCGCGCTCGTCGCGCGCCGACCGGACGAACTGGCCCTGCTCACCGCCGATCTGCAGACCGAGTCCGGCTGGACGCGGCGGGTGGTGGGCGCGGTCGAGAAGATGTCCGCGTTCACGGCCAAGCTCGGCCGTGCCTGGCAGGCCGAGCGGCTGCCGAAGCTGCTGCTGCCCGAACCGGGTCCGTACCCGCTGCGGATCGGCCGCGACCCGGCGAACGGGCTGCGGCTGAGCCACGAGACGGTCTCCAGGCTGCACGCCGAACTCTCCCTGCAGGGCGGTATGTGGGTCCTGCGCGACCTCGGGTCGACCAACGGTACGAGCGTCAACGGTCGCCGGGTCACGGGCGCCGTGGCCGTGCGGGCGGGCGACATGGTCGCGTTCGGGCAGATGTCGTTCCGGCTGTCGGTTCGCTGAACGGCGCGGCGGCCGGGCCGGGTATTGCCGAACGGCCCTCCGGCGTGCCGCTCAACGGCCGGGCTCGGTAGGGGATTTCCCGTGCGGGTGGGGGTAACCCCCCGTCGGGACACCGGAGTCCACCAGTGACCGGTGTCGCCTCCGACGGGAGGCTGGCCCGTATGAGAACACGAGGTCAGCAGCCCCAGGACAGAGTTCCGGTCACGGTCCGAACGGCGCAGTGGTGTGCCACGCACCCGTGGAAGGCCATCTCCGGCTGGGTGCTCCTCCTCGCGCTGTGCATCGGCGCGGGGGCGGCGGTCGGCACGAACAAGGGCTCGTTCGCCGACTTCTGGATCGGCGAGGCGGGACGGGCCGAGGCCATGGCCTCGGGCAGCGGGCTGACCCCGCCGCCCGTCGAGCAGGTGCTGATCGAGCGCACGGCCCGGACCGCCGGGGAGGAACCCGCGGCCGCCGCGGGCGAGATCCGCCGCCGGATGGACGGCCTGCCCGCCGTCGAGTCGGTCGGCGAGCCGGTCGCCACCCGCGACGGCGCCGCCCTGCGGATCGCCGTCACCCTGCGCGGGGACCGGGAGACCGCGAAGAAGGACGTCGACGCGCTCCTCGCACAGACCGCCGCCGTCCAGCAGGCCCACCCGGGCCTGCGGATCGAGCAGACGGGCAGCGCCTCCATCTCCGTCGCCGTCAACGACAAGCAGGGCCAGGATCTCCAGCGGACCGAGATGATCAGCCTCCCGGTCACCTTCCTGATCCTCTTCGTCGTCTTCGGCGCGGTCCTTGCCGCCGGCATCCCCGTCCTGCTCGCCGTCTTCGCCTTCGCGGGCTCGGTCGGCCTGTACGGGCTCGCCTCCTGGGTCTTCCCGGACGCGGGCGGTGCGGCGCTCAGCGTGATCTTCATGATGGGCATGGCCGTCGGCGTCGACTACTCGCTCTTCTACCTCAAGCGGGCGCGGGAGGAGCGCGAGCGCTCCGGCGGCACGATCTCCCACGCCCGGGCCGTCGAACTGGCCGCCGCGACCTCGGGACGGGCCGTCGTCGACTCCGGTCTCGCCGTCGCCCTCTCCCTCGCCGCTCTGTACCTCGTCGGCGACGTGATCTTCTCCTCGATCGCCACCGGGGCGATCCTCGTCACGCTGGTGGCCGTCGGCGGCTCGCTCACCGTGCTGCCCGCCCTGCTGGCCAAGCTCGGCCACCGGATGGACGGCGGACGGCTCGCCCGCCGGCGCCGCGCGGGCGGCGAGGGGCGCCTGTGGACCAGGCTGCTGGGGCCCGTCGTACGCCGCCCGCTGGTCGCTCTGATCGCCGGTCTCGTCGCCACCGTCGCGCTCGCCGCGCCCGCGCTGGGCATGAAGCTCGGCACCGAGGGCAAGGAGACCTTCCCGGACAGCATCCCGGCCGTCGCCGCGTACGACCGGCTCGTGACGGCCTTCCCTTCCGAGGGGCCCGCGCACCTCGTCCTCGTACGGGGAGAGGACCCGGCCGCGCCGCTTCGGAAGCTGGCCGAGGCCACACGCGGCGACGCGCTCTTCGCGCAGGACCGGGCGCCGGTGGTGCGGACGGCCGAGGACGGGCGCACGGCGCTGCTGGCCCTGCCCGTCCCGTACGCCGCGAACTCGCACGAGGCGAGCCGCTCCCTGGAGAAGGTGCGCGGGCAGCTGCTGCCGGCGGCCGTCGAGGGAGTGCCGGGGCTGCAGTGGGCCGTGTCCGGCGAGATCGCGGCCGGCGCGGACTACGCGGCGCATCAGCGGGAGCGGCTGCCCTGGGTGATTCTCTTCGTCGCCCTCGCCACCCTGGCGATCATGTACGCCGCGTTCCGCTCGGTCGTGATGGCGGCGCTCGGCACGCTGCTCAACCTGGCGGCGGTGCTGGTGGCTTGGGGCGTGCTCACACTGGTCTTCCAGGGGACCTGGGCGGAGGGGCTGCTCGGCTTCGAGTCGCTGGGCTTCGTCGGCTCCCGTACGCCGCTGTTGGTGCTCGCGATCCTCGTGGGGCTCTCCACGGACTATCAGATCTTCGTGGTCAGCCGGATCCGGGAGGCCGTGGGGCGCGGGGTGCCGACGCGGCAGGCGGTGGTGGACGGGATCGCCGGCTCGGCGAGTGTGGTGACGAGCGCCGCGGTGATCATGGTGTCGGTCTTCGTCAGCTTCCTGTTCATCGACCGCATCGAGATGAAGCAGATCGCGGTGGGCCTGACGGTCGCCGTCCTCTTCGACGCGATCGTGCTGCGCGCGATCATCCTCCCGTCGGCGATGGCCCTCCTGGGAGAGCGTGCCTGGTGGCCGCGACGCCCGGCGACGGCCGCCCGGTCGGCGCGCGTGCCGGCGCCGGTGGTACCGGCGACGCCGGTGGAGGCCTGAGGGCGGGGCCGACCGGCCGGGCGTCCGGTGTCGGACGTCCGGCTGTTCGGGCCGGGTGTCCGACACCGGCCCGAACGCCCTGACGTCCGAACCCGTCCCGACCGGCCGGACGTCACGCCGCGTCCCCAGCCGGCCCGGGCGGCCGGCACGGCCACCGCCGCGGAGTCGGCGAGCCGTTCCGGGGGCCCTCTCGCGCCCGCCAAGGCGCGTCACCGTCACCCGTTCGGCGGTTTGCGGGCTGCGGTGGCTCCTACCCGATGGTGGGGTGGGGAGACGCACTCACGGTGTTCCGACAGGGGGCACGATGAACGACGAGTCGAACTCGGGCATACGGCCGGACGGCTGGGCGGCCGTGCCGCGCATGGAGCCCGCGCAGGCCCCGCGCGTATGGGCGAACGGCCCCGGGGCCGCGCGGGTCCGGGCGGACGCGCCCTTCGTCGCCGAGCGGTCGCCGAGCCGGACCGTCGCGCCCAGCCCCCTCGATCCCGGTGCCGGCCGGGACCCGCACCGCGTCCACCGGGTGCTGCGGGAGGAGTTCCCGCTCACCTACGACCCGCTGCTGCGGGCCTGGGTGCTCAGCCGGTACGCCGATGTCGCCGGCGCCCTCACCGACGCCCGCTTCACGCACGGCCACCGGCCCGGCGACCCGCCGTGTGCGCAGACACACGTCGATGTCGACGAGGGCGAGCTCCGGAGCGTCGCCGCCCGCACCGCCTTCGTCCTCGCCCGCCGCATCGCCGACCGTCGCCAGGCCGACCTGGTCGCGGACTTCTGCCACTGGCTGCCCGCCGGCACCGTCGCCGCCGCCGTCGGAGTGCCGTACCGGGACATGATGCGGCTGGTCCGCGGCCGCGCCGCCTCCGCGCTCGCCGGTCAGTGCACGGGCCAGATCGCGGTACGGGAGAAGGCCCTCGCCAACTTTCTCGCCAACGTGCTCGTCGACCGGGAGCACGCGACGGCCCTCCTGGACGCCCCGGCCGGGCAGATCGCCCGCGCCTGGACGGAGTCGCTGCGCCGCGACCCGCCCGTACAGATCGCGGTCCGGCGCACCGGCGCCGAGGTACGGGTGAGCGGCGGCACGATCCCGGCGGGGGAGCCCGTCGCGCTGCTGATCGGGGCCGCGAGCCGTGACCCGGAGCGCTTCCGCGACCCCGACCGCTACGACCCGCTGCGCGACGACCCCGATCAACTCACCTACGGCAGAGGCGTCTGCCCCGCGGTCCTCCTCGCGGGCCTGGAAGCCGAGTACGCCCTACGGGCCCTGTTCCACGCGATGCCCCACCTCCGCCTCGCGGAGGGCTTCCGCCCCGAACGCACGGGCGTGATCACCCGAGCCCCACGGAACCTCCTGGTACGGCCCGGGGGCTAGGGGCACGATCGGTCCGTTCCACCGGTCGACGCCCACCTCACCCCGGGGTCGTGGGCAGGCGTTCCGCAGGGCGGATCCCACCCTCACCCCGCCCGCGGCCACCTCTTCGGCAGGGCGGTGCCCGCCCTCAATCCCTGCCCCGCCTGGTTGTGGGCAATCGTCCCGGCGGTGCAGTTGCTTGCAACGGGGTGGGGTGGGCGCCCCCCCACAGCGGGGGCTGGCGAGGCACGGGTGGGCGCCGTGCCGGCGCGGCCCAGGCCCATGACGGGGGTGGGCCGACGGGGGTTCACGCGTGTCGCAGCGCGCCGCCCTCGCGCACGGCCTTGCGGCTCAGCAGGGCCACCGGGCGTTCGTCGAAGAGTTCGGTCAGTTTCACCGTGCCGCCCGGGAACTCCCGTACGCCGTCCAGGAGGTCGAACCACGGGCCCGGTGGCAAGGTCAGCTCCGTGTCCTGCCAGCCGCCCGCCTCCGCGAGGCGCAGGGGGAGTCGGGTGACGGCCGTGACCACCTCCGGCGTGGCGCCCTCGCCTCGGGTGAAGGCCAGGCAGTGGGGCGCCGCGGCGCCGGACGCGGGCAGCGGCATGTAGCTTCCCGCCGCGCCGAAGAGTTCCGGATGCCGGCGCCGTAGCCGCAGTGCCGCCCTGACCAGCACTGTCTTGTCGTCGTCCGGCGCGATCGCGAACGGCCGTCGGTTGTCCGGGTCGACCAGCGCCCGGTACTCCCGCTCCGTCCCCTGGTAGAGCTCCGGCACACCCGGCATCGTCAGCTGCACGAGCGTCGCACCCAGCATCTGCGCCCGGATGTGCGGCTCCAGCGCGAACGCCGCCTCCGACGCCGCCCGCAGCGGAATCCGGCCGGGCCCCGCCGCCACGAAGTCGGTCACGGCCCGCTCGTACACCGCATCGGGCTCCGTCCAGCTGGTGTGCAGACCCGCCTCCCGTACGGACTTCAGCACCGCGGGACCGAGCCGGTCCGGATCGGGGGTGCCGAAGCCGAACGCGGTCTGCCACGCCGTCCACGCCAGATGCGGATCGGGCGCCGGCACCCCGGCCACCTCCTCCAGCAACGCGGCCCAGACCGACGGGCATTGGGAGAGAACCGCGATCCCCGCCCGGACGTCCGCGCTGCGCTTGGTGTCGTGCGTGGTCAGCACCGTCCCCGTGGCGGGCCAGTCCCGGGCCAGCCGCAGGCAGTACGCGTGGAATTCCTCCGGCGCGACGGCGGGACGGCCGGGATCCCCGCCCACCTCGTTCGCCGACAGCAGCGGGGTGTAGCGGTAGAAGGCCGTGTCCTCCACGGACTTGGCCCGCAGCGCGGAGGACGTCTGCGCGAACCTCGCCCGAAACGCCACGTGTTCGGGACCGTCGCCGAGCCGCCCGAGCGCCAGGTCCCGTACGGTGTCGACGGCCGCGGCCTCCTCCGGAACCGCGAAGGCCGCCTTCGCCCCGCGCGCCGCGTCCGGGGTGAGGACCGCCTCCCCGCCGGCCCGGTACGTGCGGTACACCGGGACGCGGACGAGCAGTTCACGGATCGCGGTCCGCAGCGCCCACGGCGCGTGATCCCGCAGCTGCGGGTCGGCGGCGCAGATCCGCCCGGCGATCCGGGTCAGGGCAGTCGTCTCCGCGGTCAGCTCGTGCGTCACGACCTTGTACGCGGCGCGGCGGGCCGTCGCCTCCCAGATTCCGCCCCGGTCCCCGGCCCGCCCGGCGAACTCCCGGTACACGTCGAGGAGTTCGTCGGCACCCGCCGCGTCCACGAAGACCCCGTCCACATACCGCAGGGCGTCGTAGCCGGTGGTCCCCGCCACGGGCCAGGCCGGCGGCAGCGGCTCCGTACCGGTGAGGATCTTCTCCACCACCGTCCAGCACCGGCCGCCCGTCGCCTCGTGCAGCCGCTCCAGATAGCCCTCCGGGTCGGCGAGCCCGTCGGGATGGTCGATCCGCAGCCCTTCGATGACCCCGTCCCGTACCAGCTCCACGATCTTGCCGTGGGTGTCGCCGAACACCTCGGGGTCCTCGACCCGCACCCCGATCAGCTCCGAAATGGTGAAGAACCGGCGGTAGTTGAGCTCGGTGCGGGCCAGGCGCCACCAGGCCAGGCGGTACCACTGGGCGTCGAGCAGCTCGGGCAGCGGAAGCCCCTCGGTCCCCGCACGGAGCGGGAACGCCTGCCCGTCCAGATGCAGCGCGCCGTCGGAGACCCGCATCCGCTCCCGAATCTCCGGCAGTCGTCCCGGCAGGACGGGCAGCAGGACCCGGCCGTCGCCCGCCTCCCAGTCGATGTCGAACCAGCGGGCGTACGCCGAGTCCGGGCCCTCGCGGAGCACCGCGTGCAGCGCGTGGTTGTGCGCGGGCGACGCCGCCATGTGATTGGGCACCAGGTCCACGACCAGGCCGAGACCGTGGGCCCGGGCGGTCGCCGCGAGCGCCCGCAGCCCCTCCTCACCGCCCAGCTCCTGCCGGATCGTGCGGTGGTCGGTCACGTCGTAGCCGTGCGTGGAGCCTGGCACGGCCTCCAGGACGGGGGAGAGGTGGAGGTGGGACACCCCGAGGCCGGCGAGGTACGGGACAGCCCGCTCGGCTGCCGAGAAGGGGAACTCCGGCTGCAGTTGGAGCCGATAGGTGGCGGTGGGGACCGTCGGGACGGTGGGCAAGGGCGTCATGCGAACGTACGTACCCGGCGTGGAGGCTTCTGTGTCATCGCCTCATGCGTCCGTTCGTGTGCATCGCGTTACGTTCGGCCGATGCTTCGCATGTATCGCGACACCCTCTCCCTGCTCGGACCTGTGCTTCCGGTCCTCTCCTTCATGGGGCGGTTGCCCACCGCCATGTGCCAGCTCGGCAGCCTGCTCCTGGTCGCCGAGACGAGCGGATCACTGACGACGGCGGGGCTCGCCGGAGGGGCGCTCGCGGCGGGGCAGACCGTCTCCGGACCGGTCATCGGCCGGCTCGCCGACGGGCGGGGACAGCGCGGGGTGGTCCTCGTGGCGTCCCTCGCCAACGCGGTGGCCGTCGCCGCGCTCGTCCTCGCGGCGCTCGCGCACGCGGCGACCGGCTGGCTGATGGTCCTCGGCGCGCTGGCCGGGGCGACCGTCCCGCAGATCGGGCCGCTCGCCCGGGTCCGCTCCGTTGCCCTGGCCCGTCGTTCCGGCGCGGACGACCGGACGGTGGGGACGGTGCTGTCCTTCGAAGGGACGCTCGACGAGGTGTCGTTCGTCCTCGGACCGGCCTTCGTCGGCCTCGCGGCGGCGCTCGCCCATCCGGCCGCGGCCCTGCTGCTCGCGGCGGGGCTCCTGGCCACGTGTGGCGCCGCCTTCGCGTTGCATCCGTCGGCTCTCGCGGCCGAGGGCGGTACGAAGGCCGCCACCACCCGGACGGCTGCCGCCGAACGGGGTCGGCTGCCGAGGTCCGCGTACGCGCTGCGGATCACGATGGTGCTTCAGGGCGCCATGTTCGGGGCCTCGCAGGCCGGGATCACCGCGCTCACCGAGAAGCTCGGGGCGCCGGCCCAGGCGGGGCTCGTCTATGCCGCGATGGGGGTGATGAGCGCCGCGGTCGGGCTGTCCATGGCGGCCGTGCCCGCGCGGATCGGGTTGGCGACGCGGTGGCGGGCGGCGACGGCGGCGCTCGTCGTCCTCTCCGTCCCGCTCGTCTTCGTCGACTCGCTGGTCGCGCTGTACGCGGTCGTGATCGTCCTCGGTGCCGCGTACGCGCCTCATCTGATCACGGTCTTCGGGCTCACCGAGCGGACCGTCCCGGCGGCCCGGCTGGCCGAGTCCATGGCGTTTCTGACGAGCGGCGTCGTCGGCGGGCAGGCGCTGGCGCTCGCCCTCTCGGGCAGGCTCGCGGACACGTACGGGTCGGCGGCGGCGTTCGCCGTGGCGGTCGTCGCGGCGGTGCTGTGCGCCTTGCTCTCCTGGACGGCCCGCCCCGTGGTCCCGACGCCGCCGCCCCGGGAACTGACGCCAAGCCCTTGACGACGAGCGGCCGCCCCTGGGGGTCGAGGCACCGGTTCCGCCGGGTCGGTGCCCCTCGCCCCTACGAGTTGTGACCCCCCGCTCCGCCGGCGCGGCGTCCACCCACCCTTCGCCCCACCGGCGTCGTGGTCCCCCGCTCTGCCGGGCGGTGCCCACCCCTCCCTCCCCCACCCCCGTTGTGGGCCTTCGTTCCGCGGGGCCGGCGCCCACCCTCAGTGCCTCGCCACCCCCGTTGTGGGCCTTCGTTCCGCAAGGCGGCGCCCACCCTCACCCCCCGCCACCCCCCGTTGTGGGCAACTGTTCCGCTGGGGCGGAACGGGTGGGCACAACGGACGGCGCCCTTGCCGGGCCCAGGCTCCCGGTCCGTACGGTGCGCACGGGTGCGGCGCCGTTGTGGGTTGTGCCCACCCTCCCCCAGACTCCGTCCGGGGGGACCCCCAGCCCCGCGGAACGCCTGCCCACAACCAGGCGGAGCGGCTGGTCGTAAGCCCCGCGGGCGAGGGTTACGGGTGGGCGCCGCCCCCGCCGAGCCGCGGCCCGAAACCCCCGGGACGGGAGGTCGCCTACGCCGGCCGCTTCAAGACCGTCAGGCTCAGCGGCGCCAAGGTCACCCGTTCGCCCGCCGCCACCTTCGGGCCCTCCTGGGGTGGGATGCCCTCCGGGTGGGACGTGTCCACCACCACCCGCCAGGTCTGGCCGTGGTTGACCGGGACCTCGAAATCCAGCTCCTGCGACGACGCGTTGAACATCAACAGGAACGAGTCGTCCGCGATCCGCTCCCCCTGCGTCCCCGGCTCCGAGATCGCGTTGCCGTTGAGGAAGACCGACAGCGCCTGGGCGTGTGCCGCCTGCCAGTCCCGCGCGGTCATCTCCTCGCCCTCCGGGGTGAACCAGGCGATGTCCGTGAGCTCGTCGTGCGTGCCCTCCACCGGCCGCCCGTGGAAGAAGCGGCGGCGGCGGAAGACCGGATGGTCCCGCCGCAGCCGCGCCATCGCGCGGGTGAACTCCAGCAGGGTGCCCTCCTCCGAGGCGCCCGGCTCCGGCCAGCGCACCCACGACACCTCGTTGTCCTGGCAGTACGCGTTGTTGTTGCCGCCCTGCGTCCGCCCGAACTCGTCACCGTGGCTGAGCATCGGCACACCCTGCGACAGCATCAGCGTGGCGAGGAAGTTCCGCATCTGCCGGTTGCGCAGCTCGTCGATGCCGATGTCGTCCGTCTCGCCCTCGGCGCCGCAGTTCCACGACCGGTTGTAGCCCTCGCCGTCCCGATTGCCCTCCCCGTTCGCCTCGTTGTGCTTCTGGTTGTACGAGACGAGGTCGCGCAGGGTGAAGCCGTCGTGGCAGGTGACGAAGTTGACCGAGGCGAGCGGCCGTCGGCCGTCGTCCTGGTAGAGGTCGGACGAGCCGGTCAGCCGGGACGCGAACTCCGCGAGCGTCCGGGGCTCACCGCGCCACAAGTCCCGTACACAGTCCCGGTACTTGCCGTTCCACTCGGTCCACAGCGGCGGGAAGTTGCCCACCTGGTAGCCGCCCTCGCCCACGTCCCACGGTTCGGCGATCAGCTTCACCTGGCTGACCACCGGGTCCTGCTGCACCAGGTCGAAGAACGAGGACAGCCGGTCCACCTCGTGGAACTGCCGGGCGAGCGTCGCCGCCAGGTCGAAGCGGAAGCCGTCGACATGCATCTCGGTCACCCAGTACCGCAGACTGTCCATGATCAGCTGAAGCACGTGCGGGGACCGCATGAGCAGCGAGTTACCGGTGCCGGTGGTGTCCGTGTAGTACCGGCGGTCGTTCGAGAGGCGGTAGTACGAAGGGTTGTCCAGGCCCCGGAAGGACAGCGTGGGGCCCAGATGATTGCCCTCGGCCGTGTGGTTGTAGACCACGTCGAGGATGACCTCGATCCCCGCCTGGTGCAGGGCCCGTACCGCTGACTTGAACTCCAGCACCTGCTGGCCCCGGTCGCCCCAGGAGGCATAGGCGTTGTGCGGGGCGAAGAAGCCGATGGTGTTGTAGCCCCAGTAGTTCGAGAGGCCCGCGTCCACCAGCCGGTGGTCGTGGACGAACTGGTGCACCGGCATCAACTCCAGTGCCGTGACGCCCAGTTCCTTGAGATGGCCGATGACCGCCGGGTGCGCGAGCCCCGCGTACGTCCCGCGCAGCTCCTCCGGCAGCTCCGGGTGGAGCATCGTCAGACCCTTCACATGGGCCTCGTAGATCACCGTACGGTGGTAGTCGGTGCGCGGACGCCGGTCGTCGCCCCAGTCGAAGTACGGATTGACCACGACCGAGGTCATCGTGTGCGGCGCCGAATCCAGGTCGTTGCGCGAGTCCGGCCGCCCGAAGTGGTAGCCGTACACCGCCTCGCCCCAGCCGACGGAGCCCGAGACCGCACGGGCATAGGGGTCGAGGAGCAGCTTCGCCGAGTTGCAGCGCTGCCCGCGCTCCGGCGCGTACGGGCCGTGGACCCGGAACCCGTACCGCTGACCCGGCATCACTCCCGGCAGATAGGCATGTCGGACGAAGGCGTCCGTCTCACGCAGTTCCACCGCCGTCTCCGAGCCGTCGTCGTGGAGCAGACACAGCTCGATTCTGTGGGCGGCCTCGGAGAAGACCGCGAAATTGGTTCCAGCGCCGTCGTAGGTGGCGCCCAGGGGATACGCCTGTCCCGGCCAGACCTGCATAGATAAGACTCTTCCATTCTGATCCGGGTGTTGGGGTGCACTCCGGCCAGATCCTGCCCGAAAAGGGGGCAACCTCCTAGGACTTCGGCCCGTCCTACCGGGTGACCAGTACACAAGGGGGATACAGAGGGGGAAGTGTGTACGAAATAGTGCGCCGCCATCTGGGGAAGGTGGTGGCGGGCGCGGCCATGGCGGTGACGGGGACCGCCGTCATGGTCGGGATCACCCTGCCGGGGAACGCGGGGGCCGAGGGCCCGCGCGGGAACGACCTCGCCGGGGGTCGTACCGCCGCGTCCGCGCCGCCGGGGTCGGCGGACGCCGCCGGTACGGCGCCGGAGCCCGCGACGCTGGCCACCGCACCGCCCGAGGGGGCGAAGGGCGTCGGCACCGACCCCCTCACCGACGACGAGCTGAAGCGGGCCGAGGCCCTGGCGCTGACTCCGCCGGCCGCCTCCGCGCAGCGCGACGTCGAAGGGGGCCGAGGTCCTCAGCACCTGGCCACCGAGCTCGCCGATCCGCTGCCGGAGGAGATCGACAAACCCGGCTCGCCGCGCCGCGCCGAGGTCCGCTTCTACGACTACGGGCGCAACGAGCTGATCACCCGGACCGTCAACCTCGAGACAGGGAAGCTCGAGCACGCAGGCGCGCAGCGCGGGGTGCAGCCCTCGGCGCACCCCGAGGAGCTGCGCGAAGCCTTGGAGCTGATCCTCGCGAGCCCGCTCGGCAAGGGGGTCCGGGAGGACTACAAGGACGCCACCGGCAAGGCGCTGACCTCGCCCGACCAGCTCTGGTTCAACGGCGACGTCTACCGCACCTACCGCGAGGCGAAGGTGCCCGCCGAGCTCGCCGCATGCGGCGAGCACCGCTGCGTCCGGCTCGTCACCAAGATCCTCAACGGCTCGTGGATCGACACCCGGAACCTCATCGTCGATCTCAGCGACAGGACCGTCACGCGCGTCGGCTGACCACCGACCCGCCTACGAGGGAGTTCTCGACCCATGCCCCACCCGTTCCTCTCGCGCGCCCGCAAGCAGGGCGCCGTCCTCGCCTCCGCCGCGCTCCTCGGCACCGCCACGGCGGCCGCGGGCCCGGTGAGCTCCGCCACGGCGGCCCCCGCACCGCACCGCCCCGACTGTTCCGCCGCCTACCGGGTCGAGCAGACCCTCGACGGCGGCACCACCTGGCGCATGTGCTGGCGCTACGACACCGACTCCGGTCTCGTCCTGGACAAGGTCACCTACCAGCCCAAGAGCGCGGCCGCCCCGATTCGCGTCCTGAACAGCGCCAAGCTCGCGCAGATCCACGTCCCCTACGACGACGGGAACGCCGAGTACGACGACCTCACCGGCGCCGGCTTCGGCTGGGGGCTGCAGAACCTGAAGCCGGCCGAGTGCCCCGGCGGCACGATCACCGCCGTGAAGGTGCCCGAGATCGGCAACGTCAACGGCCTGTGCACCACCACCCGGGCGCGCGGCCACGCCTACCGGATGGCCAACGACGAGGGAACGAAGGTCTGGCAGGCCCAGGGCAAGGACCTGCTCGTCTACACCGTCAACAAGGTGGCCTGGTACGAGTACATCACCGAGTGGCGGTTCTCCTCCGACGGCACGATCGCCGCCAACGTCGGCGCCACCGGCAGTCTGGCGCCGGGCGACTACAACGCGACCGACGGTCGCGGCTGGCCCATCGGCCCCGGCGCCCGCTCCTATGCCACCAGCCATGCCCACAACGTCTTCTGGCGGCTCGACTTCGGTCTCGACGGCAGCGTCAAGGACCGGATCGAGCAGTACGACTCCAAGGTCACGGCCCCGGCGGCCGGCGGCGGCGGACCGACCGTGAAGACCACGCGCACCCCGGTGACGAAGGAGCTCGCGGGCGACGCGAAGAACATGCGCTGGTGGCGGGTGGTCAGCGCCACCGGCAAGAACAAGGACGGCCACGCCCGCTCGTACGAGATCGTGCCGGGCCCCTCCAACACCCACGCCGGGCGCGGCTTCACCAAGCACGACATCTACTTCACCCAGACCCGGCCCTGTGAGCAGTTCGCCAGCAACAACATCCTCAACTGCGGCCCGAACGCGCCCGACAGCGTGGACAAGTGGGTCAACGGTGAGACACTGACCGACCCCGCCGTCTGGGTCAACATCGGGTTCCACCACATCGCCCGGGACGAGGACCAGCAGCCGATGCCGGTCCACTGGCAGGGCTTCCAGCTCGCACCCAGGGACGTTACCGCTATGAATCCGCTCACTCCGGCCGATCTCGCCAACCAGAACGGCGCTCCGAATCAGGGGAGTTGAGCAAGCAGCCTGCCGATCCTGCTGCACCGCCTCCCGCTCGCGGAGTACCCTTCCTTGATCGTCGACAGACGGTCGGAACGGGCGTCAAGAAGTAGAAGGCGGTGCGCGGGTGAGCTCGGGAGGTCTGGAGCTGCCCCCAGGTGACGCGGGTCACGAGGGGGGCTCCCCCGACCCCGTGGAAGTCCCGCCAGGAGCGGTCTCGGTCGCCAGGCCGATGGAGATCGGGGCGGAGCTCGACTGGGGCGCCGAAGCCTGGAGCGAGGTGCGCACCCGTGCCCAGCGGGCGGGCAGGGCCTACATCTGGCTGAATCTTGTCGAGCAGCGGCTGCGGGCCGTGGTGGCCGCCGTGCTGCGGCCGGTGTACGAACCGGTGCATGGCGAGGACTGGGTGGTCGCCGCCGCCGGCCCGGCCGGACAGGAGTGGGTGCAGCGCGCCGTCGCCGTCCGCGAGGTGTCGCGGCGCAAGGGCTATCTCCTGGACCCGGCCGACGACAACGTGCTGAGCTTCCTCACGCTCCCGCAGCTGCGGGAGCTGATGGTGCAGCACTGGCCGTGCTTCGAGCCGTACTTCGACGACCGGCGGGAGGTCGAGCTCGCCCTGGACGAGCTGGAGGTGACGCGCAACGTCGTCTCCCGCAACCGGGCCCTCTCGCTCACCGTGCTCGCCCAGTCCGAGCGGGCCTCCGCCCGGCTCCTGGAGATCCTCGGCAGCGGGGCGGCGGTGCCGTCCGCGGACCGGCTGCCGGTCGACGCCGTCGAGGACCTGGTCGGGGACCGGTACGCGGACGTGGTCTCCGTCCATCCCGACCGGGTGCGGCTGCAGCGGCAGCTGCCGGCCGAGGACCTCTTCGGTGGGGCCCGGCGCCTCGACGCCACCGGCATAGGTCTGAATCTGCTGGTGCAGAACTTCTCCGGGCGGCGGCTCGTGCGGCTGGCCGAGTCGGGCTGCCGGATACGGCTGCTGTTCCTGAACCCGGCGAGCAGCGCCGTGAAGCGGCGCGAGCGCGAACTGGGCCTGAAGAAGGGCGAGCTGAGCCGCTCGGTGGAGATGAACATCCTCCATATGCGGCGGGTGCGCTCCAGGCTGCGCGACCCGGGTGCCTTCCAGATCCATGTCTTCGACGAGACACCTCGCTTCACCGCCTACCTGGTGGACGGGGACGGACCGGACGGCGTCGGTGTCGTCCAGTCGTATCTGCGGAAGGCGCGGGGGATGGAGGCGCCGGTCCTGGTGCTGCGCGGGGGCGGCCGGAACGTGGTGCGCGCGGGGCAGCAGCCACGCGACGGCGATTACGGACTTTTCGCAACATACCGGGAGGAGTTCGAGTCGGTCTGGCTCGACTCCCGGCCGGTCTCCTGAGCCCGGGACCCGAGGCCCGAGGACCGTTGTCAGTGGCTCGTGCGAGGGTGTTCAGCACCACGGGGGAGATCACGTAAGGAGGACCCGATGGCTTGGCACGGGGAAGAGCTGGTCGGATTCGACCTGGAGACGACCGGCACCGAACCGCTGGAGGCGCGGATCGTGACGGCTTCGATCGTCGGCGTCCACGGCGGACGCGTCGCGCGGCAGCGGGACTGGCTCGCCGACCCGGGGATCCGGATCCCGGCACAGGCGTCCGCGATCCACGGCATCAGCAGCGAGCGGGCGGCCGCCGAGGGACGGCCGGTGCGCGAGGTCGCCGACGAGATCGCCGAGACCCTGACGGGGTACTGGTCCCAGGGCGTCCCGGTCGTGGCGTACAACGCCTCCTTCGACCTGACGCTGCTCTCCGCCGAGCTGCGGCGCCACGGGCTCCCCTCGCTGAGCGAGCGGCTGGGCGGCGCGCAGATAGGCCCGGTCATCGACCCGTACACCATCGACCGGGCCGTCGACCGCTACCGCCGGGGGAAGCGGACCCTGGAGGCGGTCTGCGCCGAGTACGGCGTCGTCCTCGAGGCGGCCCACCAGGCGGCGGCCGACGCGCTGGCCGCCGTGCGGGTGGCGGTCGCGATAGCCGAACGGCACGGGTCGGTGGCCGAGCTGACCCCGGCGGAGCTGCATGAGCGTCAGATCGGCTGGTACCGCCTCTGGGCGGAGGACTTCCAGGACTTCCTGCGCCGCAAGGGCAGCCCGGAGGCGGTCGTCGACCCGACCTGGCCGCTGCGCGAGCCGGCCACGGTGGCCGGCTGACGACCGTCGGGCCGACGACCCCCCTCCTGGCGTCCTTCCGCTCGGTCAGCCGATCGGGTTCTCCGCCAGGAAGTCCAGGAGCAGCGCGTTGATCCGCTCCGGCTGGTCCAGCTGGAGCCAGTGCCCGGCGTTCTCGACGCGCTCGTACCGCCAGGTGCCGTCCACGTGCTTGCCGGTGCCGGTCATGGACTGCTCGGTCATGAAGCGGTCACCGGGGGACCACACGCCCATCACGGGGCCGGGCAGCGGCGGCAGAGGCAGGGCCGGGCCGAACTGGACCTCGGCGGGGAGGCCCGCCCGGTAGACGTTCAACGCGGCGGTCAGCGCGCCGGGCGCCCGCAGCGGGTCGATGATGGCCTCCGCGTCGGGGTGCTCGCCCAGCATCTCCCGGAGGTTGGCGAAGTCGTCCCGCGCGAGCCACTCCTCGGCGAGCCCCGGGAACTGGAACAGGAGCATGTACCAGGACCGCTGCTTCTGCTCGGAGCCCGCCTCGCGGACGGACGCCAGGTGACCGACCGACAGGATGCTCAGACTCGCGACCCGCTCGGGCGCGCCCTGGGCGAGACCCTGCACCATGCCCGAGCCCCAGTCATGCCCGACCAGATGCACCCGGTCGATCTCCAGGCGTGCGAGGAGTTCGAGCAGGTCGCCGATGTGCTTGCCCGGGTGGTACGCCTCCACGCCGCCCTCAGGCCGGCCCGAGGCGCCGAAGCCGCGCAGCGTCGGAGCGACGCACCTGTACCCCGCCGCGGTCAGGGCCGGCACCTGATGGCGCCAGAGATGATGGCTGTCGGGAAAGCCGTGCACCAGCAGGACGGCCGGACCCTGGCCGCTCACCTCGACGTCGAGCGTCACCTCGGACAGTTCCACACGCATCACAACACCCCGATCGTGAGTGGGAATTCGAGCGGCGCGCCCCGTCATGCCGTCAGAAGGGGTACCACCGCACCTCGGGGTCACCCTCCCGCAGCGAGGCCACCCGGCGCTCGAATTCGGCCAGTGCCTTGGGGTTCGTCGGCGCGTGCTGGGCCACCCAGGCGCAGCTCGCGGTCTCCCGGGCCCCGCGCAGCACCGCGCAGCCGTCCCACTCCCGTACGTCCCAGCCGTACGCCTCGGTGAAAGCGTCGTACGCGGCCGGATCGAGGCCGTACCGGTCCCGGGAGAGGGCGAGCACCACGAGGTCGTGCTCGCGCAGATCGGAGGAGAAGGTCTCCAGATCGACCAGGACCGGCCCGTCGGGGCCGACATGGACGTTTCGGGGCAGCGCGTCGCCGTGGATCGGACCGGGGGTGAGATGCGGGGTGAGCGCGGCCGCCGCCGGGGCGAAGGAGTCACGGCGCTCGCGCAGGAAGGCCGCGTCGGCCGGGTCGATCGCGTCGCCGGCCAGCCGCAGCCACCGCTCGACCCCGCCGAGCAGCTCGCGGCGCGGCAGCGTCAGGTGTGCGGGCTCCGCCAGGGCGTGGATCCGCCGCAGCAGCGGCGCCAGATCGCGCGGCTCGGCCGGACGCACGGCCTCGGGCAGTCGGTGCCAGAGGGTGACCGGGTGGCCCTCCACCAGGCGGGGCTTGGGCTCCGCCGCCCGTACGGCCGGGATGCCCGCGTCCTCCAGCCAGCCCGCGAGCGCCAGCTCCCGCTCGGCCCGGGGGAGCAGCTCCGCGTCCCGGCCGATCTTCACCACGAGATCGCCCACGGCGAAGACCGCGTTCTCCCCGAGTGCGAGCAGCGGCGCCTCCGGCTCTCGCACCGCGCCGCCGCGCACCGCGCCGCGGCCCGCCTCTCCGCCGCCGGCCCGGCCACCCGCCGTGCCGCGCACCGCGCGGCCCGCTTCCCCGGCCGTTTCGCCGCCCGTCGGCAGCCCCGCGGCGGCCAGGATCTCCCGTGCCCGCGCCTCGTCCATCCGTCTCTCCCACCTGCCTGTGCGAATCAGCCAAAGTCTCGCATCCATGCAGGTGGCCTTGACGAACCGACGGCCCGTCAGGACCATGACGGAGGCCGAGGCGGCGTGGCAAAAGGCGCATAAGGGGTCGAATCTGTGAGTGTGCTGGCGACCGCGACGAAGCGGTCCGGCGGTCCGAAGACCACCGGCGGGAGACCCGGTCACGGGCGGGACCACAGCGCCTGGTTCCTGGTGCTGCCCGCGCTGATCCCCATCCTGATCCTCAGCGTCGGCCCGCTGCTCTACGGCATCGCCCTCGCCTTCACCGACGCCCAGTCCGGCCGCACCCAGGCCACCCGGTGGGTCGGCACGCTCAACTTCCAGGACCTGCTGCACGACAAGCTGTTCTGGGACTCGTTCCGGATCGGCCTGGTGTGGGCCGTCGGGGTCACCGTCCCGCAGTTCCTGCTCGCCCTCGGGCTCGCGCTCCTGCTCAACCAGAACCTGCGCTTCCGCTGGCTGGCCCGGGCGCTCGCGATCATCCCCTGGGCCATGCCCGAGGTCGTCGTCGGCATCATGTGGCGGCTCGTCTACAACCCCGACGCGGGCATCCTCAACGAGACCATCCGCGATCTCGGCCTCGGCGACGGGCGGGACTGGCTCACCGGGCTCGCCACCGCCCTGCCGGCCGTGATCCTCGTCGGCATCTGGGCCGGGATGCCCCAGACGACGGTCGCCCTGCTCGCCGGACTGCAGAACACCCCGCACGAACTCCACGAGGCCGCCGCCCTCGACGGCGCGGGCGCCTGGCGCCGCTTCCGTACCGTCACCTGGCCCGCGCTCAAGCCGGTCGCCCTCGCCATCACGGCGCTGAACTTCATCTGGAAGTCGGGTGATCGGCGCCCCATAGCGGCCTGACCTGCGGTTTCCCTACCCAGGGGTGGGGGAGTGGGAAACGGATGGGAGATGATCTAGGTCTCCTGGCGCCTCAACCGCTCCTGCAACAGCACCCATCGCTCCTGCATTGTCTTCATGATGCCCTGCTCCATCGGAACCGTAACGCTCGAGTAGATGCCCTCAACTCCCGGCACCTCATGGCCCATCCGGCTCTCGATCGCGAACTTGCTGTGCCCGTCCTCGTCCAGCCACGCCTTGTGGCCATGCCGGACCAGGTACAGGCGCTTCCCCTTGAAGGACGGCACCTCCGGGATCGCCGGCCGCGGCTTACGTACTCGCTCGCCCTTGCGCTCGTCGGCGCCGTCCGCGATGGGGCGCCAGTACTTGTAGTCGAAGTTGACGGCGCCGAGGCTTCCGCCCTGGATCGCGGGGAACACCCAGTGGCTGTCGTGCGACTTGAGCAGGTCGTCGAGCAGGCTCGCGAGGAACGGCGGGATCACGAGCGTCCTGTAGGACTCGTACTTGGGCGGGTAGAAGCCCAGCTTGCTGCCTTCGTACTGAACTTGGCGTTCCACTCGGATCGCCGGCATCAGGCCGTCCCCGGCTCCGTACCGGACGGCATCGTCTTCGTAGCGCTCTTCCTCGTCAAGGTCGGTGCGCGGGTCGCTAGCCGGCCAGTTGGGGTAGCAGTACTCGCGCGTCAGGCCGTACAGCTCGGCCGGCCGCATCCCCGTCATCGCCATGGTCCAGAAGAAGGCGTAGCCAGCGTCGCCGAAGTACGTGCGGGCGTTGCACGCGAGCTGCTCCACGACCTCGGGAGCCATGTCCTTCTTGCGCTCCTTCGGCTTCTTCTTGAACTTCCCGCGACGCCTGGTGCGCTCGACAGGGGACGTCTTGATGAGCCTCGGAACCGCGTCGTCAAGGACCATCCCGAACACCATCATCACGTTGCTGGCACTGCTCGCCTTCAGCACGTTGTTCACATGCTTCTTGAAGGCCCGGTACGCAAGTACGTCGATGTCCGCGACGGAAGCGTTCTGCTTCTGGAAGTACGGGCGGATGTGGTTCTCGATCGCAGACCGGTAGCTGCGCTCTGTCAGGTGTGCGTGGTCCATCCCGGCGAGCCAGTCGTCGAGCCAGTCCGACATGAGGGTGGCGCCGTCCCGGTTCTTGACGTGCGTGCCATGACGGATCTCGTAGAGCATGTTCTGGCCGTGCTCGAATGCCGAGTCCTCGTCAGCGAAGCCGCCCTTGGACTCGTAGCGCTTGCGGCCAGAGGCCAGGTACTCGCCGCTCCACCACTTCACGCGGCAGGTGGGACCTCGCCATTCGATGTGTACGTGCTGATCGATGCGAGCCATGCGGCTACCCCCTCTGTGCGGGTGGAGGACGCGGATGCCTGGCAGGTACCCCTACCGCCAAGGCTTCCGCGTTCCCATGATCTCAGCTCCCGCTGCCGAGGGGGCAGCCGGAGCACTTGCCACAGGTCCCACCATGAGACTCGACCAACTCCCGCATGGTGTTGCTCTCTTCGCTGCGGGGGTGCAGCTGGCGAGGTACGACGCAGACGATTTCGTTGTCGGTCTTCACTACGGTCCCCTGGAAGCTGGGCCCGTAGTCGACTATGAGCACGTCACTTTGCAGCATGGCTCCCCCTGTCGGGATAGTCGGGAGCCTTCGAGGGTGTGCAACGACTCTGCCACGTTCTGTGGAAACTGGAACTACTTGTGTCACAAGTGGTCAGGGCGTTTTTCTCAGTATCTGCACCAACCCAAAAGGTTGTACGACTTTCGGAGTAGTTTCAGCCACCGAGGAGCCCGTGCTCGCGCAGTTCGCGCACCACCCGGTCACTCAGCTCGCGGATCTCAGGCGCCGTCAGGCCCTTGGTCGTGGCGACCGCTACCAGCCTGATGACGTCGCGCGCCTCGTCGTCGATGAGCTCGGGCGGGATGTCTGACACCACGACATTCGGGTTGGACTCCATGGGGCGGGCGGGCACCGGATCCCGGCCTTCAAGGACTGCGACGCAGCTGCCTGGAGCCCACTCCAGCAGACCGTCGATCTTGACGTAGTTGGTGGCCCGGATGGGCAGCCCCTTTTCGACGCGCTGCCAGGTGCCCTTCGACGTGCCGGCCGCCTGGGCGTTTTTGTCGTTGAGTGCGAGGCCTAGGTCGCGGCGGCGCTTCTGCGCGGCCCCGGCGAGGCGGTCAAGGTCACTGGGTGCCATGGCCCCATCTTGGCAGGACCCGCCGGGACCAGCCAGGACTAGGCCAGGAAACGGCCTGAATTTTAACCCTCGTTGCCCCAGGTCAGAGGGCATCTACTGCCCAGTAGTGTCCAGGTGGGGGCAAGTTGATGGGTAGCTATGGGTAGACGACGTGGGCATCTGTGGGTAACTTCTAAGTCATGCACCAACCCCCAACCACCTTCGAGGTGGACGGGGCGGCCATATGCACCAAGCGCATGCAAGCGGGGCTAGAGGTCCAACAGCTCGCCGAGCAAGTGGGCATCACCGCGAACTACCTGCGAAAGCTCGAACGAGGCATCCGCAGCCGCATGGGCCCGAGCAAGTACAGCCGTCTCCGTGCCGCTCTCCAGGCGACCGACGCAGACCTCCTCGCCCCCACAGAGGACCCAAGAGAGAGGAAGTGAAGTGGAGGCTTACAACCAGCCCTCCGAGCCGAAGAACGCCGACGCCCCGTACTTCAGCGTTCAGGAGGTCGCATACCTCCTGAAGGTCAGCGTCAAGACGGTCAGGCGCCGGATCAACAAGGACGGCTTCCCCCACAGCCGTCCCGGCGGCCGCGTGATCCTGATCAGCCGCGAAGACCTCGCTCACTACTACGAGGCCGACCGCGTCGCACCGACGCCCATCCGCCGGCGGGCTACCCGCCGCAGCGACGCCCCCCTCGCCGCCTAGAGCGGTATGCGGGCCGCCGCCGGTGTGTCAGAGCCCGGCAGACGGCCCTCCGAGATCCACCCCTCCACCGCAAAGCACCTGCGAGAGAGATGAGGACCCCGTGTCCCGAGTATCCCCCAACCGCGAGGTGTCGCCTCGCGATGACCTCCTGAACATCCTTCGCGCCACCCACAGCCACGCCGACGCCGAGGCGAAGGTGAACGCGCTCCGCGACCAGGCCTTCCGTGAGGCAGAGGACGCGATCGCCGAGGCCGTCGAGCGAAACCGCGACGAGCACCCCAGCGAGGACGCGATGGTCGCCCGCCGGCTGGGCATGCGTCAGGCGGAGCGCGTGGTCCGCAGCCTGCGCTCCGACAAGGCGGGTGACGAGTCGTGATCACCCTCCAGCTCCCCCAGGTCCCCGTCCCCGACGCCGTGGCCGCACTGATCGGCAGCCAGCTCCCCAAGCACGTGCTGCTCGCCGAGGTCGAGGCGTCGAACCAGGCGTACCTCATCGGCCTGTGCCGGACGCCACTCACCCGCAAGGCCCGCGAGACCTGCCTCGCCGACCTGGCCCGCGCCAACAAGACCCTCGCCAAGCACGACCCGCGCCTCATCGTCCGCGCCGGAGGTGCCTCGTGAGCGCGAACCCGATCGAGCGCCTGGACATGACGGCCGAGCAGGTGGAGCAGCAGATCACTGAGGCTCGCCGGAGCGAGCTGTGCGCCGTGCTGCGCGCCTCTCAGATCCGCCACGCCTCCCTCGGCAACGAGCAGGAGGTCGTCGCTGACGGCGACGCGATCTACCTGCTCCACCACCCCGAACTCTGCTCCACCGACGACGACTACCCCGGTTTCGCCGAGCAGCTCGCCGCCCGGAGCGCCAAGGCCGGAGGCACCCGATGAAGTGCGACCAGGCGCTGTTCCAGGATGGCGAGACCATCAGCATCTACTCCTGCACTCGCGACATCTGCCACCCCGGCGCACACGAGGACGCCCGCGGCCGGCGGTACGCCCGCCCGGTACCGAGCGGCGAGGCGGAGGACATCCTCAACTTCATCGATAGCCAGGTGCCGCAGCACCAGCGATGGAATCTCGACGAGCGCGACTACTACGTGAAGTTCGAGGTGACCTCGGTCTACCTGGTCAAGGTGTCCGCCGAGAGCCAGGACGCCGCACTCATGCAGTACGACGATGGCTGCGACTTCCCCGACTTCAGCCGCGAGCAGGCCATCGACGGTTCGGTCGACGTCCTCCGCCCCGACCACTACGACCTAAGCGGTCTGACCGGCGCGCCAATCGGTCCGCAGATCGCCTGCCCTGACTGCGGGGCGCTGGCAATGCATCCCGCCTGGTACCACAAACCGTACCGGCGCTGCCACGGACCGATCGAGTGGACCGAGACGAACTCGCCCAACCCGCGCTACCGCTACCGGCGGACGTTCCCTCAGGCCCCGACGCCGGCCTTCGAGGCAGTCTCATGACCTCGCAGACGGCGATCGTGTCGGAGCTGCTGTGCGCCCTTCCCGACGCCGACCCGCAGATACGTGAGGCCGCCGGCGTTCAGCTCCTCCGCGCACTCGACCTCGTCGAGATCGAACGGGGCGCGCAGACAACCATCGCCTACACCGCCTCGGTCGACGCCGGCCACGTCGAAGACCTCGACGCCTGGGCCGCCCGGGTCCTCGGACCGGAGGCCGTCCAGTGACCCGCACCTGGCTGCTCCTCGCCGCCATCACCGCCGCCGCATCGCTCGCCCTGCTTCGGCTGGGGCGCCACCTCTCCAAGGAGCCCGTCGCATGAAGCTCATGGTCGAGATCGATGGCCAGACCCTGCCTCTGAACGACTGTTTCTGGATCCTCGCCGACACCAACGGCTGCGCCTTCGCCTCCGTCCGCGGCGACTGCGCCGCCAGCGCAGAGCAGGCCCACGAGCGGATCACGCCGCGCGTCCGGGACCGCGCCAAGGAGACGAAGAACGGTCAGGCGGTCCGCCTCCTCACTCGCGACCAGTGGAAGCAGCAGGCCGAGCCCTGCTTCCTCGGCCGCTGCGAGCACCGGGCGGAGGCGGCGGCGTGAGCTACCTGATCACCGCCGGAGCCATCGGCCTCGCCTTCTGCCTGATGGCCGCCTGGCCCAGCCTCCGCCCCCGCATCACCGCCGTCGACACCGAGGAGGACCAGTGAGCCTCATATCCCTGCCCCGCCTCCGCGGCACCGGCGCCCACCGCGCAGCCTCCCCGGCCGAACTCCGCGACGAGAACCGGCGACTGCACGCGATCATCGCCGGATCCGACAAGGCATTCACCCGCCTCCGCCAGGAACGACGCGCCGCACTCGACGACGCCGACCAGCTGCGGACACGCGCCATCACCGCCGAGAACAAGGCCGCCGACATGCAGGACGAACTCGACGCACTCCGGGCGTTCAAGGCCAACGTGACCGCGGTCAGCATCCCCGCCGGCGAACGCGACATCGACCCCGGCGACGAGCCGACCCAGCCGGTACCGATCATCCGCGTCGTGCCGCTCCGCCAGTCACCGCTCGCCACCTGAACTCGCCGGGCCGGCGGTGCAGCCCCACCCGCCGCCCCGGCGCTCAACCACCTGAAGGAGTACCCCGTGAACGAGTACACCCAGCCCGCCCTGTTCCCCGTCGAGGACATCCAGACCGACGGCTACGCCCAGCCCGAGAGCGACGACCAGGCCGACGCCGAAGACCAGCCTGAAGCCGGGCGCCGCCTCCACTTCGACCCCCCGCGGTGGGCCGCCTGATGAAACTCCGTATCGAGCAGCGGACCCTCGCGGACGCCGCCAAGCACGCCTTCCGCCGACTGCCCGGCAACCCGGTCAACCCGGTCCTGGCCGGCCTCCTCATCGACGCCCCCGAGGACGGCCCGGTGCACCTGTCCGGGTTCGACCTGGAGACCGCCACCCAGGCCACCCTCGACGCCGACGTACTGGAGGCAGGGAAGGCCCTCGTGTCCGGCCGGCTCCTCGCCGATGTCGCCGCCGCCCTGCCCGCCGGGCCTGTCGACCTCATCGTCGACGACCACGAGGTCACCCTCGCCGCGCCCGGCACCACGTTCACGCTGCCGACGATGGAGCACCGCGACTACCCGGCGCTGCCGACCCCGCCCGGGGCGGCAGGATCCGTCGACGGGGCCGCGTTCGCCGCTGCTGTGGTCCACGCCGCGTCGGCAGCCATGCCCCCGAAGGAAGCCGTGGGGACCATGGAAGGCTTCAGCGGCGTCCACGTCCTCGCCGACGGCGACGAGCTCGTCGTGTCGGCGTCGGACCGGTACCGCATCGTCCGCCACCGGATCCCGTGGACCCCCGACGGCGACGCCGACGGCGAACTCCTCCTGCCGGCAGACGGGATCGCGGTCACCGCCAAGCAGATGGCCGGCGCCCAGGTGCGCATCGCCTTCCCGTCCGCGGACGGCGCGGTCGCCGCGCTGGCCACCGACCGGCTGACCACGGCCAGCCGCACCATCGGCGCCGACTTCCCCAACATCAACGGCTTCTTCCCCGACCCGGCCAAGGCTGTGGGCTGGATCGGCGTCGGCGCAGCCGAACTGCTGGAAGCGGCAAAGCGCGCGGCCCTCGTCAACGACAACGGCGACCAGGCCGTCGTGTTCACCGTCGACTCGGATGTGCTGACCGTGTCGGGCGGCGCCCACGGCAACAAGGGCGCCAGCCGCCTCGAGGTGATGACGGAAGGGGTCGACGGGTTCACCGCCGGCTACCGGCCCGGATTCCTCTCATCCCTGCTCGCGCCCATCGACGGCCCTGCACGGATCTGGTTCACCACGCCGAACAAGCCGGTCCTCATCGAGCCCGTCGACGACGCCACCTACCGGGCCGTGTGTATGCCCGTCCGACTCAAGTAGCCCGCCACCCCATAGACGGCGCGTTGATCCCCCAGGTCCGCGCCGGCCAGGGGCCCGCCCTGCCATCCCCCAGCGGGGCGGGCCCCTGGCACCCCACACCCTCAGGAGCCCGCAGTGACCATGCCCATCCGCCTCCTCGCCGAGGAGAAGCAGATCCTCTTCGGAGAGAACCGCACCTGCATCGGCGTCGCCGACCTCGAGTGGTCGGTCTGGATCCTCGGCACCGACGACGTCCACCCGCAGCCCAGCCTTCCGGAGGCGCTCCAGTTCGCCGCCGAGCACAACGCCGTCTTCGCCGACCTGAGGACCCGCCACCACCACGCCCTGTCCATGCACGCCGTCGTCCTGCACCACGGCTACGCCTGGACCCAGGCCACCGAGCACGCCCACGGACTCAACTGCGGCATCGACGGATGCGACACCTGCGGCCCGGATGAGGTGGCCGCGTGATTGCCTGCGCCCGCTGCGAAGACACCGCCGGCCCGTTCGTCCGCCGACCCGAAGGGCCCGTCTGCGAAGACTGCCTCGACGCCGAGGACGGCACCAAGTGACCGCCGCCGGGGGCGAGGTCGAGCCCGGCCTGTACGACATCCCCGCCGAGCTGTACCACAGCGACCCCATCCCCGGCGGCAGCCTCTCCTCCACCGGTATCCGGCGCCTCA
Source organism: Streptomyces sp. NBC_01353 (assembly GCF_036237275.1). Lineage (GTDB taxonomy): Bacteria > Actinomycetota > Actinomycetes > Streptomycetales > Streptomycetaceae > Streptomyces. The sequence continues at coordinate 2,018,853 of NZ_CP108352.1, read as the reverse complement.
CCGACTGCCCCGCCCGGTTCAAGTACTTCCTCGACAACCCCGAGCCCTACAAGCCGGCCTACGAGTTCGGCACCGCAGCCCACACCGTCGTCCTCGGCGACGGACCCGAGCTGATCGTCGTCGACGAGAAGCGCTGGGACACCGACGAGACCAAGGCCAAGGTCGCCGCCATACGCGCCGCCGGCAACGTGCCCCTCAAGGCCGAAGCCCGCCAGCGCATCGACGACATGGCCCAAGCCCTCGCCAGCAACCCCGAAGCCGCCGACCTCCTCACTCCCCGAAGCGGCATCGCCGAACAGTCCGCCTTCTGGCCCGACCACAACGGCATCTGGCGCCGGACCCGATTCGACTGGCTCCGCCCCGACGGAATCGTCGACTACAAGACCACCCGCTCCGTCCACCCGCTCGCCCTCGAGAAGACCGTCCACGAGTGGGGCTACCACCAGCAGGACGACTTCTACCTGACCACCGCGGTCGAGCTCGGCCTCATCCCGCCGACCGCCTTCTTCAAGTTCATCTACCAGGAGAAGCAGCCGCCCTACCTGGTGACCGTCGCCGAACTCGACGCCACCGCCATGAGCATCGGCCGCCGCCTCAATGAGCGGGCCCTGCACCTGTACGCCGCGGGCCGCGCGACCGGCCACTGGCCGGCCTACAGCGACAGCACCGTCCTCATCTCGGTCCCCCCGTGGGTCGAGCGCCAGTACGCCTAGGAGAACCCTCGTGTCCCAGCTTCCGCCTCCCACCCGCACCGCGCGGCCCCAGCAGGCCGACGACTATGACAACGGACCCTTCACCTTCCGCCCTGCCAGTAAGGACGGCCAGCGGGCACGGCTTTCCCTCCAGGGCCCCTCCGGATCTGGCAAGACCTGGACAGGCCTGTCCATCGCTGCTGGCTTCGCCGAGGGTGAGCGGTTCGCCGTCATCGACACCGAACGCGGCGCCGCCAGCCTCTACATCGACGACATCCCCGGCGCCCAGTTCGACACCCTGCCCATGCGCCGCTACGACCCTCGCGACCTCATCAAGGCCCTCGCCGCCGCAGCGCAGGCCGGCTACCCGGTCGCCATGGTCGACTCCCTGTCGCACTACTGGAAGGGAGCCGACGGCACCCTCGACCAGGTCGACAAGGCCGCCAGCAAGTACGGCGGGAACAAGTTCGCCGGCTGGAAGGACGGTGGCGAGCTCCAGAACGACATGATCGAAGCGCTCATGGCCTACCCGGGCCACATCGTCGCCACTATGCGGGCCTCCACGAAGTGGGTCCTCGAGGAGAACGAGCGCGGGCAGAAGGTCCCCGTAGACAAGGGCGTCCTCGCTGAGCAGCGCAAGGGCATCGAGTTCGAGTTCGGCGTCGCCGCCGAGTTGAACCGGCACAACCAGCTGCGGTTCATCAAGTCCCGCTGCCCCGCCTTTCGCGGCCTGGAACTCGACCGACCCGACGGCGCCGCCGACATCGCCAAGCCCTACCTCGACTGGCTGCGAGCCGGCGCCAAGGAGATCGACGCCACGACGTGGGTCGACCTGGCCAGCTCCGCCGAGGCCACCGCCGACGGACTCCTCGCCCTCTACCGCGACGTCGAGGCCGCCAGCGCTCTGGCGACCCCGCTCATGCACCCCGAGACCGGCCAGCCCACCAGTCTCGGCGCCTACATCAAGGAGCGCGGCACCGCGCTCAAGGCCGCCCAGTAACGCCACGGCTCGCCCCGCGGCAATCGGGGCGAGCCACCCCCCAGCAGAGCAGATGAGAGAGGACACCGCCATGACCCGTCGCCTCACCCCGGCCGAGCGTCTCGCCTCCGCCGAGAAGGACTTCCTCCTCGAGACCATCGCCGAGCAGTCCTCCTGGGACCGCTTCCTCGTCGAGCAGGCCGTGTACGCCTTCGGCCTCCGCTACGACGAGTTCTCCGCGAACGACGTTCGTGACGTGCTCCCCGAGATGGGCCACGGGTTCCTCGGCGCCGCCATCAACTCGCTGCGGACCGCCGGAATCATCGAGCACACCGGGCGGGTCGTCCCCTCCACCCTCGGCTCCACCCACGGGCACCGGATCGCGCTGTGGCGACTGAGCGTCAAGGGCCTCGTCATAGCCGAGCAGCGCAGCGCCGCACGGCAGAGGAAGGCCGCGGCATGAGCCCGGCCTGGGTCGTCGTCGGCCTTGCCCTCCTGGCCGGCGTCGTGACCGCACTCCGAACCCGCCGCGCCGAGGCCGTAAGCGCCGCCGCCTGGCGCCGCACCCGGACCGTCGAGCAGGTCATGGCCGACCGCGACCGCTGGCGGGCCGACCGGCGGATGCGCGAAGCCCGCGAAGACACCGCCATCTGCGAAGCCATCTACGCCCTCCCCGTCCACATCCCGCAGCAGCGGAAGGAGCAGCCGTGAGCTACCCCGCCTTCAAAGGAGGCCGCCCCCGCGGCGCCAGCCTCCTCTACATCCCGCCCGCCACCGAAGACGAGTTCAGCACCGAGACCGTCGACCACGTCGCCGTCGCGCGGGCCGTCGCCGGCGAGCACCCGCGCGTCGAGCTCACCCACGACGAAGCGCGGGTCGCCGCCCTCCACCTTCGCCAGCGCAACGTGCCCCGCGTCCAGGTCTCCATCCAGCTCGGCCTGTACGAGCGGCTCATCAAGGAGTGGGAAGCAGACGCCGGACTCCTCGGCCCCGAAGACCTGTGCACCCTCCCCGGCTGCAACAGGGCCCGCGCCGGCCGCGGCTACTGCGCCATCTGCCTCGGCCGGGTCCGCATCCAGGAGCGGCAGTGGAAAGCCGCCGTAGCCGACCTCGCGACCGCCGCCTAGACCACCCACCCACCTGCTCTTGAAGGAAGCTCCGATGGCCGAGAAGGACACGCGCACTTACGTCAGGGTGCACGACGGTCTGCCGGACCACCCGAAGATCATCGCTGCGGGCGGGGAAGCGGCCTGGCTGTACATCTGCGGCCTCGCCTACTGCTCGCGCCAGCTCACCGACGGAGTGATCCCCAAGGGACTCGTCCCTCGGCTGACCGACTCAAGCAAAAGCGAAGCACTTGCTTCAGCGTTGTTGCGCGTCGGCTTGTGGCACGGCTTCGGCCACGACTGCCAGAACTGCCCCCCGGCCGCCGACGACACCTACGTCGTCCACGACTACGTCACCCACCAGCGTTCCTCTTCCGAGGTCAAAGAGCTCAGCGCCAAGCGCGCAGCCGCAGGTCGCAGGGGTGGCCGCCGCTCCGGAGAGGTCCGCCGAGCGGCTTCCGCAGCCGAAGCAAACGACGAAGCAAGTGCTTCAGCAAAACCGAAGCAAGCGCGAAGCAAAATCGAAGCAGAGACAGAGACAGAGACAGAAGTAAAAGAAAGAACTACTCGAACTCCTTCGGAGTCCTCGGAAGCGCCGCTTCGCCACGACGTCGAACGCGTCTGCAAGCACCTGGCCACCGTGATCGAGAAGGGCGGCGACAAGCGCCCCCGCATCACCAGCAAGTGGCGAACCGACATGCGCCGGCTCCTCGACATCGACGAGATCACGCCCGACCAAGCAATCGCCGCCATCGACTGGGCCCACGCATCCGACTTCTGGAACGCCCACATCCTCAGCCCGGCCAAGCTCCGCGAGAAGTTCCCCACTCTCCGCCGCCAGGCCACCAGCGAGCAGCGCCGCGGCCAGCCCGCCAGCCCCAAGACCGCCCCCCGCGACATGACCCACATGACCGAAGAGGAGATCCAGGATGCCCTCAACTTCTGACCGAGACGACGATCGGCAGTCCGTGCTGCAGGAGCGCCGCGAGGACGCTGTCACCGGCTTCCTCGGCCGCACCCCCCTCATCTACCGAGGTGACATCGAGATCCACACCAAGGCGGCCGAGTGGGCCGACCAGGGCGACGCCGCCCCCCGCAGCCTGTTCCTCACCGGAGCCATCGGCGTCGGCAAGACGCACACCGCCTGGCAAGCCACGCGCAGCTGGCTCGCCACCCACATCACCCGAACCGGCTCCATGCCGTCGATCGAGACCTGGCGCTCCACCGCCCTCTTCGACGCCCTGCGCCCCGACAACCGTGACCTCGACGTCCGCCTGCTCACCGCCGAACTTCAGAACGCCGACCTGCTCTACATCGACGACCTCGCCGCAGCCCGCGTCTCCCCAACCGGCTGGACCCAGGAACGGCTCTACGAGATCTTCGACGAGCGGTACATCAACGGCCGGCCCTGCCTCATCACCTGTGACGTGCTCCCTGGAGAAACCGGCGACATCGTCGGCGACCGCGTCCAGTCCCGGCTCCGCGAGATGTTCCGCGGCGGCGTACTCCTCCTCAAGGGCCACGACCGTCGGGCGGTGGCCGCATGAGCGCCGACCTGTGGGACGGCCCCCTCGACGAGCAGCCCGCCGGCCCGCCCGTCATCGCCGACCTCGACGCCGAACGCATTCTCGCCGCCGCGGTCATGGCCCGCACCGACCTCGTCGACGACCTTGCCATGCAGGGCTTCGACCCGGCCGACATCACCACCGACCGCTACCGCTGGATCTGGTACGCCGTCGAGGAGATCCGCGCCAGCCTCCAGCCCGGCGCCATCCGCTGGGAAGCCATCGACCGGCAGCTGCAGGCCTGGCGAGCCGATGGCCGGATGCCCACGGTGCCTTCCACTGAGGACGAGCTGCGGGATCTCTACATCGACGCTGCGCCGGCCTCGGCGCCGTGGGCCGCAGACCAGGTCACCAGGAAGGCAGTCGCCGCCCGTCTCGTCGCCCACGGCCACGACTGCATCACCCGTGGACGCTCGGCCGCCTTCGACCCGGATGCCGACGTCGCAGCAGCCCAAAGCGAACTCGACGGCGTCGTCCGCACCAGCACCGACGACGAGACCATCCAGGTGAGCGACCTGCTGGCCGGTGTCCTCGAGCGGGCGGTCACCCCGCCCACGAACGAGGACCGCATCCCGACCGGATTCATCGACCTCGACGGCCTCTTCACCGGCGGCTTCATGCCGGGCCAGATGATCGTCGTCGGCGCCCGCCCCGCCATGGGCAAGACCACGTTCGGCCTCGGCCTCGCCCGCGCCGCCGCCGTCCACAACGGGATCACCACCCTGTTCGAATCGCTGGAGATGGGGCGCGACGAACTCGCCAACAGTGTCGTCTCGGCCGAAGCCCGGGTCCCGCTGCACCACATCAAGCAGGGCACCGTCACCGACGACGGCGTCCAGCGCCTCGCCCGGCGGGCCCCGCAGATCAAGGCGGCGCCGCTGTACATCAGCGACAACGCGCACCTGTCGATGCCGATCCTGCGGGCCCGCGTCCGACACCTGGTACGCACCGCTGGCCTCCGACTCGTCGTCGTCGACTACCTGCAGCTGATGCAGGCACCCAAGGCCGAGTCCCGTCAGGTCGCCGTCTCGGAGATGTCGCGGCAGCTCAAGCTCCTCGCGAAGGAGTTCGGCATCACCGTCGTTGTACTCGCCCAGCTGAACCGCGGGCCTGAACAGCGGACCGACAAGACGCCGATGGTGTCCGACCTGCGCGAGTCCGGATCCATCGAGCAGGACGCCGACATCGTGATCCTGCTGCACCGCGAAGACGCCTACGCCAAGGAATCCCCCCGCGCCGGCGAAGCCGACCTCATCGTTGGCAAGCACCGCGGCGGCCCGACAGCAACGATCACCACCGCGTTCCAGGGGCATTATGCCCGTTTTGTGGACATGGCGGTGACGGGATGACGGTGAGGCAGAACCCCTGCATCGAATGCGGAACGCCGAGGTTCTACGCCCGCGGTCGGTGCCAGACCTGCTACGGCCGGTGGCGCAGGCAGCAGAAGCGAGCTGGCAGCTTCTCCCTGCTCATAGTCCACGGCGCGCCGCTCAGGAAGCTGACCGAGCGAGCGGAGCCGGGATCCGACGGCTGCGTTCTCTACACCGGCTACATCACTGACGGCGGCTACGGGCAGATCAGCGTCAACGGAAGCCAGAAGTTGGCCCACCGGGCCATCTACGAACTGACGGTCGGCCCCATCCCGGAGGGCATGGAGCTGGATCACATCTGCCACAACAGGGACTCGTCCTGCGTGGGCGGCACTTCCTGCCGTCATCGCCGGTGCATCAACGTCGACCACCTCGAGCCCGTGACTGGGGCGGAGAACACGCGTCGCGGGAGGACCTGGGCGATCAACGGCACGAAGACGCATTGCCCCCAGGGGCATCCCTACGACGACGAGAACACCCACCGGTACGGCGGTCGCCGCTACTGCAGAGCTTGCAACCGGGAAGTCGGGCGTCGCTCCAAGCAGGAGCGTGCGGCATGAGCTTCCAGCCCACCCCGGAGGGGATCGTCGATGCCCGCGCCAACGGCTACCTGAAAGACCTGTTGCTCGACGCTGCCGGCATCACGCCCCAGGCGCCCCGCCAGCGGACCGCCGAACCCGAGGCGCCCTGCTACCACATCCCGCGCCCCGGCGCCTGGCCCTGCGGCACCGCCGCCACCGGCCCCACCCCCAAGCCCTGCGCCCGGTGCGCCCCACCTGAGGAGCCCCGATGACCGTCCGCCCCGTCACCACCGGCTACGCCCTCGACTGCGACAGGTGCCCCGAAACCCTCGAAGACGGCGACCTCGCCCTCGTGACACCCACCCCCGCACAGGCCATCCAGGCCGGCATCGACTCCGGCTGGACCCACCGAGACGGCCAGCACATCTGCCCCCGGACCAACACCGCCCACACCCCCGCCGCCTGATCCGGTTCCACCAGCACCCACACAGGAGACCCGACATGTACCCCACCCTCTTCAGCACCCCTGGCGTGAAGGACTTCGCCGAGGCCATCGACGCCGAACGCCAGCGCCAGCTCGCCAAGTTCGGCGACCAGGAGCACCCCGACGGGACCGGCGGCCTCACGCAGTCGATCGAGGCCGACAAGGCACGCGAAGGGTGCCAGGCCGCCTTCGCTCGCGGCGAGGGCACCTGGATGCACGTCCTCATCGAGGAGGTCTTCGAGGCATTCGCCGAGGACGACCCGGCCAAGCTGCGCGCCGAACTGCTCCAGGTCGCCGCCGTGTGCGCCGCATGGATCTACGACATCGACCGGCGCCACGACAACGCCTGACCGCCTCGTGATGCACGAAGGCCGCCCTCTCGCTCGAACCGAGAGGGCGGCACCCCCGAAGCCTACGACCATTAGGAGAACCCCGTGACCCAGCCCGAGCCCGCTCTCGGCGCCCGCCGCACCACCTGGCCCCAGGCCGCCGAGCTTCAGCAGGCCGCCGACCGCCTCCGCGACCTCGCCCCGCAGATCGACGGGCCCCTCGCCGGTCTCGCCGATCCGGTAGCGGACTGGCTCGACGAGACCGCCAACGCCCTCTCATGGCTTGCACCGTTCCGCGACCACGAGCCCGGCTACGCCATGTGGAACGTCGCATCCGCGGTCGCCCGCCAGATCCTCGGAGAGCAGCCATGACCCAGCCCACGCCATACCGGGTCCTCGTCACCGGCAGCCGCGACTGGGCGGATGCGGGACTCGTGTGGTCCGCGCTCAACAACGTCCGCGACGAGGCCTACGCTGCGAGTCGCCAGCTGATCGTGGTCCACGGCGCGTGCCCCAGCGGCGCCGACGCAGACGCCGCCCACTGGGCTGAGATCGGCAGCCAGTTCGTCACCTGGATTCAAGTCGAGGCGCACCCCGCGAAAGGCCACCCCACCCAGGACTTCGGCCCATGGCCCGGGGCCGGCCCCCGCCGGAACCAGTACATGGTCAGCCTTGGCGCTGACGTGGCCCTCGCCTTCATCGGCCCATGCACGAGCCCACGCTGCCGTCGACCGGGGCCGCACCTGTCGCATGGCGCCAGTGGATGCGCGGACCTCGCCGAGAAGGCCGGCATCCCCGTCCGACGGTGGACGGCGTAACCCCTGTCGAGCCCCCGCTCTGGCATGACGGCTGGGAGGCGGAGGCCGACGCGAAAGCCGGCCGCCGCCGCTGGGCCAGACGCGTGCCCGCCGACCACGGCCGCTCCACAGCCCGGCCGCAGATACCCGACCGACCAGTCGTCAACGTGATCAGGAGCCTCTGATGGCAGACCTCACCGGCCGCGAGCGTGCCGTCGTCCTCGCCGCCGCCAACGGCACCTCGTACCGGGACCTCGCCCACCAGTGGGGCATCGAGGAGATCACCGTCCGCGGCTACGGCCACCGCGCCATTCGCAAGCTCGGCGGCCGAAGCATCGCCCATGCCGTCTTCCTCGCCTGCCAGGCCGGGATCCTCGACGGCCGGCCGCGGCGCCACGGAGACCACGCCGGCTACGTGGCGCACATCCGGCGGGGCGAGGACCCGAAGGACTGCGAGCCGTGCCGGACCGGTGAACGCGCCTACCGGAACGGGCTCGACTCCCAGCGACACGACAAGGAGCAGGCTGCATGAACCCCAACTCGACCCCGCCAAGGCCCCTCAGTGCCCGCCTGAGCGCCTCGGGTTCGTTCAGGGCAACGCGTTAGCTCCATGTCCACCGCAAGCCGCCACAGAGCCACTGAAGGAGTTTCGCCGTGCGAGTAGACCGCAACACCAAGCACTGGACCGACCACCAACGCTGGTTACTCGCAGCCGAGACCGGCTTCGCGTGCGCCTACTGCCAGATCCTCTTCGGATCCGTCGTCCGCAAGCCCAGGCGCGAACCCACGATTCTCCGACTGAACGTCGACCACTTCATGCCGTTCGCATGGACCCGCCGAGAAGACGACCTCCTCAACTGCGTCGCGGCCTGCCAGATATGCAACGGCCTCAAGCAGGACACGATCTTTGACTCCGTCGTCAACGCTCGGCGCCACCTCGACCGCCTTTGGGTCAAAGCCGGCTACCTCGTCGAGTTCATACCGACCCGGTCCAACTTCGAGGATCCCGCCGGCTGGGCCCGTGAATACGCCCGCTACCTGCGAACCGCTGGCATCCGCATGGACGCCGAGTAGAGCCCCCGGAAGGAACAGCTGTGACCGCCGAGCCCACCCCCGACCCCCGCGCGCTGATCCTCGACGCCATCGCCACCACCCTCAACGCGGCCGGTTACTGGCTGCCCGCTGATGGCCGTCGCGCCGTCGCCGACGCCGTACTCGCCGTCCGCGCCCAGGAGATCGAGCAGCTCCGGATTCGCATTGAACTCGCGCACAAGGCCCGTGCCACCGTCGTCGGCTACCTCGACGAAATCCGCGTCCACCTCATCCGCCACGGCGTCGACCCCGAACACCTCCGCCACAACGGCGACGTCCCCCTGCGGCTGCAGGAACTCCTCGACGCACTCGACCCGGCACCGCGCCCCACCGCCTGACAGCCCCGCCCGCACCAGCACCAGCACCGCCGCAAGGAGAGCCGTGAGCTACGACATCAGCCTGCACCTGCAGATCGACACCGGCGGCCCTGAGCTCGTCGACTACTGCGCCGACGACATCGGCAACTACACCGCCAACGTCTCAGGCATGTGGCAGGAAGCCCTCGGCCGGCGCCTCGCCGACTACCACGGCATGACCGCAGCCGACGCTCAAGCCGACCTGGTCAGAGCCGTCCGGGACATGACCACCGACGCGGCCAAGTACGAGGCCATGAACCCGCCCAACGGCTGGGGCGACTACGAGGGAGCCCTCGACTACCTCACCCGCCTACGCAACGCCTGCCTCGCCCACCCCAAGGCCCGCATCCGCATCAGCCACTGACGTACCGCACCGCTGCAAGGAGACGCCGTGAACCAGCCCGCCGAAGCCGCCCCGGCCTGCGTCAAATGCCGCCGGACCCTCCGGACCGCCGAACTCGAAACCGGCCGATGGGCCTGCGAACGCTGCGAAACCGACGCCGCACAACGCCTCCGCGCCCTCCCCGCCCTGTTCCGGCGCATCAACAGCCTCGCCGCCCTCACCAAAGGCTCCGCACCCGGCGGCATCGGCAGCCCCAACCGAGAAGCACCCGCCCCCCTCAAGATCGGCGTCCTCAGCCTCACCGCCGCCGGCGGAATCGTCACCGAACTCCAGACCATCGAAGACGCCTGGCGGAAAACCCTCGGCTGGTCCATGGGAGCCACCCGCCGCTATTCCGACATCGACGGCGTCACCAGCTTCCTCACCAACAACCTGCGCTGGGCCTGCGAACGCTACAGCGAGGTAGGCGACGACCTCCGCCTCCTCGACCGCCTCCACGGACAACTGTCCAGCATCGACACCGGCACCCCGCCACCCAAACTGTTCACCGTCTACTGCGCCACCCACGACTGCGACGGCGCCATACGCGTCAACCTCAACACCGAGTACGCCGTCTGCCGCACATGCAACACGGGCTACGAGAAAGCCCAGCTCGGACACCTCGACAGCCAGTACGGCCCCAACCCCAGCCAGCAGCAGGGAGCGGCATGAACGACGACGACGAACCAACCGAGGCCGTCGGCAACAAGATCCCGCTGCTCGCCGGCACCGACGGCCAGGTCTACATCCCCGCCGACGTCGTCATCCAGCTCCTCCGCGCCATCGCCAACTCGTGCCGCAACCTCCACGACGACCCCGACTGCGACCTCCTCGGCGCCGCAGCAGCCATCGACCTCGAAGCCGACGCCATCGAATGCCGGGCCATCATGCAAACCCGCTGACCTACTCCGCCGGCAGCCGGCCCGCCAGATCCCGCGCCAGGTCCCCAGCCGCCCGACCCCGCGGCGTCACATCCAGCGACTCGAGCAGCAGCAGGTACCCCACCGCCTGACGCGCCTCCGCAGCAGTCACGATCGGGAGGCGGGGGTCGGTCGGGTAGTCGCCTGTGATCGGCTCGGTGAATTCCGCGTAGTCCACGACGAGACAACCGCTCGTGCCACCGTCAGGACACGATGAAGCCCGCCGCCCTTTCGGGTGGCGGGCCTTTCGTGCTGTCTGAGGTCAGGCGGGCAGCGTCTCGTTCAGGTACTCCTGCACCGGACCGAACAGCCCCCACGGAACGTAGTCCGGGATCTCAGCCAGCCGGATCCACGCGACCTCGGCCAGCTCCTCCTCGTCGGCGACCCGGGCCTCACCGCCGACGACCTCGCAGGCGACGTAGGACATGTGCCGGCCGGTCTGCGGGTGGACCCTGTCGCCGAGCGAGCGGACGGCCTTCACCTCCAGGTCGACCTCCTCGGCCGTCTCGCGCACCGCGGCCTGCTCGGGCGTCTCGCCGTCCTCGATGCCTCCGCCCGGGAAGGCCCACAGCAGCTTCCCCTCCCGCTCCCGGCGCCGGATCATCAAGACGCGGTCGTCCCGGGTGATGATCGCAGTCGAGATGCCCTGCTCAGTCGTCGTCTCGGTCATGCCAGCGCCTCCAGGGCTGCCAGTACAGGCGGGTAGATCTGCTCGGTCGGGATGAACTTCGTCAAGCTGCTGATCGGAACCCAGCTGGTGTCGAGGTTTTCAACTGGGTCGGCGTTGCGTGCCTCGCCGGCCAGGTACTCGCAGAACTCGTAGCTAGCTAGGACGCCAGTCGTCGGGTGAACTCGTATCCCAAGATGCTGGCGCACAGTGCAGTGCACGGCAGTCTCCGCGAGCGTCTCCTGCACTGCGACTGCACTGGGGCTGCCGCCAGGCTTGACCACGCCGGCAGGGAATCCCCACGAAAGAGGCTCATCGCCGCGTCGGCACACGAGTAGAACTTCGTTGGCCCGAACGACGATTGCGATGGCTACACGGAGCGCCTGAGCGCGTGTCGCGGCGTCCGGTTGGAGAATCGAGGCGAAGCGATTGCGCTCCGCCGGGGTCGCCCGTTCATGCAGGCCATCTAGGGCGCGCTGTATCTCGCGGCGAGGCACTGTGGCCGGGGCGGCGTGCCACGCTGCCACCGTGCGGACGGCCACGCCAAGGCGCCGCGCGAACTCTTCATTCGTAGCCCGCATCGCTTCCTGTAACGCTGCGGCGTGCTGGCCACTCCACGTCCTGATCACGTCCACATGGATCTCCGGACCTCCCGTCGCGCACCTGCACTGCAACTGCCGAGCGGCCTGCATCGCAGGCTCGTCGTCCTCCCCGCGTTAGCGGCGTTGACTCAAGACCATGGAGACGACCGGATCACACGCCGCGGGAAATCTGCTCAGCCCTCTGTGCGCTGACGCCGCCCATGACCTCACCGATCAGCCGCCAGGTGAGCCCCTGATCCCTGAGTTCCAGGGCCTTCTTCTGCCGGGCTGCTCGCATCGCGCCGATCACGCGGCTCTCCACATCCCGAGACACCCGATCGAGCTCGCTGGCGTCGTCAATGGCGTCAACCAGCTCGGCAATCTGTGCAATCGGGGCGTCCAGGGTCTCGGTCATGAAGTGACTGTAGGGCTCGCCACCGCCGTGTTCAAGTCATCGCTTGACACCACCTGGAAGGTGGGTCTAGCTTTCTCATCAAGCCGCTCAAGGAATTCCTTGAAGGTGAGGCTCACTCCTACCGGACGCAGTCCGCGAGCCGCCACAAAAGAAGATCGGGCCGGACACTGCGACTCCTACATCGCAGGCCGGCCCTACCACGAGGAACTTCCGAAGGGTCCCCTCATGGATACACGCAAGCTTAGCGGCACCCTCGTGCCGTCCGCCGCCCGCCTCGTCACCGCTCCGCTGCCGGAACTGCTGGCCGAGGCGAACGCGCAGATCTTCGAGACGTCGGTCGCCGACGACACGTTCTACGGTGAGGTTGTCCGGCCGCACGCCGGCGCCGCGATCGTGTGCCTCCCGAAGGGCCGCAGTGCCCGGGAACGGGACACGATGGCCCGCATCCTCGTCGGTCGGCTCCTTGGTACCCCGATGGCCCCGATCCCCGCCTCGCTCGAGGTCCGCACCTACGGCGGTGCCCAGTGAGCGCCCCCGCCGACAAGGCCGCCCCGCTTCCGCAGGTTGCCGTCGACGTACTGCGCCGCCTGGAGCTGGCACTCGCCGAGCAGACGGTTGCGAACTTCGACAACCACGGCTCCCTCTGGGGCTTCTCGACCACCGAGGAGACCGAGGAGCTGATCGCATCGGAGCGCGCTCTGGGCACCGAGATCGACGAGTGGGAGACCGTCGACCGCGACGGCCAGCCGCTGCGCGTCGTCCGCCTCGCCGACCCGACCTTCCTCGACACGATCTGCGTCTTCTCCTCCTGGCCCCAGGCCCGGTGACCGCCATGGACGCGAAGGTCGCCACGAAGGGCCTGAACGCCAAGGGGCTCTCTCAGCAGACCCGCCACCACATGGCCGAGGCGAAGACCGCAGCCGCTGCTGCTGAGGCCGCCAAGCGCAGCCTCGCCGCCGCCCAGCGCCAGGGCTAACCCCACAGTCTGCCGGGGCCGGCACCCCAACCCCCGCCCGCCGGCCCCGGCACCCCACCCCATCCGATTGACCACCGGAAGGCACAGCCATGCCCAACAGCGCCTACATCGTCAACCTCAAGGCCACCTCGCCCGACGGCCCGACGGACGACCTCGTGATGACCACGAACCTTGAGTTGGTCACCAGCCGGCCGTTCACCGACGACGAGCTCCGTGACTACGCCGTCGAGCAGATCGCCAGCAAGAGCGGGAAGCCGACGGCCGACATCGAAGTCGTCAGCTTCACGTACACGGCCCTCCCCACCGTCTGACCCCACCACTTCCCGCTCCACCACTGGAGGAGATCCGTCATGCCCTTCTTCCGCACCCGCAAGCCGAAGCCCGCCGCCCCGGAGCCGTCCCGCGAGCAGCTCGTCGTCGGGATGACGACGTTCCTGTCCGACCTGCTGGCCGGTGACCGGCTCGCGGTCGACATGGCTGGCCCGCAGGGCGAGATGCCGATGGACGCCGCCGAGTGGGCCGCGTACCCGGCCAACCCGGAGCGCGTCGACCGGCTTGCGCACTTCGGCGGCCCGTCCCCGCTCAACCTCCCCGACACCGCCCGGAGCGCGTGATGGCCAGCACTCGATGCCCCGCAGCTCGCCCCGCCGACCAGAGCACGTGCGAGGGACTCGCGGATGCGGTCCTGCTCCGCGACCGCAAGGGCGGCGAGCGACTCGGCTGCGTTCACCACGCGGCAGTCCTGAAGGCCTCCGTCCCGTGCACCGTCTTCCCCGGCCCGTCCGCCTACGTCGGCTATGCGTGGGGCGACGACGCCGCCCGTGAAGTCCTCGCCCGCGCCGCCCAGCTCACCCGCTAACCCCCCACCCCGCAGATCTGAAGGAGAACGTCATGCAGTTCGTGAACCGGCTCTTCGCCGACTACGCCAAGGCCGTCCGCACCAACGACTCGCTGGAGATCGCCCGCGTTGAGGCCATCGCCGCCGACTACGACTTCCACAACGGCACCCAGCTCGTCGACGAGCTCGCTGGCCTCAACCAGCCCGCGGCCGCCTGATGAACGTCACCGACTACAAGCTCGGGGCCAGGTACCGATCCGGCCTGGACCGCGTCGAGGCCATCGCCGACCAGGCCGCCCGGCTAGTCGAGAAGAAGCTCGGCGAGCGCGTGGGCCACGTCGAGATCGTCGTCGCCGACCGGCGGAACGCCCTGGAAGTCCTCTCCAAGGCCAACCAGAAGCTCGCCGGCACCACAAGGAAGGCGCCGCGGCAGGGCCTCGGCAGCGGATACACCACCCTCAACCCGGGCGGCGGAACCCTCATCGTCATCGACGCCGAGGCCTGCGCCGCGGCCCGAAACCTCGACGAGACCGTCGTCCACGAACTCGTCCACGCCGCACAGATCGGCCGGCCCGGAAAGCGCGAGGCGATCCTCGCCAACATCCGCAACAACCTCGGAATCGACCGGGTGTCGTACCGGGAGGCCTGGGCCGCGAGCCGACAGATCAAGGCCGACGAACGTGAAGCCCTCCGCCTCGAATCCCTCGCCCGCAAGCTCCGCTGACCCAGGAAGGACCCCCATGGCCCAGGACGAGTGCCCGCAGTGCGAGGAGCACGCCCAGCTCCACCGCGGCAACATCCTCGGGCTCGGTGACCAGAAGACGCCGTGCCCGGAGTGCGAGGACCACGCCCGCAACGGATGCCCCGACCGCCGGAAGAGCTGGAGCTGGTGGTAGCCCCACCCCTCACCCCACACAACTGACCCCAAAGGAGCTACGCCATGGGCTTTCGCCGCGAGACCCGACACGAAGACCGCGACCGCACGCAGGGCCTGATGACCGCCCTAGGCGGCAGCCTCAACCCGCCCGACGTACCGACCAGCCCCGAGCACGAGAAGTTCAACACGATCGTCGCCGGCGCCCTCTATGCGAACAACTCCGCCGAGCCGCCCGCTGGCCACAAATACCCGAAGCGGGGCTGACCCTCCCCGTCGCTGGCCCCGCAGATCCCGGGGCTGTCACCCAAGGAGAACCGACATGCTGCGCCGACCCGCCGTCCTCTGGCTCACCGTCCTCGTCGCCTTCCTGATCGTCGTCGGCATGTGGCCCGCCGCGATCGCCCCGATCACCCTCGCCACCACCGGCCTTGCCGCCGTCCTCGCCACCATCCCCGGCCCCGTGTACCTCCTCGCTGGCGTCATTGCCTGGCTCAAGTACCGGCCTCAGCCCAAGCCCGCCACCGCCTGAACCCTCCGCACCGAAAGGAAGCGATCACCGTGAGCACCGCCATCGACAGGATCAACGGTCACGCCGTCGCCGAGTCGCGGTTCGACCCGGTCGCGCTCGCCGAGGCGGACGCCATCCGGACCCGGAGCGAGACCGAAGCCAAGGCCCGCCTCATCGAAGCCGAGGGCAAGGCGAAGGCCGAGCAGATCCTCGCCGTCGAGGAAGCCGAGAAGCAGCGCCTCGTCAACGAGCGGGCCCGCATGAAGGGGGAGAAGGAGCAGGCCGCCCACAACACCTACCTCGCCGAGCAGGCCGAGAAGGAAGCCCGAGCCAAGGCGGCGAGGGAGAAGGCGGATGCCGAGGCTGCGGACCAGGCCGCCGAGGAGGCCGCCCGGCTCGCCGAGCAGCAGCGGTCCGAGAAGCTGTGGAAGTGGGGCGCCTACGGCATCTACGCCGTCGGCCTCGTCATCGCCGCCCCGGTCCAGTTCCTCGCCTTCTGGGACGAGAAGCGGCCGTTCATGGTGGCCGCACCGGCGCTACTTGAAGGCCTCGCGCTCGTTCTTGCCTGTGGAGCCGCGTGGGCGGTCGCTCACCGGCGGGATGTCCTGCCGTACCGGATCGGCATCATGCTCGGCGCCGCGGTCGCCGCGACGATCAACCTCTGGCACGGGATCACCGACCCGGCGATCGGCCTCAACGCCGGCCTCATCGGCGCCCTCGCCTCACTCGGTGGGCCGATCGTCCTCATGGCATACGAGCACGGCAAGGCACAGAAGGCCGACGGGATCCCCTCCTCCCGTGAGCGGCGAGCGGCACGGCGAGCCAAGGCGAAGGAGGACTCCGCCCGCGCCAAGGCGAAGGCGGAGAAGCACGCCGCCGAGGCGTCCGCTGCAGCCGACAAGAAGGCTGCGCAGGAGCGCGCCGACGAGGAGCAGAAGCGGCGCGACGAGGATCGCCGCCAAGCGCACCCGGAGGTCTGGGCTGTTGCCGACGCCCTTCGTTCCGCCCGCGGTTCCCAGTACGTCACCGAGAACATCTGGGGCGAAGCCTGGCTCCGCGTCACCGGTTGCAAGACGGTCGGAATCACCCTCGACATTGAGACCGCGTCGCGCGTCCAGCAGGCCCGCGTCAAGGCCCTCACCGAGATGCCCATAGAGGGTCCGTTGTCGCTGGTCAATTCCCATCGACCCTCCAGCGCCAAGAAGGACCCTGACGCCCCCGACGGACGCCGCAACAACGGCGGTACGCCGCCCCTGCGCCGCTCCGGCGACAGCCCGGCAGTGAGCCCCATCGCCCGCACTCAGGCGCGCCTGGAGCGCACTGCCGAGAAGACTCAAGGTGCCTGAGATGACCGGACTCACCTACGTACTGACCCACCCGGGATTCCGGGCCGTGAAGGTCGGATACACCACGACGAAGTCCCGACGGCTGGAGTACTTCATCCGCCGCGGCTGGCAGCCGTACCGAATGCTGTTTCTTGCCACGCACGCCATGGCCCGAGACGTCGAACAGGCCACCCTGTTCGAGCTCCGCTTCCGTCTCCACGTCCCTCCGTACCTGACCGAGACGGACATGAACTACGGCGGGTGGAGCGAGACGTCCAGCGTCGGACTGATCCGACCGGAAGACGTCTGGGGCGTCGTCTGCGAGCAGGGCGCAGTTGCCTTCCTGAGTCCGACGATCGGGCGAGCCCCCGACGGGCGCCGCTTCAACGGCGGTACACCGCCCCGCCGCGTGGCCGGCGACACCGTCGCCTACAGCGCCATCGCGAAGAAGCAGGCTGCCCTCGAGCAGACGTCCGCCGTCCGCCCCGCCTCCTCTGAGGAGCAGTCGTGACCATCGAGACCCTGCCCGGCGCGACCCCCGACCCCGAGTGGGACCGGCTGATCGCCAACTACCCGGCCACCTACAAGGAGCCCGCCCCGGCCGACCCGATGTCGGACCTGCCGCTCGTGCCCGAGTGGACGCGAAGCGGCAGCGGCTGGAAGGACCGCGGCTCCGCGGCCCGCCTCAACTCCACGCGCGCCTGGCGCCGCTGGGTCCGCCGGCAGACCACCGAACACGGCCACGCCTCGCAGATCGGCCGTGGCCTCCGACGAACCGCAGTCTGGGTCCAGGGCATCGAAGGCACCCAGGTCGCCGTCGCCAAGCACGAAGCCCGCCGCGCCCACCACGAGTACAAGGCCGCCAAGTGGGCCCACGACAAGCGCCTCATCCCCGGCAAGGAGAAGGACAAGCGGCGCACCGACATGGACAAGGCGGCCACCGCGTCCACGTCGGCGATGGCCGGCTACAAGAAGGCCCGCAACGAGGCCCGCGCCAAGCGGGCCCTCCGCGGCGCCGCCGCCCTCGCCTCGATAGCTGCCGTCGAAGGCGCCGGTCTCTACCTCGTCGGCGCGCCCGGCGGGATCCTCGCCACCGGTTCCGCTCTCGTCGCCTTCGCCCTCATGGGTCGCCGCACCGACGAAGGCGCCGTCTACAACGACCGCACCGCCAAGATCGGCGACGGCGACCGCATGACCGACGACATGATCGACCGCGGGTTCCGTGACGCCGGCATCATCCGTGGCGACCAGGCCGTCATCTTCCGCAGCCCCGTCATCCAGGACGGAAAGGCGTGGCTCGTCCACGTCGAGGTCACCGGCAGCGTCACCGTCGACGACGTCCGCAAGAAGACCAAGCAGCTCGCCTCCGCACTCGGCATCCCCCGCCACCAGATGGACATCCGAGACGAAGGACGCGAAGACCACCTCAGCCTGTGGGTCAGCATGAGCGACCCCTTCGGCCGCGCGGTCCCCAACCCGCTCATCGACACCAGCGACAAGGTCAACGCCTGGCGCAATGGCCTGCCTCTTGGCTTCGACAAGCGCGGCTCCATCATCCTCGCCACCATCTCCGACTACTCACTGCTCGTCGCCGGCACCACCCGCTCAGGCAAGGGCATGGCCATCGCCAACATCCTCGTCGGCGCCATGCTCGACCCCCGCATCCGCGTCCGCCTCTTCGACGGCAAGGGCACCGGCGAGTACGTCGGCATCGCCCAGTCCCTCGACACCTTCGTCCGCCGCAACCCCGAACGGCTCCTGCAGTTCCTCAAGATCCTCGCTGCCGAACTGGAACGACGCACCGAGATCCTCGTCGACCTCGGCGTCTCCAAGGCCACCGAGGAACTCCTCGCAGAACTGGGCGGCATCGAGCTCGTCATCGTCGACGAGCTCGCCACCTACACCGTCAAGGGCGGCCTCAACGGCCAGCACGCCGAAGAGATCGTCGAGCTCCTCGCCCAGATCGCCGCCGTCGGCGCCGCTGTCGGCATCGTCCTCGTCCTCGCTACCCAGTCGCCGAAGGTCGACGTCGTACCGTCCCGGCTCCGCGGCAACTGCGCGGGCCGCTGGGCCATGCGAGTCGAGTCGGCTGCTGCCTCCAACACGATTCTCGGCGACGGCGCCGCAGGGGACGGGTACGACTCGAGCGAGATCCCGAACAGCAAGGCGACCCGCGGCCGAGGCTGGCTCACCACCCCCGACACCGGCTACATCGAGGCCCGCAGCCTCTTCGTCGACGTTGAGAACGGCGACCTGCGCAAGGCCGCCAAGGTCGGCCTCGAGCTCCGCGAGCTGGTGGGCCGAGTCCCCGGCCAGTACCCCGACCCCATCGAGGACCAGCTCGCCGTCGACACCGGTATCTCCATGGTCGCCGGCGGACCCACTGGCAAGGGCACCGCAGTCCGGGCGGAACGCGAACCCGACATCCTCGACCACCTGATCAAGGCTGCGACCGCGAGCGGCGAAGGCAACCTGTCCCGCGCCGAAGCGTTCACCTACCTCGCCCTCATGGATGCCGAGTTCGCCCGCGGCGCCGACGAGACGGACAGTGCGTATGCGACCCGGGCCGGAAGTCTCATCAAGGCCCGGCTCGACGAGCTCGGCGTGGACGTGCCTGTCGCCACCGTGCAGCGCGGCACACAGCGGCCCCGCGGCTGGCGCCTCAGCGACCTGGCCGACGCCCGATAGATCCCGATTCGTCGGGTGCTTGCAGGGTGCGTGCGCCTGCATACCCCCAGGTCAGAGGGTGCATGCAGGCTGCGTGCCCCGCCGGGAGGCTGCATGACCGCACGCAGCCTCCCATAGCGGCAGACGCCCACCAAGCAGACCCCAAACCGTTACATAACTACCCGAGGAAGCCATGTCCACCGACCAGGCACAGCAGCTCATCAACGCCGTCAACGATGCCCTCCAGCCCGTCACCAACTACCGCGACGACACCCCGCTGCCCGTCGTCGGCCCCACCCCGCCCGTGTCCCAGCCCGGCCGGCCGCCCATGAGCCAGAAGGCCACCGACCTCAGCGCGCTGATGCTGTCCGGCGGCGCCGCGAGTCTCTTCGTCGGCGGCTCAGCGTCCCTGGTCATGCTGGCCTCCGGGTACGCCGACCCCGTCGTCTGCGCCATCCTCCTCGGCTCACCGGCCGTCCTCGTCCTTGCGATCAGCCGCCTCCTCGGCCGCGCGAAGGACGTCATGCCCGCCGAGCAGCACCACCACTACAACGGGCCCGTGCACCAGCACAACCAGACCATCCACACGCAGAACCGCTTGCTGGGTAAGACCACCAACAACCTCTAAGGAGCTCCGCCATGGGACAGGCGCACGACACGATCCCCCGCAACGGCAAGGAGACCGAGGCCGGATCCGCGACCAAGGTCCCCTGTGAGGCGCCGAACTGCGGCGTGGAACTCGACCTTCAGCGTGCCCACCTCTGCGGCTGCGGCCGCTACTCCTGCGGCATCCACCACCACGTGAGCCGCCGCCACGGCGACCTATGCGGACAGTGCATGAACGCCGCCTACGCCCAGTAGCTCAGACCGCCTGGCCTCCGTGCACTTCAGCGGGGGCCTTCGGCGTTGCCCGAGCCATCCACCGGCCCGTCCCCGACCACTCGCGCGGCAGCAACGCAGGCACCAGCCCGTAATCCCGGCACAGACGCTCCAGCTCGACCCGGCACTCCGCTTCGGAATCCGACTGCACCGTGAACACCGTCGCCATGAGGGCCAGTCTGGCGCGGCGGATGGCGACAGCGCAGGCCAACGGGACTGTCAGTCGGGCAACGCAAGATTCTCTTACGGCAACTCGCTTGATTCGGAGCTCCGATGGAAGACAGAAGGCCATTCGTACCTGGGAGCATCAAGGCCGCCAATACAGGGACCAGGCCAAGCGTTGCCCCGCTGCTCGCGCTCATTGATACCGCGGACCCAACATTCCGACATGTGGCTGCGGAGCTTCAGTCCATGACTGACGCCGGCGTCGAACTCAATGCCGAGACCATAGAGATTGCCATCAAGGTTGGCCGCAGCAAGCACGAAGGACTCGCTCGCCAGAGGCGGACCCGACCCGAACGCATCGAGATCGTGTACTACATCAAGCGCGCCGAGCTCGTGAAGATCGGGACGACAAGGAATCCGGCTCACAGGCTGCACACGCTCATGCCAGACGAGATCCTGGCCTTCGAGCCCGGAGGGCCTGACCTTGAGGCGCGAAGGCACAAGCAGTTTCATCCCGAGCGAGTCTGGCGGCGGGGTGAATACTTCCGGTCCTCGCCGCGCCTGCAGAAGCACATCGCAGAGCTGCGAGATCTGCATGGAGACCCCGACGACTCCTGGCCAAGCATTGCAACGATGGGGCGGGGTTACAGGCGCGGACGGGAGGACGTGGTACTGCCTGCCCCAGCCAGCGGCGAGCTACTGACCTCCGCCGAGGCCGCCAAGAGGTTCACCATGAGCGTGTCGACCATCAGTCAATGGGTAAGGCGCGGACGGATCGTCGCAGCCGGAACGAACGAGAAGGGACGTCCCGTCTATCACCTCGAGCACGTCGAGTTCCTCATCAGCCGTGGTCGCGAAAGCCAGAACTGGAGGCCCAGGTAGATCGTTCCTTGCCCAGCTGGCCGAATCCATGTCACACTACCCCCATCCGGATACCAGTGTGTCCGTCACCACTTCAAGCCCCCAGCATCCGCCGGGGGCTTTTCTGCATTCTGGGGGCGTGATGGACGCAGCCGAGCTGTACCCCGACGACCTCGTATTCGCACATGAAGCGTCCGCGGCCACTGGTGTTCCGGAGCCGGTCATCAGGCAGTGGGCATCTCGAGGCCAGATCACACGCTTCAAGGGCGACCCGCGGCAGTACTCCGGCCAAGGCCACGAGTACAAGACCATGTACGCCCTGCCAGAGATAGAGCAGAGGGCCGCCCGCTACCGGCAGATGCCGCAGCGGCGCCCCAAGGCCGCGTAGGTAACAGAACGGAGACACCCCCTCCGCTCACCCTGACCCGGACGCATGATGAGGCCTCTCATCACGCAACGTCCTGGGGGGACTATGCGACGCACCGCCCTTGCCGCTCTCGCGGCCGCCCTCTGCCTCGGCCTCACCGCCTGCAACGGAGGCGGCGGGGCCAAGCCGGCAGTCACAGTCACGGTCACCGTGACGCCCACGCTGTCCGCGGCTGAGCAGAGGCAGGCCTGCGTCGAGGCCTGGGCCGACGTCATCGGCGCTCGCCCTGACGACTTCGACTCCGAAACGGACTCTGACCCGAAGCCTGCCGAGTGCGAGGCAGTCCCCGAAGACGACTACCTCGATGCCTACATGGACGGCTTGATGCTGTCGAACAAGCGGGGACGAGCGGCCTTCGGATCCGGAGGCTGACTGCCGGGACGGGGCGGCGCCTACTTCCCCTCCTCCCCATTCAAGGAAGAAGGAGGCCCCGATGGCCAGCGCGCTCTACCCGAGCTTCAAGCAGGCTCTGCTGGGCGGAGATATCGACCTCGCGGCCGACGACATCAGGGCCGTCATCGTCGACACCGCCGACTACACCTACAGCGCAGCCCACGACTTCCTCGACGACGTCGCGGCCGGCGCGCGCGTGGCCGCGTCCTCGGCCCTCGGCTCCAAGACGATCACGGGTGGCGTGTTCGACGCCGCCGACGTCACGTTCAGCGCCGTGACCGGGGACAGCGTCGAGGCGATCGTGCTGTACAAGCACACCGGGAGCGACGCCACAGCCTCGCTCATCGCCTACATCGACGGCGTCAGCGTCACCCCCAACGGCGGTGACCTGACCGCCTCCTGGCACGCGTCCGGCATCTTCGCCCTGTGAGGTGAGCCGTGGCTGTCGGTCAGCTCACCCACCTCGCAGACACCGTCACCCTGTCGAGCAACTCATCGGCCTCGGCCACCGTCCCCAACGACGGCAGCGTCATCATCGGTGACCTGCTGCTCGTTGCGTGCGTCATGCCGTCTGGCAGCCGGACCTTCGCCATTGCGGGCGGAGCAGGCGCCTGGACCAGCCTCGGCACCGCCACGCAGGCCGGGCACATGTCCCAGCTGTGGTGGCGCATCGC
Organism: Streptomyces sp. NBC_01353; assembly: GCF_036237275.1. Taxonomy (GTDB): domain Bacteria; phylum Actinomycetota; class Actinomycetes; order Streptomycetales; family Streptomycetaceae; genus Streptomyces. Next base: position 1,996,007 of record NZ_CP108352.1, on the reverse strand, counting down.
CGAGGCCAGCGACCTTGGCGCCGTCGTCACCGTCACGCCCAGCACCGGCAGCATCCGCCAGGTACTCCTCATCGGCCGGGTTCGCGGCGTCCTCGCGTCCAGCCCGGTCACGGCGGCCACCAACACGTCCGCGGCGGCCACCACGAAGACCACACCGTCACTGGGCTCAGTAGGCGCAGCCAGTCGAGAAGTCGGCGTCGTCTGGGACTCGCGTGGAGCCACGAGCCCCAACACGTCCGCATGGACCGCCCCAGGCAGCCACACAAGGCGCGGACAGGCATTCACGACCGCTGGCTCCGGCTCCTGCTCCGGAACATGGGGAGACTCCGACAGCACCGTGGCGGGGGCCATCGGCTCCCGCGTATGGACCGCTGACCAGTCGGCCCTCGGCTCAGCCTGGACCCTGGCCATCGCCCCCGGCGAGCAGACAGTCAGCCCCGCCCGCATCGAGTCCACCGCCACCATCCCGGCGCCCACGCTCGCACCAGGGGCCGTCACGCTCCAGCCCGGCCGCATCGAGCCCACCGCGGTGCTATACGGCCCCACGCTCGCCCCAGGTACGGTAACGCTCACGCCAGCGGCCGTCGCGTCCCAGGCGACCCTGCACGCCCCAGCCCTGACCCCCGGCGCGGTCACCCTCACGCCGGGCCGCATCGCAAGCACAGCCACCATCTACGCCCCGTCAGTCGACGGCTTCGACCCCGACGTCACGCTCACCATCGGTACGCCTGCGATCTCATGGGCCGTCAACACACCCAGTAGCGGATGGGAGATCAGCGCCCCATGGTGATTCCCGCCAGCAGCCTGGAGTACCTGAGCGTCACCGTCACCGCCTCGCCGGAAGGCGCCGACCTCACGGGGACGGCGCCACGCTTCGCCTTCCTGCCTGACGCCAACCGGTCCAACCCCGAGCCGGAAGACTGGATAGTCGGCGAATGGGACGGCGACACGACAGCCCGCGTCCTCGTCGGACCAGCCGGCGACAGCACCCTCACCCGCGGTAGCTGGCACGTGTGGGTCAGCATCGACCCGTCGAATGACGAGCACGTCGTGCGCAAGGCCGGCACCCTCATCGTCACTTAGGGAACCGACGGGAGGTGAGCACGCGTGGCAGCCAACCCCCGCAACGGACGCCCCTACCGCCGCCTCGTCGCCCACGTGAAGGCGCTCGGGCTGCCCTGCGCCCGCTGCGGCGGCTACATCAACCCCAAGCTCGACCCTCGGTCACCGTGGTCGTTCACGCTCGACCACATCGTGCCCCTGTCGCGCGGTGGCAGCCTGCTCGACCCCGCCAACGCGCGCTCCATGCACCGACGGTGTAACAGCGCCCGCGGCAACCGGACGGGCGCCACGGCCCCGCAGCGAACCTCGCGGAGGTGGTGACCATGAGCCATGTGACCCTCCAAGTGTCTTGCGAGCTGATGGAGGAGTTCGGAACCTTCATGCCCCTCCTCGGCTGCACAGAGGTGTCCAGGGACGTGAGCGACCCGAACGTCGTCACCCTCACTCTGGACGCGCCGATGGCTCCAGCCGGGGCATCCTCGATGACTCCCTGGTTCCACACAGATGGCAGTCAGATCGGGCTGTCGAGCATCGAATGGTTCGACGCCACGGGCGCTCGCATCTGGAGCGAGTAACGCCGTGCTGTACGTCGTCACGGGCCCGCCAGCCGCGGGCAAGAGCAGCTGGATCCAGGCGCACGCCACCGCGCGGGACATCGTCATCGACCTGGATCTCATCGCCGTCGCCCTCACTGGGCCCGGTGCACCGCAGTGGAACCACGACCCGATCGTTCAGCGCGTGGCTCAGCGTGCCCGGTTCGCTGCCATCGAGGAAGCCTGTCAGCACCTCGACAAGGTCGACTGCTATCTCATCCACACCATGCCCAGCGCGAAGGCCATGGCCAAGTACAAGCGGCTGGATGCTGAGATCAAGGTTGTCGACCCCGGCCGTGACATCGTCATGTCCCGCATCGAGGCCATGCGCTCACCCGAGATGCAGCGCGTCGCCACCCGCTGGTACTCACAGCGCAAGACGATGCCACGCAGTGTCATGCCACAGGCTTCGAGGCAGTGGTGACCCACCGCGACGGTGACGGATCTCAGTGAGTGATGAGGCGCTGAGACCTCGATGAGCGATCACCGAAAGGCGGGCATGCCCGGGGGTCGGACCCTTCTTTAGGGCCAGGGACGGGCGACCCAAAAGCCCTTCTCGCCCGATTTTTTGCGCGGCCATTTGAAAACGCTATTCACCCAGTTTGACAAACCGGGTAAATAGCGACTCTCTGTAACATCACAGACGGTGACGGGGGTTGATCATGACCGCTGTCGAGATCCAAACCGAGCTTGATCAACTCGGAGTGATCGCAACCTCCCCCGGTCTGGCCGCCGTCGCCATCAAGCTCGCCGAGGCACTCGACCAACTCCAGCCCGGTGACGCCCCGACAGCGCAGGCCGTTGTCGCCGACAAGCTGCACGCCCTGATGATCCGCCTTCGCGCGCTCGCGCCCGTTCAGGAGAAGGGGGACAGCGTCGATGACATCGCTCGCAAGCGAGAGGAGCGTCGCGCCGAAGCCCAGCGGCGGGCCGCAGGGCAGTAGCAGCGACGCGCTGTACGGCTGGCAGGCGCCGCCGATCCAGACCGCGCCGCTCGCCGTGTCGACCGCTGGCCAGGAGGCCATCGACCTGGCGGAGCGGGCCGGTCTGCACCTCGACCCATGGCAGCAGCACATCCTTCGGGTTGGCATGGGCGAGAAGCCGGACGGCAGCTGGGCCTCCTTCGAGGTCGCGTTCAACGTCCCCCGCCAGAACGGCAAGGGCGGAATCATCGAGGCCCGCGAGCTCTGGGGCCTGTTCATCGGTGGCGAGGAGTTGATCCTTCACTCGGCGCACGAGTTCAAGACGGCGAAGAACGCATTCAAGCGGATCGAGCGACTGATCCGGCAGACCCCTGACCTGCACAAACGCGTGAAGACGTACCGGCAGACCGTCGGCGAGGAAGGTATCGAGCTCCACAACGGGCAGCTGCTGCGGTTCATCGCCCGGTCGAAGGGCTCAGGCCGCGGCTTCACCGGGCACTGCAACATCATGGACGAGGACATGATCCTCGGCGACAACGAGATGGACGCGCTGCTGCCCACCATGGCGGCCGTGAAGGATCCTCAGATCTGGTACGCGGGCAGCGCCGGCATCGGCTCTCCGTCAGTCCAGCTCGGCCGTCTGCGCCGCCGTGCGCTGGCCGCCATCGAGACGGGGATCCCAGATTCGTCGCTGTCGTACATGGAGTGGTCTGCGGACCCGCACGTCGACGAGTGTCGGCCGGACTGCACGGCGCACGACGACTGGGGCAGCGACGAGGCGGTGCTGAAGTCGAACCCGGGCATCGGGTACCGGCTGACATTGGAGAAGGTCGCCCGCGAGCGGGCCACGCTGAGCAAAGCCGGTTACATGCGTGAGCGGCTCGGCGTCGGAGACTACCCGGCGGACGGCACAGACACCTGGCAGGTCATTGGCGAGGACGCCTGGCGGGCGCTCGCGGACCCGAAGGCCACCACGAAGGGGCCGTACTCCTTCGCCATCGACGCGACCCCCGAGCGGACGCACGCGGCGATCGCCGTGGCGGGCCCGTGGCGGGGCGGGGCCCACGTTGAGGTGCCCGAGCACCGACCCGGCATGGGCTGGGTGGTGCAGCGTGCGAAGGAGCTCCACCGGAAGTGGAGGCCACGCTGCTGGGTCGTCGATGAAGGAGGCCCGGCCGGCTCGCTCATCCCGGAGCTGGAGACCGCACTGTCGGAGGTCGAGCAGGAACTCACTGGCAACCCGGAGGCCCGTGTCGAGGTTGTGAAGCCGAAGGCCCGGCAGATCGCCCAGGGCTGCGGCCAGTTCTATGACGCGGTCGCCGACCAGACCTTGAGTCACCTCGACCCGCCGCCCCTCGCGGTGGCCCTTGCGGGCGCTCAGAAGCGGCCACTGGGCGAGGCGTGGGCGTGGGCCCGGCGCAATGTCGGCGTGGACATCAGCCCCCTGGTGGCAGCGACGTTCGCTAAGTGGGGCCTCGGCGTAGAGGTCGAGGAGACCGCCGACCCGCTCGACAACATCTGGTGAGGAGGCCCGAGATGAAGCTCAGCAAGACGATGGGCGCCCTCGCAGCGGCAGCAGGCTGGGCGGTCGCCCGGCTGCCCGGTGTGGCCGGAGCCGCGCTCGTATCCGTGGCCGGATGGATGGTGTACGAGCCGGCCGGGGTCGCGATCGCTGGCGGCTTCTGTCTCCTGGCGGACTGGAAGGGGACACGGTGAGCCTGTTCTTCCGCGAGCGCCGCGGGCCGTTCGCCGAGCCGGAGATCCCCCGCCCTTCCTCGACCGCGTCGACGTTCGCGAGCGTCAACCTGTCCCGGACCGAGGCGTCATTGCAGAAGGTCGCCGTGTGGGCGGCGGTGAACCTCATCGCCTCGCTGACCGCGACCCTGCCTGTCGATGTCTACGAGGGCGAGGGGCCGGCCCGCAAGAAGCTGCCGCTACCGAAGGTTCTCGTCGACCCTGCCGGGGACGGGTACGGGCGGGTGGACTGGACGTACCAGTACATGCTGTCGGTCCTGCTGCGCGGCAACACCTACGGCAAGATCGCCGACCGGGACCGGATGGCTCACCCGACGCAGATCGTGCTCTACCACCCCGACGAGGTGCAGGGCTGGCGCGACCAGCAGTCCGGCCTGCCGCAGTGGCGCGTGTGCGGCGAGACCGTCGACGACGACGACATGTGGCATCAGCGGGCGTACAGCGTGCCGGGCCGACTGCTCGGCCTGTCGCCGGTCGCCTTCCATGCGCAGACGATCGGGCTCGGCATCGCCGCGCTGCGGTTCGGGGTGCAGTGGTTCGAGGACGGCGCCCACCCCTCGGGGCTCCTGACCAACGACAACGCGCTCGACGCGAAGCAGGCGAAGACTGCGAAGGACCGGTTCATGGCGGCCCTGCGGGGTTCGCGTGAGCCGGTGGTGCTGGGGCAGGGCTGGAAGTACCAGCAGATCCAGGTGGCCCCGGATGAGTCCCAGTTCCTGGAGACGCAGAAGTACACCTCTGCGGAGTGCGCCCGGATCTACGGGCCGGGTATGCCGGAGATCCTCGGCTACGACACCGGCGGGTCGATGACCTACGCCAACGTCGAGCAGCGCTCCCTGGATTTGCTCACCTACACGCTCGACCCATGGCTCGTGCGCACCGAAGGCATGTGGACAAGTCTCCTGCCCGATGCGCAGTACGTGAAGGTCAACCGCGCTGCGCTGTCCCGGACCGACCTGCTGACCCGCTACCGCGCCCACGCGCTCGCCCTGCAGAACAAGTTCAAGGTGGCCAACGAGGTCAGGGACCTCGAAGAGCTGCCGCCCGTGCCGTGGGGCACAGAGCCACTCGACCTCACCGGCGCCGCTGGCGGCGGGACCGAAGAATGAAAGGGGGCGCGATGAGCGCCAAGAGCGACCGGGCCAACGTGTCCGGGATTGAGCATCGCGCGTACCCGGTGCAGCTGGAGGTCCGCGCGAAGGCTGGCGCGTCCGGCGTGTCCACGATCGAGGGGTACGCCTCGGTCACCGAGTCCCCGTTCGAGATGTGGGACTGGCTGGGTCCGTACAGCGAGGTCGTCCGCACGGGCGCCTTCGGAAAGACCCTGGCCGAAAATCCCCAGGTGCAGCTGCTGCTGAACCACGGCGGCCTGGCCATGGCCTACACGAAGGCCGGCAGCCTGCGCCTGTCGGAGGACTCCACCGGCCTGCACATGGCAGCAGACGTCAACGCCAAGCGGTCCGACGTCGGTGACATGCTCGCCGCCCTCGACGAAGGCAGCGTGGATGAGATGAGCTTTGCGTTCCGGGTGACCCGACAGCAGTGGTCCCCGGACTACGACCAGCGCGACATCCTCGAAGTCGACCTGCACCGCGGCGACGTGTCCGTCGTCAACTTCGGTGCGAACCCCGCAACCACAGTCACCTCGATGCGCGCGGCCGACTTCGACCGCCTCGACGAGGCCGACGCACGGGCGCTGTTCGAACGCCTGCAGCGGCGCCTGGAGCCCGCCCCCGTGGCTCCCACGCATCCGCTGTCCCTCTACCAGGCACAGGCCGCCGCACTGGACCTGTAGCCCGCACGACCGCACCACCTTCCGCCTGCATCACCTGACGCGCCGGAGCCCACGCCGGAGCGCGCTTTGGCGCGCCACCACCTGGGCCACCACCCGGACGGCCAGCGGGCGCGACCCACCACCTCAACCCTGAAGGGAGCGAGCCAAGTGCTTGCCTACCTGCGCACACAGCTGGACACCGCGCTCGAAGCCCGGGCCGCGCTGAAGACCGAGCTCGACAACGTCCTCACCGCCCCGACCGCCGAGAAGCGCGAGCTGACCGACACCGAAGCCCAGACCTTCAACGAGAAGCGCGAGGCGCTCAAGGCGAAGGACACCGAGATCGAGGAGTTCCGCACGCGCATCGCGGACCTCGAGGAGGACGAGAAGCGCGAACAGCGCGCCGCCCAGGTCCTCGCCGAGCACCGGCAGGCCGGCGAGCGCCGCGAGCGTGTCACCGTCGTGTCCGAGCCCGAGACCTACCGCAAGGGCGGACAGCAGTCCTACTTCCGCGACCTGTTCCGCGCCCAGCAGCGCGGCGACCACGAGGCGATCGAGCGCCTCCGCCACAACGACCGCGAAGTCGTCGAGAAGCGCGCACTGACAACCACCGACGGCGGTGTCGGCGAGTTCGTCCCGCCGCTTTGGATGGTCGAGGACTACGTCCGCCTCGCCCGCGCCGGCCGCGTCGTCGCCGACCAGGTCGCCTCCCAGCCGCTGCCCGGCGGCACCGACAGCATCAACCTGCCGCGCCTGGCCACCGGCACCTCCACCGCCGAGCAGGCCACGCAGAACACCGCCGTCTCCAACACCGATGCCACGTCGAACAGCGTGACCGCCTCGGTCGCGACCATCGCCGGCCAGCAGGTCGTCTCGCAGCAGCTGCTCGAGCAGTCGCCGATCAACATGGACGCGATCCTCCTCGGCGACCTCGCCGCCGACTACGCCGTCCGCCTCGACACGTTCGTCATCTCCAACAACGCGGCCAGCAAGCGGGGCCTGCTGAACGTGACGGGCCTGAACGCCATCACGTACACCGACGCCACCCCGACTGTGGGGGAGGCCTACGCCAAGGTCGGCGACGGCATTCAGCAGATCCACACCGGCCGGTTCATGCCGCCGGACAAGATCTTCATGCACCCGCGGCGCTGGGCCTGGCTCACAGTCTCCGTCGACACGGCGGGCCGCCCGCTCGTCGTCCCTGTCGCGCAGATGCCGCAGAACGCCATCGCCTCCATGGGCGACGTCATCAGCGAGGGCTTCGTCGGAACCATGCAGGGCCTGCCGGTCTACGTCGACCCGAACATCCCGACCAACCTCGGCGCTGGCACCAACGAGGACCGGATCATCATCGCCCGGTCCAGCGACGTCATCCTCTTCGAGGGGACCCCGCGAGCCGAAGCCTTCCGCGAGACCTACGCCGACCAGCTCTCCGTGCTGCTGCGGTTCTACAACTACGCGGCCCTGCACAGCGAGCGCTACCCGAAGTCCCTGTCCGTCGTGAGCGGCACCGGCCTGATCGCCCCCACGTTCTGAGCTGCGTCTTCACCATGAAGGGGCCGAGGCTTCACGCTTCGGCCCCTTCAGCCCGAGGAGGGACTTCATGCTCAACAAGGAAGAGAAGACCTACGAGGACATGCAGCGCGACGCCTACGCGGAGGCCCTGCGCCGGGAGCGTGCGGGCTACGTCATGCGCAAGCTCGACGACCGGGTCAAGGCGGTGGACGCGGAGCTGAAGCGGCTCGGCGCCTCCAGCCCTGCCGCTCCGGCAAGCGAGGAGCAGGCGGACTCGGCGCCGCGGGAGACGGCAGTGGAATCCAAGCCGCGCCGCACGGCAGCCCCGCGCGGCGCCAAGGCGAAGGACTGACCGGCGTCAGCCGAGAGGCAGGGAGGTTCCCGTGGCGCTCCTCACTCTCGCGGAGGCCAAGACCCAGCTGCAGCTGACCGATACCGCGGCCTACGACGCTGAGCTGGAGACGTACATCGACGCCCTCACCCCGGTGATCGAACGGCACACCGGGCCCGTTGAGAGCCGCACAGTCACGGAGACCGTCAACGCCTACGGCCCGCTGCTGGCCCTCACGCAGGTGCCGACGGTCTCCCTGACGTCCCTCACCCCCGTGCACTCCGGCGGCCGGGCGATCGCTGCCGACGAGGTGGCCCTCGACGGCGACGCCGGTGTGCTGCGACGGCTGGACGGCGCTCGGTTCGCCGGGGGGCCGTGGGTCGCGGTCTACGTGGCGGGCCGTGACGACATCCCGCCGACCATCAACCTCGCCGCCAGGCTGCTGCTGCAGCATCTGTGGCGCACCCGGTACGGCGCCGCCCGCGGGAACCCTGGCGGCGGCGAGGACTTCGACGTCAACGAACCGATCCCCGGCTTCGGCTACGCGGTGCCCAACCGGGTGCTGCAGCTGCTGGAGTCGTTCAAGGCTCCGCCGGGGGTGGCGTGATGCTGACCTCCCGCGTTCCCGCGGCCGTCGACTCGCTGCTCGCGATCCTGCGAGCGGCACCGGCCCTGGCCGACGCTCTGGTCGTGGACGGCCCTCCGATCCAGCTCGCCGGGAACAGAAGGCTGTATGTCGGCTGGAACCCGGAGGGCGGCTCCGCGGTCAACCTCGTCCAGGACTTCAACGCGGCCGGCGCCCGCACCCGGGACGAGGACTTCGCCATCAGTTGCTACGCCGAGGTCTGGTCCGGCGACACAGACATGCAGGTCCAGCGGACAGCGGTGTTCTCCCTGGTCGCAGCCGTCGAGACCGCGCTGCGCGCTACTGACGCCGCGCGTGAGGCGCCCACCTTGAACGGCGCCGTCTTGTGGTCCCACCTCACTACGGGCGATCTGTCGCAGTTCCAGGACCAAGAGGGCGCCCGCGCCGGCCTGGCGTTCACTGTTATGTGCCGCGCCCGGATCTGAACACCCCACCCACTGCAAGGAGAGAGCGATGGCGCGTGTGCGCTTCATCGGCCCGGAGCCGGTCACCGTGCCGGAGCTCGGCGGCCGTGAGATCCAGCCCGACGAGATTGTGGCCGTCCCCGACGAGCGGTTCGACGGCTACGTCTGCCAGACCACCACGTGGGAGCCGGTTGAGGAACCCGCTCTGCGCGGCGAGCACGGTCCCGAGACGGTCGCCTTCACCGGCGCCGAGACCGTCGCTCCGAAGAAGACCACCCGGAAGGAGCGCTGACCCATGGCGATCGGATCAGGTCTCGGCGCACAGATCGGCATCGCGGCCGAGTCGACCTACGGCACGTTCGTGGCGCCGACGAAGTTCCCTGAGTTCACGAAGGAGTCGCTGGTCCTCAAGAAGACGACCGCGACCTCCAGCGGTATCGCGGCAGGCCGTCTCATGGCGCTGTCGTCGCGGCGTGTGGTGACGCAGCGGGAGGTGTCGGGTTCCATCGAGATGGAGGTCGCCAACAAGGGCATGGGTGTCCTGTTGCAGGCGCTCATGGGCACCAGCGTCACGCCGGTGCAGCAGGGGGCGACGGCCGCCTACCTCCAGACCCACACCCTGGCTGACACCTGGGGCAAGTCGTTGACGATTCAGAAGGGTGTGCCGCTCACCACGGGCACGGTGACAGACAAGACGTTCGTCGGCTGCAAGATCGTGTCGGCGGAGTTCTCGTGCGAGGTCGGCGGGATGCTGAGCGCATCGTTCGAGTTCGACGGCAAGGACTGCGACGAGACACAGACGCTCGCCGCGGCGAGCTACAGCACGATGGCCCCGTTCCATTTCGGGCAGATGGGCGTCAAGGCGGGGACGTACAGCTCTGAGACCGCGCTCGACGGCATCCGCAAGGCCAGCATCAAGTTCGAACGGCCGCAGGCGGTTGACAGGTTCTACGCCAACCAGAGCGCGTTGAAGGCGCAGCCGATCAGCAACGACCTGGTGAAGATCACCGGCAGCCTGGAGACGGACTACGTCGCCACCACGCTCGACGATCTCCACACCAGCGACGGCGCGACCAGCCTGGTCCTGGAGTTCATCGGCCCGATCATCGCGTCCACCTTCGCGGAAACCTTCCGGATCAAGCTCCCGGCGATCAAGGTCGACGACGCTCCGCCGACTGTCGACGGGTTCGAGGTCGTGAGGACGACGTTCAACTTCACTGCGTTGTACGACGGCACCAACGCGGTCGCCATCGAGTACATGAGCGCGGACGTGACTCTGTAGGAGGCGCACCATGGCCGTCGGCTCCGTCCAGATCACGGGCACCGGGCAGCTCCTCGAACTGTCCCGTCGACTCCGCGCGGCCGGCGGCCCCCGTCTCCGCCAGAACATGCAGCGCCGAATTCGTCGCGCGGCCGAGCCGCTGCACAACGACATGCGGCAGACCATCCGCAACCTCCCGATCAGGGCCGAGCCCCGCAAGGCGGGGAACCGGGGCGGCCCTTCCCCCACGAGCCGGCCACTGCGCGCCACGATCGCCAACGCGGTCCGGCTGTCCGTGAGGACGTCGGCGAACCCGGGCGCCCGCGTCTGGATTGACCGGTCAGCCTTGCCGTCCGACCTGAAGTTCATGCCCGAAGGGATGAACAAGGCCAACGGTCGGATCCGGCATCCAGTGTTCGGCAACCGGCGCCGCTGGGCGAACCAATGGACCACCCCCTTGTGGTGGGAGACCACCGTCCGCAGCCACACACCCCGCATGACCGCCGAGGTCGCGCGGGTCCTCGACGACGTCCGCCGCCAGATCACCTAGGAGACCCGTTGATCATCGTGTACACGCCTGCAGAGGGCGAGGTCGAGCACTTCGACGCCCGCTCACTCCGGGTCTCCGAGGTGGCGATCGTGTCGCGCACCATTGACCAGCCGCTGTCACGGCAGCAACTCCACACGGCGCTGTCCGAGGAGGACCTCGACGTGCTACGCGGCGTCGCCTGGGTCATCAAGAAGCGCGGCAACCCCTCGCTGCGGTTCGGTGACTTCGACCCCGGGTTCGAGGAGATGTGCACGCGCATCGACCGCAAGGAGGCCGAGCAGTGGGCGGAGGCGACAGCGCAGATCGCATGGCAGCAGCCCGACGCCACACCAGAAACCGTCCTCGCCCGCCTGCTGATCGTGCCCGCCACCGCCCTGGACCGTGAGCACGCTCAGGACGTCATCAAACGGCTGGCCAAGGCCCCAAAAGAGGATCCCGACCCCAGCCTGAGCAGCGGGACGAGCGGCCCGGCCGAGATATCGCCGAGCTGAGGAGCGAGTACCTCGGCCTGTTCGGTCACCTCCTGCACTACACAGCCCGCGATGTCGACGACCTGCTCATCGAGGACTTCGAGAACCTCGTCGCCTGGCTCGACCAGTACCAGGTCCAGCAGACCGGAGGTGGTGAGTGATGGCGGAGCGTCTCACGTTCGTCCTCGACGGCCGGGACCAGCTGTCGAGCGTCCTCGGGCACGCCGGCGACTCCGCCGAGCGTCTGCGGCAGCAGATGACCGACGCCGCGGACGGCTCCGGGCAGGCGCTGCTCACCCTGACGCAGGACGCCGACGGCCGACTCCGTGACCTGGAAGGCCGCTTCGTCTCCACGGCGGACGCTGCGGCGCTGATGGCTCACCAGACCGGGCGGGCGGTCAGGCCCACCACTGACTGGGCCGACGCTGCGCGGGAGGGCGCCAAGGCCGGAGAGGCCCTGAAGAAGAGCCTCATCAGCCTTGCCCCTGCCGCGATCCCGGCGGCTGCGTCGATGGCGCCGATCGCGCCTGCCGTACTGGCAGGTGCCGCAGCGGCCGGCGTCTACATGCTGGCGATCGGCAAGCAGATCAGCGCACTTACTGAGGCGGCCGAGGCAGAGCAGAAGTACCGCGACGCCGTCGAGGAATCCGGGGCCCGCTCCGAGGCGGCGGTCAAGGCGCAGACCGCCTACGCCAAGGCGATGGCGAAGCTGCCGCCCGCGACCCGTGAGGCCGCGGCCGCCCTATCCGTCCTCAAGGACGAGTACAAGGAGTGGTCCGACTCCCTCGCAGCGGACACGATGTCGCCCCTGACCAAGGGCATGGGCGTTCTGCAGGCCATCCTGCCGAAACTGACCCCGATGGTCCGAAACTTCAGCCACGAGCTGGACCGCACCGTCACCCTGGCCGCCGGAGGTGTCGCTTCTCCTGGCTTCGACGCGTTCATGGCCCGCGTCACCAGCTTCGCCGACAAGACGATGGTGCGCGCCAACGACAAGCTCGTGCACTTCCTGCGGGTCGCCGACACCGACGGCGTCGGCGAGGGCCTGAACCGGTTCCTGGCGTTCGCCCGCGAGCAGGGCCCCGTCGTGGCCGACGTGCTCCGCAACATCAGCACGGCGCTGGTCAACGTTCTGGAGGCCGGCGCAGACGTCGGCGTCGGGATGCTGTCCGTCGTCAGCGTTCTGGCCAAGCTCGTCGCCGCGGTCCCGCCCGGCGCCATCGCCGCCCTGCTGCAGCTGGCCATCGCCATCAAGGTGGTGCGGCTCGCAGCTGCGGGCCTGGCGGCCGGCCGGGTTGCCCTGGCCGCGTTCGGAACGCAGATCCTCGTCATGCGGGCCGCGGCGGCGGGAACGACCGGGCCAATGGCTGCGCTCACCGCTTCCTTCGGGACGATGTCCCGGGGTGCGAAGCTGGCGCTCGCCGGGACGGGTATCGGTCTGCTGGTCATCGCTCTCACGGAACTGTCTCAGGCGGGCCGCCAGGCGCCTCCGGACGTCGACAGGCTGACGTCTTCGCTGAAGGAACTGGCGTACTCAGGGAAGATCACCGGCGAGGCGGCCAAGGCGTTCGGGAACGACCTCGGCGGCCTGTACGACAAGGTCCGCTCACTGACCGACCCGTCGACGACGGACGACGTGCAGCAGTTCATCGTCACGCTGGGAGGGTTGGGCACCTGGGACTCGACCCCGGTCGAGGACGCCAAGGAGAACCTGGACGCCATCGATCAGGCGCTGGCGTCCATGGTGTCCAGCGGGAACGCCGAGATGGCGTCGGCTGCGCTGAAGCGGCTCACTGTCGAGTACGGCAAGGGTGGCCGGGACACCAAAGCGTTCACCAAGGAGCTGGACGCCTACCAGTCTGCTCTCGCGGATGCGAAGTTCGAGCAGCAGCTTGCCGCGGACTCGATGGGCCTGTTCGGTCAGCAGGCGTTGCAGACCAAGGCGAAGCTCGACGCGCAGAAGGTCTCGGCCGACGGTCTGCGGCAGGCGCTGGTCGCTCTCAACGACGTCAATCGTGCGGGTCTCGGTGCGCAGATTGCTTTCGAGCAGGCCATCGACGACGGGACGGAGGCGGCAAAGAAGTACAAGGACATCTGGGTGTCGACGGGTGGGCGGCTCGACGTCACGACCGAGAAGGGCCGGAATGCGGCCACGTCGCTGAACAACCTGGCGTCGAAGACGGACGAAGCGGCGGCAGCCGCGCGGGAGTCTGGCGCGTCGTGGAACACGGTGAACGGGATCTACGAGCGCGGCCGCGGCAAGCTCATCCAAGTCGCCATGCAGATGGGCCTCAACCGGGACCAGGCCAAGAGGCTCGCGGATCAGATCCTGAAGACCCCCGACAAGACGGCCAGGTTGAAGGGAAATCTAGAGGATCTCCAGGCGAAACTGGCCGACGCCAAGCGACGGCTGGGGTCGGTGCCGGACTCCCGTAAGGCACAGGTCCGGGCGGAGATTGGCCAGCTGCAGGAAAAGATCCGGCAGGCCAAGGGAGCGATTGCGTCCGTCCGGGGCAAGACCGTCTCCGTCATGATCGACTACCGGACGAGGAACTCTGGGGCGTCCGACTTCGCCAAGTCGATCGGCGGCTACGCAGGAGGCGGAACGCCGCGCGCGGGCGAATGGGCATGGGTCGGCGAACAAGGCCCAGAGCTCATCCACTTCCAGGGCGCTGGCGCTCGGGTCTACGACAGCCGTACCTCGATGCGCATGGGGGCGCCGACGGCCGGCCGGTCCGTGGGATCGATGGGAACGGGTGGCGGAGGCGGAGGCGGGCTGACGGTGCACCTCACAGTTAACGGCGCCCTCGACGCGGTCGCGGTCGCCCAGCAGATCCGGCAGATGTTGAACGGCCTTCAGCGGAACATGGGTCTACCTCCGGGGACGGTGATGGCGTGACGCTCACGATCGAAATGGCCTTCGGGTTCGCCCCGACCGCAACGACGATCACATGGACCGACGTCACCCAGTGGGTGGACCTGCGGCAGGCGATCCGGATCACCCGTGGTGCGTCCGACGAGCTGTCGCAGACCCAGGCCGGGACCTGCGGCATCACCCTGGACAACCTCGACGGCAGGTTCACTGCGGGCAACGCCTCCTCGCCGTACTACCCCTACGTCCGCCCCGGCTGCCCGATCCGTGTCAGCAAGACCGTGGACGGCACCACCTACCACCGGTTCTACGGGCTGATCACAGACTGGGGCCAGAAGTGGAAGGGCCTGCAGGACACCGTCCGGATCTCCTGCTCGGACCTCTTCAAGCTCCTGGGCGGGGACGAGAACCTGCAGGCCCTCCTCGTCGAGGAGATTCTGCAGCTCGGCCCCCACGCCTACTACCCGCTGTCCGAGCCGTCTGGGTCCACGTCGGCCGGCGACATCGCCGGCGCCGGCGCGGGGGCGCTGTCCATCGCGCAGGCCGGGGCCGGCGGAACGTTGGAGTTCGGTGAGGGTACCGGCCCCGGCGCGGATGGGCTGTCCACGCCGCTGTTCACGCCGGCCTCGAGTTCAGCAGGCAAGTACCTGAGCGGTGACTGCGGCGTCCAGTTCGCCGATGCGGTGTCGGACAACTGGACATTCATGGAGTGCTGGTTCAGCACCTCGACGACCGGCCGTGTCCTGTTCTCCCTGCGGTCTGCGTCCAGCCAGTACGTGATCATCTTCAGCTTGGAGAGCGGGACTGGAAAGCTTCGGATTCAGTGGACGTCCATCGGGGGACCGCTCGCCGGGTTCGGCTCGACCGTCGCCGCCACCAGCAACCTCGCCGACGGCTCACAGCACCACATCGTTTTCGATGAACTGGCCGGCGACATCTACGTCGACGACGGTTCGGCGCTCGCCGTAGGACTCGACGGGATGTATGAGCTGCGGCACATGACCGTCGGCGCCTACGCCAACGACCGGCTCTGGTCGGGCACCATCAGCCACATCGCGATCCACGCGCCTGCGTCCGCACCCCCGGCCTCGGTCTACACGTCGCACTACGACGCCGGCGCGACTGGGTTCTCCGGCGAGGACGCTGATGCGCGGGTCCTGCGACTGGCGGGCTACGCGGGCATCGCCGCGATCGTGCCATCCGGGGACTTCTCGCCGGTGGCATCGCAGGGCGAGGGCGGGCAGACGGCGCTGGAGATGATGCGTCAGGTTGAGTCGACCGAGGGTGGGAAGCTGGCCGCCGATCGGGGGACAGCGTCGCTGATCTTCCAGGCGCGGTCGGTCCGCTACAACGCGACCTCCGCACTGTCGCTGAACTACGCGGACCTGGAGACCGATGCGGTCGAGTCGACGACGGATGATCAGAAGCTGGTCAACACGGTCACTGCGTCCCGGCCGAATGGTGCGACGCAGCGGGTTGCAAGCGACTCGTCCCGGCTGGCGTTCGGGCCGAAGCGCCAGGAACTCAGCCTGCTGAAGATGAGCGACGGCGAAGTTCTGGACGCGGCCTGGTGGCTGGTGTCCCGGTACGCCGACCCGCAGCCGGAGATCCGGCAGGTGCCCGTCGACGGGTACAGCCTGCCCGATGCCACGCTCGAGGCACTGCTCGCCGCCGACATCAGCACGGTTCTGACCATCACCAACCTGCCGGCCACTGCCCCGGCGCCGACCGCGACCGTGACCGTCGAGGGCTACGTCGAGACCATCGGGCAGTCCACTCACAGGCTCGACTTTCACGCCTCACGCAGCAACACGGACGCGGTCTGGGTTCTCGGCGACTCCACCTATTCCGTCCTCGGGTCCACAACGCGGTTGGCTTATTGATCGCCCGCTCGAGGCTAGTCAACGTTCCGAGCACCTTCATTGAAAGGAGCCCCCGTGTCGATCGCTGTCGTGCGGGCCGAGACGTTCTACCTCCCCCCTCCCGAACTCGCGACTGACGCCTGGGAACTGGTGCCCATCGCCGAGCGGGTGTGGCGGTGGGTCGAGTACCAGCAGCAGCGCCGCGTCGCCCCGCCGGACGGGTTCCTCGTCGGCGAGGAGGCGTGGGCCCGGATCAACCACAACAGATGGCTCGCGGACTGCATCTGCGGCTCGGCGCAGATTGTCACCCCCGCCGACCCGCGAATGGCCTGCACCGAGTGCGGCCGCGGCTGGGTCACGGTCGTCTTCCCTGCCGACCCGTCCGCGGTCGAAGCCGCGCTCGATGAGCTGCCGCCACATGAACGGAACTGGTCGAACCCTGACGCGCCTCCGCCGGCCCGCGCGACGCAGCCGTCGCCGCCCAGAAAGGGGGCCCGCTGATGGCCGCACCCGTAGTCACACCGCGAACCTGGGTCGTCGGCGAGGTCGTCACCGCCGCCTACATGAACGCCGAGATCCGCGACCAGATGACGGGGCTGGTTGGCATCTTCTGCTCCACGCAGGTGATCGCCACCGCGTTCTCTCTGCCGTCCCACGCATCGAACTACACCGCCATCTCGTGGGCGTCGATCGCGTCCTCGAACGACACGAGCATGTGGTCCTCAGGCGCGGCAACTCGGCTGGTCGCACCGCGCGCCGGGACGTACATCCTCCACGGCGGCATCACGTGGCCGGGCACGCTCGGTGCGAACGACGCGCGCACGGAGCTCCGCATAAACGGCGGCGGCAGCACCATCACCACGGCGAAGGCGGGTACCCAGCGCGGCAGCACTGGCAACATGCAGAGCACCATCTCGGGCGTCGCGGTCTTCACCGCCGCGAGCCAGTACATCGAGCTCGTCTGCAACCAGAACAGCGGAGGCTCGATTTCCCTTGCGGCCACCTTCGGCATGACGTGCGTCAGCCAGGCCACCAGCTGACCTCATCACCCCGCACGCCCCGCGCCGCTGGCCGGGGCCTTTGTCATTCCTGGAGCCCTCATGGCCAGAACCGGACCGCAACGCATCCCTGGCGCGGTCTTTGACCTCTTCTTCGGCAGCGGCCAGTACAGCGGCTCCGACATGGAGGTCAACTGCGGCGTCATCCACACCACCGAGGGGCCCACCCTCTACAACTACGGCGGCGGCGCCAGCGCCCCCACGGTGACGTCGGTGCCCGACTTCAAGGCCAAGCGGCTGGTACACCACCAGCACTTCGAGGTCGACGAGTCCGCCCGCGCCCTCGTCAACAAGCCCGGCGGCGTGCAGACCAACCAGGCCAACGCCTTTCAGTGGGAGCTCGTCGGCACCTGCGACGCGGCCACCAGCCAGAAGTGGACGGCCAAGGGCATCCAGCACATCTACTGGCCCAACCCGCCGGACTGGGCAGTGCGAGACGTCGCCGCTCTCATGCGGTGGCTCTACGACCAGCACGGCGTCCCACTGACCGGCCGGCCCGAGTGGCTCTCGTACCCGGCGAGTTACGGCAACAGCCGGGTCCGCATGAGCTTCGCCGAGTGGACCAACTTCCGCGGCTGGTGCGGCCACCAGCACGTCCCCGAGAACGACCACGGCGACCCTGGCGCGCTGCCGTTCTCCCGCATCCTGGCCGTCGCAAAGGGCGGCGCCGACCCCTCTGAGGAGGAAGACATGCCTACCGCCGCTGAAGTCGCTGCTGCCGTCATGGAGTACCAGATCGACGACCCGCGCACCGAGGGCACCCAGTACGTGCCGCTCAAGACGGTCCTGTGGTGGACCGGGGCGAACGCGTCCCAGGCCAACGCGACCATCAAGGCGCAGTCCGCCGCGATCGCCGCACTCGCGGCCCAGCTCGGCGAAGACGTCGACACCGCCGCCGTCGTGGCCGCCGTCGAACGCGCCATCGCCGAGGCGGTCGTGCAGGTCCACGTCGACGTCACCGGTCCCACCAACTCGTAGAGAAGAGAGTTCCCATGAACGTTCAGCTCGACAGGGCCTACTGGCTGGGCCTGCTCATCTCCGTCGTGCTCCCGGTCCTCGTCGGCCTGGTCACGACCCGTGTCACCCACGCCGGCGCGAAGGCTGTGCTGCTGCTCGCGCTCAGCACCCTCAACGGCCTGCTCGTCGAGGTCGCGAACCCGGGCCCCGGGTTCGACCTCGGCACCGCTGCGGTCCTCGCCCTGGTCAGCTTCGCCACCGGCGTCCTCGCCCACTTCGGCCTGTGGAAGCCGGCCGGGCTCTCGCGCAAGGCGCAGGACAGCCTCATCACCGCGCGGTCCGAGCCGCGAGGGGTGTAGGTGCGGTGCGCACTACTGCGGCGCCTGACGCGAATACTCGGGCGCCGCGGCACGATCCTTCTGAGCTACGGGGTCGTGTGGACCGTCATCGGCTATGGGCAGATCAGCACTCCGCAGGCTGACCAGCGCGGGCTGACGGTGCTGCTCGCCGTCATGCCGTTGCAGGCATGGGGCTGGTGCTGGGTCGCCGCCGGTCTCGTCGCCGCTGTGTCCGCGTTCCTGCCGCAGGGACGCGACGCCTGGGGCTTCGTGGCCCTCGTCCTCATTGTTCTGCCGTGGATGCTCGGCTACCTCCTCAGCTGGTGGCCCCTCGGCGTGTTCCCTAGGGGATGGGTGGCGGCAGCGGTCTACGGTGCGCTCACCCTCCCGGTCGTAGTAGTGGCCGGATGGCGGGAGCCGCCGCGACCCAAGAGAGCGGAGCCCCCGTATGAATGTTGAGACCTGGGCGTCGGTCGGTGTGTCGGTGGCCACCGCCGGCGCAGGCGTGTGGGCGGCCCGCGCTGCACGACGTACTCCGAAGCAGGAGCGCCGCGACGATTTCACCGTCGTTACCGAGCAGCAGGGCAAGGCGATCGAGCGGCTCGAGAGGCGGGTCGCTCAGCGCGACGAGGACATGGAGAAGCAGCGCGAGCGCATCAACGACCAAGACGCCGCGCTCTCCTACCTGCAGCGCTGGGTGGGCACGCTCGTCGGCTACATCCGCCAGGCCGGCATGGAACCGCCGTCCCCGCCGCCGATGCCCGACGGCGTGCGCACCTACCTCGACCGCATCGTGTGAGAACTGGAGTGCGATGAGCGACGTCGAAGCCGAGCTTCTGCCCGTGCCGCCGGCCGAGCTCCCGGCCCAGCGGCCAGTCACCCGCCGGGTCGACGAGACGGCGGCCGACATGGGCACCCTCATCGACATGGGCGTGGTGGAGGAACAGCCAGAGCCGCCGCCCGCAGAACCCCCGCCGGAGGAACCGGCCCCCGAGCCTGTACCTGAGGAATGACAGAGCCCCCGCTGCTTCGGCAGCGGGGGCCTTCTGCTGTGCCTGCTAGGGGAGTTGAGCCTCGATAAGATGCCATATCGGCGCCCAGAATTGGTACAATTGAGCATGCCTCAGAACCCTGCCGACGGAGCGGGCATCGCCCCCCTTGTACTCAGCGAGCGGAGCACCGAAGGCAAGATCCGCTACGCATCCCAGAAGCTCACCGAGATCCACGACCAGCTCGCCGACCCGGCAACCCGCGACCAGCGGGGCACCCTCCTCGGGCTCGCCATGCAGCTGGATTGGGCAGCCGATGCAGTGAAGGCCCAGCAGGCGCTCGGCGGCGAAGCGTGGGGAACCGTGTGGCTCCACAGCAAGTGGCGCTACATCACCAGCCAGATGACCACGGCAGAACGCGAACTCGCGGCCGACGCGGTAGCCCGCTGGTCGGCCGCGATCAACGCGCACGACGGAGAGCCGACGACCGACGAGCCCGAGGGGCTCCGCTGGTGGAGGGAAGCGTGACCGCCCGACCGCCGCTCATCGCCGACCACTGGTTCCGCGAGGGACCAGTGCGCCCCGACGGATCGGACGGCTACTGGATCTGCGACCGCTGCGGGCAGCACCGCGGCGACCACCTCCAAGCCCAAGGGCACTGGCTGCTACCGCTGCACAGGTTCACCCCCAAGCGGATCCAGCCCTCGCACTGCAAGCCCTGCGGCCGAGAGCGACGCCACACGGCACATACCCCATGGCTCTGGGAACAGCTGGAGGACAAGACGTGACCGACCTCGTTCCGCTCCAGACGGGCGCGGCCCCGGCCGCCTACGACCCGGCGACCCTCGCCGTCCTCGCCGCCATGGAACAAGCCGCCGAGGAACACCTCGACCGGATCCGCCCCCACAACACCAAGCGCGGGTACGAGAACGACTGGAACCTCTGGGCCGAGTTCCATGACTGGCTCGCCGAACGAACGGGCCACGGACTGCCGCTGACCGCCGTCACCAAGGGCACGCTCGTGGGCTTCGTGGTCTGGCTCGACACGGTGAGGCTCGCGGCGCCCGCCAGCATCGACCGACGGATCACCGGAGTTACCGTCACCGCGCGGGCGGAGGGAGTCGAGGTCCCCAAGGAAGCAACCGTCGCCGCCCGTAAGGCCCTCAAGCCCCTCAAGCTCGACCCCGATCGGATCGCCCGAGGACGCGGCAAGGCCCCCGCCGCCACGCCCGCCCAGCTCCGCCAGATGTACGCCGCCGCCCCGGCAGGACTCGCCGGACTCCGCGACCGCGCACTCTGGCTCGTCGCCTTCGGGATCGCCGGCCGCTCCGCCGAAGTCTCCGCCCTCCGAACCGACGGCATCCAACTCGTCAGCGAAGGCCTCGACGTCCACGTCCCCTCCGTCAAGCAGCGCCCGCCCCGGGACGTCGTCGTCGCCTACGGCAAGAACCCCGACACGTGCCCCGTCCGCGCCTGGCTCACTTGGAAGGCTGCGGCTGGACTCACCAGCGGCCCCGCGTTCCGACCCGTCAGCGTCCACGGACACCTCGGCGACGACGGCCTCACCGCGTCCGGCTGTCAGGAGATCATCTCCCGCAGCGCCGAACGCGCGGGCGTTGCGGTCCGGCTCACCGGCCACTCGATGCGGGCCGGGTTCATCACCACGTCCCGCAAGGCCGGGAAGCGCGAGGAGAAGATCCGCGCCCAATCCGGGCACGCCGCCAACAGCCCCGTGTTCTGGGGGTACATCCAGGAAGCCGACCGCTGGGTCGACGCCGCATCTGACGACATCGGGTTGTAGAGGAGATCGCATGAACGACGAGCCCACCATCACCCTGTTCAGTCGCGACCTGCTGTCCAAGTGGGGGTTCAACGACGGCGACGACCCAGACGCCTGGCTGGACTGGTGCGAGCAGCAGGGCATCGATTACAACCAGCTCGGGTACCCGCTCGCCGCCCTGGTCCGGCGGCATCTACTCCCCGCCATCGAGCAGAACGTAACTGTCGTGGACGTCGAGAGCTCCCATAACCCGATCCGGGCCGAGGTGGTCGACGGCGTGGACGTCTTCGATGTCTGGCGCGGGCGGGCGCCCGAGCCGACGCTCACGCCTGACCATGTCGACGTTCCCATGGGCGAGGTGCTGCGCCTGGCGCTCGCTGAGGCTGGACTCAATGAACCGCCGCACTTCAAGGGGCCACTGCACCAGGCGTGAGGTAGCGGATAAGGGAACGTTATGCGCTGCCGCGCCAGCCGTGCATCAGTCGTTCCGGGCACGACTGCGCGCGACGTATGGCATGGTGTCTGTGGCTGGCCGCCCAGCCCGCGCGAGCGGGTGTGAGGGATTCTCTGCGTGAGCGGAGGTGAGCCGTCAGCCGGACGCAGTGCAAAGCCGAAATGCCCCCGGCGTCGGGGGCATTTCGCGTTCACGGGCGACCTTCCGGCCTACGCTCCTTCAGTCTTCAGGTCTGTACGCGCGCCGCGACCAGGGCGGCTGGCCTGCGCCTCCCGAATCTCTCCCGCCTTGTAGACGGCCTGCGGGCGTCCAGACGAGGGGTGGCTGCGGTAGCTATGTGCCTTGATGCCCCAGGAGGAGAGCTTCTTGCGAGCGGTGGCAGCCCGGTTGTCGCCCTTATAGCCGAGGTGGCCGGCGGCGTCGTCTGCGGTCCACAGTTCGTGGCGCTCGACGATCGCCATCAGGTCGATGTCGGCGATGATGGCCTTGATGTCGAGGGCGCCGAAGTCGTCGAGGGGGTAGCCGTCGAAGTCCTGGTCGTCCTCGTAGGCGGGGCCGAGGAACTGGTCGCCGGACAGCCCGACGCCGCTGGGCAAGGCTTCGTCGATCGCGTCGAGGTAGTCCGACTCGATGGCGTCCAGGTCGAAGTCGTCGGCGAACTCTGCTACTGCGGCAGCGATGCTGGCGCTGACGGTCGCTTCGCCGGTGTGGTTGTACCAGGATCCGTAGTTGGTGGTGGTGGCCATGGTGAGCTTCTCCCGGGTCAGATGGCGGCGACGGCCGCGCGGACGTTGGCGAAGATGATGGAGACGAGGTCGACGTAGTCGCGGTCGCCGTCGAGGTAGCGGATCTCGACCTCCCGGGCACCGGAGTGCTGAATGTGGAGGCGGCCGTCGGCGGCGTCGAAGTAGAGCTTGTCGACGAGGCCGAGGAGTCGGCCGGCGCGGTCGTTGGAGATGCCGCGACCTCCGAGGGAGGCGGAGGAGATCCGGCCGGTGTTGTACCGGGTGACCTCGATGCCGGCGTACTGGGCCCAGTCGTTGAGGTACACGCGGTGGTAGGTGCCGCGGATCCATTCGTTGCCGCCGATGGCCTTGACCGCATCAACGGTGAGGACGGCGATGGCCTTCCTGGTGCGGCGTGCGCCGATGGCGATGCGGTGGGCGAGGGAGGCGGCGTCGATGACCCAGCGCCCGGCAGCCTTGGCGGCGGCAACGGCGCCGACCCGGCACCAGGTGCGGATGGTGGCGACGGTGACCTTGGCCTGGATGGCGGCGGCGGTGGTGTTCATCGTGGGCTCCTCCCCTTGCGATGACTTAACTATGACTCACGTGAGTCGAAGTTGCAAGGGGGTGTGCACCGCGAGTTCCGCCTACGGTTTCCCGCCGCCGGGCAGCTTCCTGGGTGCCGGCTTCTCGATGCCGAACTGGGCGAGGCTGTGGATCACGTTGCAGATCTCGCACATCTCCATGGCCGGGAACTCTCGGAGTGCGACGAAGACCTCGTCCTGGGAGAGGAGGCCGGTCTGCCGCGGGTCGATGTGGCAGCCGCCGCGGTGAAGCATCGGCTGCCCCTCGGCCGCCCGGGACGGCATGATCTTCCAGGACATCTCGGCGCGGGCGACGTCCCGGCGCCGCTGCTCTTCCTTCTCCTCGGCTTCGAGCTGCCGGATCTCCTTGGCGGTCTGCTCGGTCTGCCATTGCAGCCAGACGAGGACGGTGCGCTTCTTCTCGAGGCGCTGGGAGATGGACAGGGGGCTCATGGCTCAAATGCTACGTCTGTTCGAATTTGAATGGCCAGTCGTCCGCAGCCACCCGGCGTTGTCAGTGACCGGCCCTACAGTGAGTCCATCCCATTCGCGCTTGCTGGCTGCAGCGCACTCGGACCCGCCCCCGCCTGATGCAGCGGGGGCGGGACTGCGCCAGCGAGAAGCCGTTGCTGACTTAGACACAAGTGAGCCCTCAGGTGCTGTAACACCCAAGGGCTCCGCGACCACCTATCTAGGAGGTGCCGCGTGGGCGAGCGTACCTGCTCGAACCCCGGATGCGCACGGAAGCACAAAGCGCGTGGCCTGTGCGAGATGCACTACCAAGCCGCAAGGAAGAGGGGCGAGCTTCCGCCTGCGGAAGCGGGTGCCCCCGCCAGGCCGACACATCGCTTATCCAACGTGAACCGCGAGGCGAGGACTGCCGACTGCTCCCTCTGTGGGCCGGGAGCGGCCGTTCGGATCAGGGACGACAAGCGTCGCCCCGCCGAGTGCAAGAGGAACCACATTCGACGCAAGCGGGATCGGGAGTTCAAGCAGGAGTACGGCATCAGTCGCGAGGAGTTCAGGCGTCGGGTGGCTGAGCAGCAAGGCCTCTGCCAGATCTGCCGCATCCAGCCCACCTTTCTCTGCGTCGATCACGATCACCGAACCGGAATGGTTCGGGGACTCCTCTGTACGCAGTGCAACTTCGCGCTCGGTCATCTCCGGGACAGTCCTGCGTTGGCGCTAGCCGCCGCGGAGTACCTTCGCCTGCACGGTGGTGGCACGGCTGGCGCCTACGTAACCAGCAGACAGGGACGGACCTAGCGGAACTCGAACCTCCGCCCCACACGCTCGACGTGTGGGGCGGAGTCGTGTCAGGCGTCAGGCTCCGGGTGTCGCACCCGCTTCTTCAGTGCCGCCTCGACGTCGAACCGGCTCTGCCCGGTCGCCTCGGCGTGCTCCGTGATCGCCGCTTGCACCGCTTGCGCGGTGTCCGCAGCCAGCTCCTTGGCCTGGATCTCGGCCCATGCCTTCTGCTCGAGCTGGATGAGTTCGTCGGTGAGTTCGATTGCCACGGGCGGATCCTAAGCCGCGAGCTCCTGCTCGGCGCGCATCGCCTCGGCCCATTCGACGAGCAGCTGGTGGTACTCGGCCTGCTGCTCGGCGGTCAGCGCGCCGCCGGCCCAGAGCGCACGGATCCGTGCGTTCACCGCGGCCGCGGTGGGCTTCTCCTGCGGCGTCGATGTCATGGAGCAAGGCTACGGGCCGGGTCTGACATCGGACCCCCGAGCTTCGCTGTCGGTTACATATTCACACCGGGCACGAACGGAACGTAAAAATTTCACTCGTACACCCGTTCCCAGGCATATGCCGGATGCGCCATGCTCCGTAATGCACGTCAGGCCCGGCACTACTGGGCGCCCCCGCTGACGTGCTACGCCGTGCCGCTCAGGCGGATCAGCCACCGATCCATCGGGAGGACGAGATCAGCAGTCTCCACAGGGCGCCCAGACTCATCCAGCCGGGTCCGCACCAGACGGTACGCCGGCATGTCCGCCACCAGCCCGAGCGCGGCCGCCTGGTCCTCGTCCAGCGGCGCCACCCCCAGCTCGACGACGTAGCTCACGTGCGGGCGGCGCTGGCCTCGCCACCACGACGACACGAGCATGGCCGACCGGCCGCCGGGGTCCAGGCACTCGACGGTCTCGTGCTGCAGGGTGGCCCCCACGGGTACGTCAAGGCGGGCGGCGAGCTCGGCGTCGGCCCGCCGGGTGCGGGTGTCGGTCGTCTCGGATGAGTGGGGCCAGTCGGCGTCCGCGTCCGTGAGGGTGCGCATAGCAGGAGGGTGCGCCACGAACACCCCCTTGCGCTTCTCGCCTTCGAGAATTCCAGTCCGACGGAGGAGGAGATGGGCGAGGCGCATCGTCTGGGGGTGGACGTCGTACTCGAGGGCCATGGCCTCGCGCGAGGGGAGCTTGTCTCCCACTTGCCATTCGCCGGCCTGGATGCGGTCGCGGATGTCGGCGGCGATGCGGCGGTAGCGCGCGTCGGCTGACATGGGACCCCTGGCGACGATCATGGCGTGACGTCGCACAGTAAGAGGTACCGTGATGGCTAGATATATCTAGGTTCCGCTTGGCCGGATGCCTATGCCTAGGGCAACTGAACAGTGGAGAGTTCGGCGCCGGAGTTCAGGTCTTCGGATTGCCGACGGGGCCGCCTCGTGGCTGCCTGTACCCCGCATCGCAACCGCGGGGCGACCCCAGCAGATACCCGTCCAGCAATGACGGGTATCCACCCCAACGAGTGAACCGTATTTCGTGATCGCTGTACGAGGCACTCGTTGGACAAGAGCCAGGGCCGAGCCGCTGTCGTCGCCTTCGAGGGTGCGAGCGGCTCGGCCCTGGTCTCGTTTGCCCGCCTTGTGGGAGCCGATGGGAAACCAATGGGAGATGATCTTGTCTAGGTATGGGGTAGTCGTGTCTAGTCATGTCCATGCGCGGGGAGGGAAACCGCAGGTCAGCGGGGTTCTTGCTTGACGTATGGCAGGTAGGACGCTTCCCCGCTCGAAGGGGACCAACTTCATCTGGAACTTCAACTCCTTCGCCCTGGTCTACGTCCTGACCAACGGCGGACCCGGCGGCCGCACCCGGCTCCCCATGCTCTTCGCCTACGAAGAGGCGTTCCGCTACGGGCAGTTCGGTTACGCCGCCGCGATGGGCTGTGTCATGGTCGCCGTCATCTCCGTGCTCCTCGCCCTCTATCTCGTCGGACGGCTGAAGGGGGACCAGGACCGGTGAGCACGCTCCGCACCAGCAAGCCCGCGCGGTTCGGCCAGTACCTCGCCCTTCTGGCGTATCTGGTCTTCCTCGCCTTCCCGTTCCTCTGGCTGATCTCCACCGCCTTCAAGCCGGCGACGGAACTGGGCTCGCTGCACCCGACGTGGATCCCGAGGGACCCGACCCTCGCCAACTTCCGGCAGGCGTTCGAGGAGCAGCCACTGCTCCAGGCCGCGGGCAACAGCCTGATCGCCGCCCTCGCGGCGGCCCTGATCGCCGTCGTCATCGCCACGCCGATGGCCTATGTGATGGCCCGTCACCGGAGCAAGCTCTCCACCGCCGCCACCGGCTGGGTCGTGATCAGCCAGGCCTTCCCGTTCGTGCTGGTGATCATCCCGCTCTTCCTCGTCCTGAAGAACCTGCATCTGATCAACAGCCTCTTCGGCCTGGTCATGGTGTACGTCGTCTGGTCGCTGCCGTTCGCGCTGTGGATGCTCGTCGGATACGTACGGGCCGTCCCGGCCGAGTTGGAGGAGGCAGCGGCCGTCGACGGCGCCGGGAAGCTCCGTACGCTCGTCTCGGTCACCGCCCCGCTGCTCGCTCCCGGCATCGTCGCCACCGCGCTCTTCGCCTTCATCACCGCATGGAACGAGTTCTTCTTCGCGCTCGTCCTGCTCAAGACCCCGGAGAAGCAGACCTTGCCGGTCGTCCTCACCCACTTCCTCGGCGCCGAGGGCGTCGCCGACCTCGGGCCGCTCGCCGCGGCCGCGTTCCTCGCCACGATCCCCTCGCTCGTCATCTTCGCGCTCATCCAGAAGCGCATCACGGGCGGGATGCTGACCGGGGCGGTGAAGTCCTGATGCGTGTACGGGTGTTCACGGCGGCCGCGGCCGCGCTGGCGCTGCTCCTCACCGGATGCTCCGCCGACGACGACTCCGACGGCGGCCCGATCCGGCTCCGCTTCCAGTCGCTGGCCTGGCAGAAGGAGTCCGTCGACGCCAACAAGGAACTGGTGAAGGAGTGGAACGCGGCCCACCCCGACATCCAGGTCGACTACGTCCAGGGCAGCTGGGACTCCGTCCACGACCAGCTCCTCACCTCCTTCGAGGGCGGCGAGGCGCCCGACATCATCCACGACGCCTCCGACGACCTGGCCGACTTCGCCTACGGCGGCTACCTCGCCGATCTCCGCTCCCTCCTGCCCGAGCGCCTCAAGACAGACATCCCGGCGCGCAGCTGGGAGACCACGACCTTCGGCGACGGGATCTACGGCGTTCCCTTCCTCCAGGAACCCCGCATGATCATGGCGAACAAGCAGATCCTGGAGTCCTCCGGCGTCCGGATCCCGACCCCGGAGAAGCCCTGGACCTGGGAGGAGTTCCGGCGGATCACCAGGGACCTGACGGCCACGATGGGCAAGGGGAGATACGCGGTCGCCTGGCCCCTCAAGGAACCGGTCTCGGTCAGCCTCAACCTGGGGCTCTCGGCGGGCGGGCAGCTCTTCCACCGGGAACCCGACGGAAGGGTGACCATCCGCTTCACCGAGGACGACGGCGTCGTCCCCGGCACCATCGACGACCAGGTGAACACCGACCTCAGCGCCTCGCGCTCCACCCTGGGCACCGGCGGCTCCGACGCTCTGCCGGGCTTCTTCGGCGGCAAGTACGCGATGGTCCCGCTCGGCTTCTCGTACCGCCAGCAGATCACCCAGCAGGCTCCCAAGGGCTTCGCGTGGATCGTGCTGCCGGCGCCCGCCGGGAAGGACGGGCTCGCGCAGGGCGTCAGCCCGCAGACGCTCTCCATCGCCGAGGACAGCCCGTACAAGAAGGAGGCGGCGCGGTTCCTCGACTTCTTCCTCCAGCCGGACAGCATGGTCCGCCTGGCGCGCGGCGACTGGATGCTGCCGACCGGCACGGCCGCGCTCGCGGACCCGTCCCTGCGCACCGCGAAGGACGGCTGGGCGACCGGAGCCGCCGTGGCCGAATATTTGCTGCCTGCGCCTGCGCAATCGGTGCGCGGCTACCCGGAATGGAAGGACAAGGTGGCCACCCCGGCGTATCAGGAGTACTACAGCGGCGCGATCGACACCGAAGAGCTGCGCAAGCGTCTGGTGGAGGACGGGAATCTGGTCCTCGCCCGCTACCAGCGTCGCTGAGTCGCCCGCTCGCGTCGGCGCGCACCTCAACAATTGGACGAGACGTCTCGTCTCGTTTACTGTGAACGCATGACCGCCACTCCGCGCCCCGCCCACATCGCCATGTTCTCCATCGCCGCCCACGGCCATGTGAACCCGAGCCTCGAAGTGATCCGCGAGCTCGTCGCCCGCGGGCACCGCGTCAGTTACGCCATCCCCGCCTCCTTCGCCGAGAAGGTCGCCGCGACCGGCGCGACCCCCGTCGTCTACACCTCCACGCTTCCGACCGACGACGACCCGGACGCCTGGGGTACCGAACTCATCGACAACATCGAACCCTTCCTCCATGACGCCGTGCAGGCGCTCCCGCAGCTAGCGGAGGCCTTCGACGGCGACCGTCCGGATCTCGTCCTCCACGACATCACCGCCTACCCCGCTCCGGTCCTCGCACACCGGTGGGATGTCCCCGTGGTGGGACTCTGGCCGAATCTCGTCCCGTGGGAGGGGTACGAGGAGGAGGTCGCCGAGCCGATGTTCGCCGAGCTCAAGGCCTCCGAGCGGGGCAAGGCGTACTACGCGCGCTTCGGGAACTGGCTGGCCGAGCACGGCGTCGACACCCACCCCGGCCGGCTCATGGCCCGCCCCCGCCGGGCGATCGTGCTCATCCCCCGGGCGCTCCAGCCGCACGCCGAGCGGGTCGACGAGTCCGTCTTCACCTTCGTCGGAGCCTGTCAGGGCGACCGGGCGGACCAGGGGGAGTGGCAGCGGCCGGCGGACGCGGAGAAGGTGCTCCTGGTCTCGCTGGGCTCGGCCTTCACCAAGCAGCCCGACTTCTACAAGGCGTGCATCGCCGCCTTCGGCGACCTGCCCGGCTGGCATGTCGTGCTCCAGATCGGCGCCTTCGTCGACCCGTCGGAGCTCGGCGAGATCCCGGCCGGCGTCGATGTGCGCTCCTGGGTCCCCCAACTGGCGATCCTGCAGCAGGCGGACGCCTTCATCACCCACGCAGGAGCGGGCGGCAGTCAGGAGGGACTGGCCACCGCCACCCCGATGGTCGCGGTCCCGCAGGCCGTCGACCAGTTCGGCAACGCGGACATGCTCCAGGCCCTGGGTGTGGCCCGGCACCTGCCGATGGAGGAGGCGACCGCCGAGCGTTTGCGTGAAGCGGTGCTCGCCCTCGTCGACGACCCCGAAGTGGCCCTCCGTGCCAAGGAGATCCAGGGGCGGATGGCGAGCGAGGGTGGAGCGCGTCGGGCGGCGGACCTGATCGAGGCCGAACTGCCGTAGAACGCGTCGCACTTGAGGGCCCCCGGATGGTCGGGGGCCTTACGCGTGCGCCGAGTTGGGTCGAGTTGACCGATTTATTATTACGAAAGCTTGTTGAGTAAGTCACAGGTGTACGAAGGTCTTGATTTGCACTCGTCAATGAGCAAGGGTTTCGAGGCAGCTACCGGAGAGTTTCCTTCCAGTGGCTCATCCCCCCACAAATCCTGACGAGGAGACCCCTCTTCATGGCAATACACAAGCGTGTACGCCGGACGAAGCTCATCGCCGTCTCGACCGCGATCGCGGCCGCGGCCGGAGTCACCGTCTTCACCACCCAGTTCGCCGGCGCGGCCCCCACGCCCGCCCTCGGAACTGTCTACGGCCTCGGCGCGGAAGGCGCCGTCGCAGGTAGCTACGTCGTCCTGCTGGACGAGAAGGCCGACAAGAGCGAGCTCGCGAAGGAGTACGGCGGCACCCTGCGCCGCAGCTACGACTCCGCGGTCAACGGCTTCTCGGTCAACGACCTCTCGGAGACCGAGGCCAAGCGCCTCGCCGCCGACCCGGCCGTGGCCAAGGTCGTCCAGAACAAGAAGTTCTCCATCAACGCCACCCAGACGGACCCGCCCTCCTGGGGTCTGGACCGGGTCGACCAGGCCGAGACCGCCGGGGACAAGAAGTACACGTACCCCGACAAGGGCGGCGAGGGCGTCACCGCGTACGTCATCGACACCGGAGTCCGCGTCAGCCACGAGGACTTCGGCGGCCGTGCCGTCGACGGCTTCGACGCCATCGACAACGACAACACGGCCCAGGACGGCAACGGCCACGGCACGCACGTCGCCGGCACCATCGCGGGTACCGCCCACGGTGTCGCCAAGAAGGCCAAGATCGTCGCCGTCCGCGTCCTCGACGACAACGGCTCCGGCACCACCGAGCAGGTCGTCGCCGGCATCGACTGGGTCACCAAGAACCACCAGGGCCCGTCCGTCGCCAACATGAGCCTCGGCGGAGGCGCCGACCCCGCCCTCGACGACGCCGTCAAGAAGGCCATCGCCGCCGGCGTCACCTTCGGCGTCGCCGCGGGCAACGAGTCCTCCGACGCGGGTCAGGGCTCCCCCTCCCGCGTCCAGGAGGCGATCACGGTCGCCTCCTCCACCGAGGACGACCAGCAGTCCAGCTTCTCCAACTTCGGTTCCGTGGTGGACCTCTACGCCCCTGGCTCGGAGATCACCTCGGCCTGGAACGACAGCGACACCGGCACCAAGACCATCTCCGGTACGTCCATGGCGACCCCGCACGTGGTCGGCGCCGCAGCCGTCTACCTCGCGGGACACCCGGACGCCACCCCGGACCAGGTCGCCCAGGCACTGGTCGGCGGAGCGACCCCCGACAAGATCTCCAACCCCTCCGAGGGCACCGCCAACAAGCTGCTCAAGATCGTCGAGTAGCGGCCCCGGCCCGATGACCGGCGGCCGCCGTGCCCTCCCCCACGGGGCACGGCGGCCGCCTATCGTGTGACCATGACGAAGACGTACGCCGTTCTGCTGCGCGGAATCAACGTGGGAGGACACCGCAAGGTGCCCATGGCGGAGTTCCGTCCCCTCCTCGAGGGCCTCGGTCACCGCGACGTCAAGACCTATCTCCAGAGCGGGAACGCCGTCTTCACCACCGACGCCGACGAGCGGGAACTCGCCGCCGTCATCGAGGACGCCATCGAGAAGCGCTTCGGCTTCCGCGTCGACTGTCTCGTCCGCGACGCGGAGTACCTCGCCGCCGTCGCCGACGACTGCCCCTTCCCCGCCGCCGAGCTGGAGGGGAAGCAGCTCCACGTCACGTACCTCTCCGAGCGGGTCGACCCCGAGCGCTTCGCCGCCATCGACCAGGAGGCCTTCCTGCCGGAGGAGTTCCGGCTCGGCGACCGCGCGCTCTATCTCTACGCGCCCGACGGCCTCGGCCGGTCCAAGCTCGGCGAGGCGCTTTCCCGCCCCGCCCTCTTCAAGGGGATCGTGGCCACCTCGCGCAACTGGAACACCGTGGTCAAGCTGGTGGAGATGACCCGGTCGTAGCGCCGAGGGGACCCCACCTCCTCGTTCAAGATCATCCGGGTGCAGAATGGCCCGTATGTCGATGACGAACACACCGAAAACGGCAACGATCGACGATGCTGCGCCGATCGGCCGCACCCTGACCCGCGCCTTCGACCACGACCCGATGATGCGCTGGTTCTTCCCCGACGACGCCTCGCGCGAGGCGCGGTTGGGCCGCTACTTCACCACGATCTTCACGCGTCAGTACGTCCGCCACGGAGTGTGCGAGCACACCGAGGCTGCGGCCGCCTTCTGGGCGCCGCCGGAGGCGCAGGCCAAGGCCGTTCCCGACGCGGAGACCATCCGGGAACTCCAGGACATCCTCGGTGACCGGGCCCCGCTGTTCAGGGACGCCGTCGAGACGGCCGCCGCACACACGCCCCAGGAGCCGCACTGGTCGCTGGCGCTGATCGGCGCCGACCCGGCCGCCCAGGGGCAGGGGCACGGGGCGGCCCTGCTGCGCTCGGGTCTCGCCAAGGCCGACGCGGCGGGTCTGCCCACCTATCTGGAGTCGTCCAAGCCGTCCAACCTGCCCTTCTACGAGCACTTCGGCTTCGCCGTGCGCGAGGAGTTCCGGCTGCCGGGGAACGGGCCGGTGCTGTGGGGCATGTGGCGCGAACCGCGCGGCCCCGAGGCTGCGTAGCGAAAGTCAGGCCGACGGCGCGTCGTCCGCGGCGCGCCAGGCGATCGCCAGACCCTCCAACCACGCCGGGGGCAGCTCGGCGTCCTCCCACTCCGTCCGCAGCACGGACGGAGTGGCGGTGAGGCGTTCGAGGACGGCGATGCTGGTGGGGGAGTGGATGAGGGAGTAGCGGCCGTGGACGGCGATGCGGCTGCCGGGCCCGTACTGCGCGTACACCTGGGTCAGTCGGCCCCGATGGGTCTCGGCGAACTCCTCGAGCCGCCCCGCGTACCCGACCCGTTCGACGACGCCCATCGTGCCGAGGACCGCGGTGAGGACCTCGTCCGACACCTCGGGGTCGAGGTCCGAGGTGTGGCTGAACGCGAGGTAGAGCGGTGTCACGGCGACCTTCGCCCGCTCCACGTCCACCATCCCGACCGGGGTACGGACGCGCGTGGCGCCGTCCTGGCCACTCCCGCGCAGAGGGTGGTCGGTCATCGCCGGGCCGATGGCGCGCCGGAGTGCCCGCTCGGCGAGGTGGACGAGTTCGTCGTCGACGGCCTGGGCGCCGGCGAGCCAGCCGGAGGCGTACGGCTCACCGCCTTCCGGCGGGACCCCGACGATCTTGCCGATCTCGCTGTGGGCCTCCGTGATCGCACCGGCCTCGACCAGCGCGATCAGCTCCTCGGCGTCCAGGTGGAACACTCCCGCCCGGCCGAGGAGTTCAAGGAGGGTCTTCTTCGCGTTCATGACGCTGGCGGAGTCCAGCGGGTGCTGGCCCTCTTCGGCGGTGTCGATGGTGTCCTCCTCGTCGGCCTCGGCCTGGTGCGGAGAGGCTTTCAGCTGGGGGTGGCCCTCGTCCAGCTTCTCAAAGATCGCCGGACAGGGCGGCTCTCCTGGGGCCTGTCCGGCGGATCAGGCCCTAGCCGAGGGCCCGTTCCACCGTGGCGTAGGTGACGCCGTGGTCCGCCAGGGTCTCGGCGACGACACCGGGGCGGGCCGTGAGCGCGAGGAGCAGATGCTCGTCACCGATCGCCTTTTCGCGGCGCCCGAGACAGACGCGCAGGGACCGCTCCAGAACACCCTTCGCCTCGCTGGTGAAGGGCCGGTGCCCGGAGCGACGGACCCGCTCGTCACGGTCGTCGGCGAGCGCGCCCGGGCCGTGCGTCTCCTCGACCCGGGCGACGATCTCGGTCACATCGATTCCGAGTCCGGCCAGCGCGTCCGTGTCCGCCTTGGACAGCCCGCCTCGGCGACGCGCGTCCGTGAGCGCAGCCTCCAGCGACTCCCGCCGATCCGTCACACCCAGGGCCCGCAGGGCGAAGGACGCCTTGGTGCCTTCCGCGTCGAGAAGCGCGAGCAGCAGGTGCTCCTCGGTGACCACGGGGGCGCCCTGGCGTTCGGCCTGGACCACCGCCCCCTTCACCACCGCCCGGGCCCCCTTCGTGAACCGTTCGAACATCAATGCCTCCCGTGCTTCTTGTGGACGGCCTGACGGCTCACGCCCAGCTCCGCGGCGATCTCCTGCCACGACCAGCCCTGGGCGCGGGCGCTGCGTACCTGAACGGCCTCCAGCTGTTCGAGGAGCCGCCTCAGTGCGGAGACGGCGCGGAGCCCGACCCGGGGGTCGCGATCACCCGCCCGCTCGGCGAGATCGGTTGCATCGGTCATGCTGTCAACTTACGTTGACACCACCCTCGTGTCAACCATGGTTGACAGGGTTTGGGGTGAGCGCGTCCAGGACGGAGACCTCGGACGCGTCGAGCCGGAGTGCGGCGGCGTCCAGGTTCTCCTCCAGGTGTGCGAGCGAACCGGTGCCGGGCGTCGGCAGCAGCGCGGGGGAGTGGTGCAGCAGCCAGGCCAGCGCGGTCTGCCCCCGGCTCGCCCCGAGCCGGCCCGCCACCGTGTCCAGCGTGGCCGCGGCATCAACGGTCAGCGCGCCGTTGGCCAGCGGGAACCACGGCAGGAACGCCAGGCCGTGTGCCTCGCACACCTTCAGCACCGCCGCCGACTCCCGGTCGAGGAGGTTGAAGCGGTTCTGCACCGAGACGATCGAGGGCGTCAGGGTCAGCGCCCGCGTCAGCTGCTCCGCGGTCACCGAGTCCAGGCCGATGTGCCGGATCTTCCCCTCCGCGCGCAGCTCGTCGAGCGCGCCGAGCTGCTCCGCCATCGGCACCCGCGGGTCGAGCCGGTGCAGCTGGTAGAGGTCGATCCGGTCCGTCCGCAGCCGCCGCAGGCTCGCCTCGCACATCGCGCGCAACCGCTCCGGCCGCCCCTCGATGTGCCAGGTGCTGTCACCGGTCCGTACGACCCCGCCCTTGGTCGCGATCACCAGCTCGTCCCGGTAGGGGTGCAGCGCCTCCGCGACCAGCTCCTCGGCGAGGCCGGGACCGTAGTTGTCGGCGGTGTCGATCAGCGTGACGCCCCGCTCCACGGCCCGCCGCAGGACGGCGACCGCGTCCGCCCGCTCGCCGCGCGGCCCCCAGTAGCCGGGGCCGGTGAGCTGAGCCGTGCCGTAACCGAGCCGCCGTACGGGAAGATCGCCGCCCAGCGTGTACGTCTCCGAGACCATGGGTGGACGCTACAACAATCATGGACGGCCGCCGGAAGTGGCCCAGTTGACGGAGTCGTGAATGGACCGCCACCGGCGGCCGCCTGCTGGCTAGGCTCCTGCCATGACCACCGAAACGCAGCCCAGGACCGTCGTCGACTTCTACTTCGACCCCGCGTGCCCCTTCGCCTGGATCTCCTCCCGCTGGATGCTGGAGGTCGAACAGCACCGGGACATCGAGCTGCGCTTCCGGGTGATGAGCCTGTACTTCCACAACGTCGGCAACGAGCTGCCCGACTGGTACCGGGAACTCGTCGACAAGTCGATCGGCCCGGTGCGGGTGGCGGCCGCGGCGGCCGAGAAGCACGGTGACGAGGTCCTGCGCCCGCTCTACACCGCGTACGGCACCCGCATCCATCAGGAGAAGCAGAAGGACTTCGACGCGGTGATCGCCGAGTCCCTGGCGGAGGTCGGCTTGCCGGCCGAGCTCGCCGAGGCCGCGCACGACGACACCTACGACGAGGCGGTCCGCCGCAGCCACGACGCCGGCAAGGACCCGGAGGCGGACGGCTACGTCGGCACGCCGACCATCCATGTCGACGGCACGGTCTGGTTCGGGCCGGTCCTGCGGGCCGTCCCGCGCGGCCCGAAGGCGGCCGAGCTCTTCGACGGCTTCCGGGTGCTCGCCGGCCACTCCGACCTCTTCGAGATCAAGCGGACCCGGACGGGCGGACTCGACTTCAGCTGAGCGCGCCGGCTGTCGCAATTCTTCAAGAGCGGGGGCAGCGACCCGTCCTAGCCTCGGTGGCATGAACGACATCCACACGCACCTCACCGTCGCCGCCGCCGAGGCCGCCCGCGTCGCCCGCGGTGTCACCGCCGACCAGCTCGCTCAGCCGTCCGTCTGTGCCGACTGGACCGTCCGCGAGCTGGTCAACCACCTCGTCCTCTACTCCGCCCACGGCCTGGAGCACCGCGCCCTGCGCAAGCAACTCCCCGAGGAGACCGTCCAGCGGGACTTCACGTCCGACGCCGACTGGGCGGAGCGGTACGCGGCCCAGCTCGACCGCGCGCTCGCGGCCTGGGAGAAGCCGGACGTCTGGCAGGGCGAGGTGGACACCGGCTACGTGGCCATGCCGGCGACGGTCATCGCCTCGCTGCTCGTCAAGGAACTCGCCCTGCACGGCTGGGACCTGGCCCGCTCCACCGGTCAGGACTTCACCGTCCCGGAGGCGACGGGGCGTTTCCTGCTCGGGGTCGTCGAGGAACACGCCGAGACCTACCGCCAGTACGACGGCTTCGCCGAGCCCTTCGAGGTACGGGACACCGCCCCGGCCTTCGCCCGCGCCCTCGCGACCAGCGGCCGGGACCCCAGGGGCTAGGGGGTGTCCGGCGGACCATGGCCGGGGCCACGGCGCCTGGCACGGCACTCCCCCGTAGCCCTTCGGGCACGGGAGGTGCCCCCACGCCGCGTTGCCGAAACGCCCCAATAGCTCCGCTATCAGGGCGCTCCGGCGCCTGGCGATGCGTCCCTAGGCCCAGGGGGCCTGGGGAGACCCCATGCACCAGCCGCCGCGTCCTATCCGACCCTGATCCACCGGACACCCCCTAGGACTCGCAGGCCGCGCGGCGTTGTCAGTGCCGCATGCTGGAATGCTCCTCGTCGCCCGACACATGATCGAACGGGGGAGGGAGAGCGATGTCCCGTACGTCCACGAGGCCGGCCGGACTGCGCCGTCCGATCGTCGAGTTGCTCGGCCGAGGCCTGCCCGGCGAGGACAAGGTCGTCCCGGGCGAGCACGACGAGGGCCTCGCCGTCGCCTTGGTGCGGTCGACACGCCCCGCCCGCACCCTCGCACGGCACCTCGTCGGAACGCTTCCGCCGGCGAGTGACGCTGCCGTGCTGCTCCGCGAGTTGACGGAGCGTCATCTCGCAGGGTCCCCAGCGCGTTGGCGCCGACTCCATGACGCCCTCGCCACGTCTCCCCGCACACTGCCGGAGCTGCTCGCCGACCTGCCCGAGCAGGCCGAGGGCGCCGACCGGCTGCCGCCGAAGTCGGTCTGCGACACGCTGGCCCTGCTCCTGGAGCAGGCGGCCCCCGAAGGTGCCGCAGACGCGCTCGTCGCGCTGCCCGACCGGACGGTGGAGACGATGCTCGCGGGCGGGTCCCTGCCCGGCCCGTCACTGACCTCCGCCGTGGCCCTGCACGGCGACAGCCGGACACGCACCGCGCTGGCCCGGCACCCACGGATCGACGCGAGAGCCCTCAAGCAGCTGCTGGCCGCGGAGGACCCGATGGTGAGCGCGGCCGTCTACCGCAACAACCGCTGCACCCCGTCCCTGCGCCGCGCGGTCGTCGACGCGCACGCACAGGGCCGCGTCCTCCTGGAGGACACGCTCAGGGAGGAGCTGCTCTCGTCGGCCGGCGCGGCCTCGCGCAGCCGCACGGCACCGCTGCTGGGCAGCGGGGATCCGCCGCTGGCCGCCCAGGCGCTGGCCTGGGGGGTACGCAAAGTGGCGCAGCGCCACGCCCTCCTGC
The DNA here is from genome assembly GCF_036237275.1 of Streptomyces sp. NBC_01353. Taxonomy (GTDB): domain Bacteria; phylum Actinomycetota; class Actinomycetes; order Streptomycetales; family Streptomycetaceae; genus Streptomyces. The sequence continues at coordinate 1,958,683 of NZ_CP108352.1, read as the reverse complement.
GGGTCCTGGAGTGCCGGGGCGCCGACGCCGTCCGTGCCATGCTCGCCGACCCGGCCGTCGTTGCGCACGTGCACCCGGAGATCCGGGCCGAGGTCGCCGCCGCGCTCGACGCGCCGGACTCCGCCGCCCGGCTGCGCGCCGCGGGCGAACCGTACGAGGACCCGGCCACGCTGCCCCGGCTCCTCGGCGTCAGCCGTGGCACCAGCACCTTGCGTGACCTGCTCAACGAGCCGTACACCCACGACTTCCGCGCACTGGCTTCGGCCAACCGGACGACTCCCTTCATGCCGAAGGCGGCGGAGGAGCTGATCCGCCACGAGGACGCCACGGACGCCGAGCGCGCGGAGCTCCAGCTGACCCTGCTCAACGAACCGTGGCGGGCCGGTGGGCGCATCGCCGGCAACCTCACGGGGCCGTCCCGGCGCCTGGCCGAGGAAGAACTGGACGACACGGCCTCGGACTGGGCCGTCGGCATGGTGGCGGCAGGACTTCTCGACCCGGTGGAGCTGGTCACCCTGGCCCGGCCGGCAGCCCGCGCCCTGGCGGCCCTCCACGCCGTGGCCGAGCGGGGCTTGGAGGTGGGAGCGGCCTGCGACAGGCTCGCGGCGCTGTACCGGGAGCATCTCGCGACCGGGCCGCTCGCCGAGGAGGCGCTGCTGCGGAACCTCTCCACTCACCCGGGCCCGGTGAACGAGGCCATCCGGGATGCGGGAGCTGCGGACGACGAGGCTTCGAGGAACGATCGGCCGGCGCCGAGCAGCGCGGACGCGCGCGAGGACGCGGCTTCCGACACAGCCCCCGCCGTCCGCGCCGCCCCTGTGGCGGGGGCGGGCGTGGAGGAGTGGTCCGGCCAGGGGTCCGTCGGGGAGCGCGGGGCTGCCGCACCCGACAGCGACGCGTCCCCCGCCGTCCGCGCCGCCCCCGTGGCGAGCGCGGGTGTGGAGGAGTGGTCCGGCCAAGGGTCCGTCGGGGAGCGCGGGGCTGCCGCACCCGACAGCGACGCGTCCCCCGCCGTCCGCGCCGCCCCCGTGGCGAGCGCGGGCGTGGACGAGGGGCCCGCGCCTGCCCCCGTAGGGGAGCGGGAGCGCGCCGCACTCGGTGCGATCGATCTGCTGCGTTCGCTGGCCGCGCCCGGTGCCGCCCCGCTTCCGGACGACCTGGCGGTCCTGCGGCGCCTGTCGGCGCATGACGTGGACGACGTGCCCGGTCGGCGGCATCCGGACTGGCTGCGCGAGGCGTGCCTCCGGCGAGGGCTGAACGACCTGGCGCACCGGTGCGACGCCCCCGCGCGCGCGGACGTGCTCGCCCGGATCGAGGAGACGTCCGAGCTCGGTTCTCTCGCCCGCATCGCCGAACGGGCCTATCTGCACGGCATCGTGCATGCCGACGATCTGCTGCACCATCTACCGGCCGCCCACCTGCTGCTCGTACCCCACGACTGGAAGGACCTGGCCTTCATCACCGCGTGGCGGCGCTCCCTCGCGGCGTTCCTGGAGCGCGAGCTCGGGACCGACGCGGACGCCTGGCTGCGGCTCGCCGCTGCCGCACGGCGGTCGATGGCGGCGGCGGACGACGAGGGCCCCGGCCGGCGTCCCGCGGTCACGTGGCCCGAACTGCTCGCCCGGTCGCGCCTCGACACCGCCCCCACCGAAGCCGACCCCCTCGAAGAGGCGCGGACCGCCATCGGCCTGACCTCCAGGCTCTCCACAACGGAACCGCCCACCTCACCCGAGATGGCGGTGAACCTCCTCGCTCGTGGCAATCATCTGTGGGTGTGGCCGCTGGGCACCCTGCTGCGCGAGGCACGGCCCGACGCGCTCGCCTCGGTGATGTCTCGCCTCGGCGCCGACGGCCCGTGGATGCTCGCCGCCTTCCTCCTGCGGTCCACCCCGACCGACCGCACCCCGCTCGCATACCTGCTCCACCACCGTGACCGAGGGGCGCTGAACGTTCTCTCGGAGCAGTCCCGGTGGCTCGACGACACCGCCCTGCACCGGCGTCTCGACCTCGCCGACCCCGAGGTGGACCTGGCCGTGCTGCGTTCCCACGGCGACCTCGCCGTGTGCCGACGCATCGCCGCCCGCCCGGGCACACTGACAACGCGGCTCGCCGCCGATCTGCATGCCGACCCCCTCGCCGAACTCCCCGGCAGCCGTACGGCATGGCTCGAGTCGGCCGAACCGGAACTCATCGAGCTCGTCTTCGCCAGGGCGGGCAAGCACCTCACCCTGGCCCAGCAACTCGTGGGAAGCCTCAACCTCCTGCGCCACGGCGGACGTCGGCGGCTGACCGCGCTGACGGAGAGCGGACGGCTCGGCGCCACCGCCACCCGCCTCTGCCAGAAGGCCCTGGCCACCGACGACCCCGCCGCACCTCTCGCCGCCCGGGCCGGAAAGGAACTGGCGCCGGCCCGCCTCGCGAAACGGCTGCGCCGGGCGCGGGCGCACTGGCAGACCCGGGAGATCCTCGACACCATCCCGGGCCCCCTGTCCTGGGACGCCCTGGAGGCCGAGCACGCCGAGGACCCCATCCCCGCATGGGAGCACATCGCCCGCCACCCCACCGCCCCGCACGCCTTCAGACTTCGCAACGCCGCGCACCTCCACGGGCTGTCGGTCGACAGGCCGTTGGGCCCGGAGCTGACCGTGGCACGCGCCCGGCACGGCGTCGAAGGGCACTACCGAAGTCCGGTGGACGCCCTCCTGGACAGTCTGCTGACGACCGGACAGCTGACCGGCCGCGATCTCGTCCACCTGGCCGCCCCGGCAGCCGTCGTGCTGAGCTACCTGAACCGAGCCCGCCGCCGCTCGGACGCGCCCGAGGACGTGCACGTCGCCCTGACGGAGGTCACGCTGCTCGTGGCCGAGCGACTCGGGCACGACACCGACGCCTGGCAGCGCGTGCATGCCCGTCTCACCGCCCCGACAACCGACCGGAGTCCCGCCTTCGCCCTGCCCGCGCTGCTGTCCCCCAACTGACGAACGCCGGTACGTCAGTCCTCGAGCAGCCGCCACGCCGTGAGGGCGAGCCTGGCACGGGTCAGGCCGGTGGGGTCGGTGAGGTCGATGTCCAGCGTCCTGCCGATCTGTTCGACGCGGCGGGCGACGCTGCTGTGGTGCAGGTGGAGGAGTTCGGCGGCCCGGCGGAGGGAGCCGGTGGCGCAGTACGTGTCCAGCGTCTCCAGGTCTTCCGGATTGCCGGCGACGCGGGCGATCCCGGCCACGTCGGCGTTGTCCCGTGAGGCTGCCCGAGGAACCTCGGCCAGCAGCGCCAGCGCGCCCAAGTCGGCGTGGCGGACGACGGGTTCGCGCGAGGTGGCGAAGCGGAGGGCCGTGCGGGCCTCCCGCCAGGACCGGTCGGGGCTGTCGGCGGCGCCGATTCCCGCGCGAGCCCCTGCCGGAAAGCGGGCCACGTCCACGGTGGTCGCCAGGATGACGCCCACGTCGGCGAGCGGTGCCGCCTTCACCGGACGGGCCGGGCAGACCAGGCCGCCGATCCGGTCGAGCGGGAGCGGAGAGCGTACGGCGACGACGCGGACCGGCAGGTCGGCCGCGAACCCCAGGAGCCGTAACGCCCGTGCTCTGGCGGCCTCGTCGCTGTCGGAGCTGATCGCCAGTTCGACGAGGGCCGGGTCGGCCATGGTGGTGCGGGCCGGGCCGTACCGCTCGACTGCCGCCGCCGCGGCGAGGGCGAGCCGGTCGAGGAGGACGTCGTCGAGCGGGTTGGCGGGGCCGGTGCGTTCCAGCCACACCGTGCCGATCTCCTCCTCGTCGAGGGTGATCGGCACCGTGGTCGTGGCGGGTGCCGGCGGGGCGGTGGCGTCCCTGCCCTCGGGGGAGACCCGGATCGCCCGCCCCGTGCCGTGGATCCGGATCCCCGCCACGCACTCGGCAAGCCCCGCCGAGGCCCGCGCGAGCGCCGGGAGGTCCACCCGCCGGCGCATCAAGGTGTCGTAGAACGCGACGATGCGGATCGCGCCGTCGACGTACGGATCAAGTCCCGACAGCCGTACCGCCAGTGCCTCCATGCCTGAAGGATAGAAGGACGAGGGCGCGCCGATCGGCGCGTCATCGGGGCGGGATGCGCGACGGATGGCGGATGACCCCTCGAGCGGCGAGCCCGAGGATGATCGGCATGGATCCCGAACTCGAAGCATTCGTCCCGCTGTTCCCCCGTCTCCCCGTGACCGACCCGGTCGCAGGCCGCAAGACGTACGCCGAGCTGGCCGCCGCGAAGCCGGCTCCTGACACCTCGGACCTGGAGATCGAGGACCGCACGGTGCCCGCCGATCCGGACGTGCCGGTGCGGATCTACCGCCCGCGCGGTGCCCGCGGTGCCGTCATCTGGCTGCACGGCGGCGGATACGTCATGGGTGACGTGGACACCGAGCACCCGTGGGCCACCCGGCTGGCGAAGGACTCCGGCGCGGTGGTGATCTCGGTGGGCTACCGTCTGGCCCCCGAGCACCCGTTCCCGGCCGCCCTGGACGACGCGTACGCCGTCCTGACCTGGGCGGCCGAGCACGCGGCCGAACTCGGCATCGACCCGGAGCGGATCGCGGTCGGCGGTCACAGCGCCGGCGCGGGGATCACGGCAGCGGTGACCTTGCGAGCGCGCGACGAGCAGGGGCCGCGGATCTGCTTCCAGCTGCTCAACGAGGCCGAGCTCGACGACCGTCAAGAGACCTGGTCGGCACGGCACTTCAGCGACACGCCCTGGTCGAACCGCGACGTCGTCACCGCCTCGTGGCGGCACTACCTGGGCTCCGCGCCCGCCACCCCGTACGCCGCCCCGGCCCGCGCGGCCGACCTGTCCGGCCTGCCACCCGCCTACATCGCCACCGCCGAGTTCGACCCGAACCGCGACGAGGACATCACCTACGCGCTGCGCCTGTTGCAGGCGGGTGTCTCCGTCGAGCTGCACCAGTGGCCCGGGACCTTCCACGGCTCGCAGGCGATCCTCTCCGCCGAGATCTCCCAGCGGCAGATCGCCGACCTCGGCGCCGTGCTGCGCCGCGCTCTGTCCGAGTGAGCATCCGGCCGTTCCCCGAATCGAACACGAAAGGACCGACGTCTTGAAGATCCGCATGGTGTTGTGCGCGAGCGTGATCGCGCTGAGCGTGGGTGCCGGCACGGTCGCGGCAGCCCCCGCGCCGACCCACGAGACAGGGACGGTGCCGTCGACCGGCTTCGATCGGGCGGAGCTGAGGTCCGCCCTGGACGGTGTCCACCGGGCAGGGGTACCGGGTGTGTACGCCGAGGTGCGCGATGCCGGCAGGACATGGCGAGGCGCCTCCGGGGTCGCCGATGTCAGGACCGGACGCCCCGTCACGCCCGACATGCGGCACCGCGTCGGCAGCATCACCAAGACCTTCACCGCCGCCGCGGTCATGCAGCAGGTGGAGCAGGGCCGGATCCGGCTCGATGCGCCGATCGGCGACCATCTGCCGCATCTGGTGCCGGGAGAGCGCGGCAGGAAGATCACGGTACGGATGCTGCTGAACAACACCAGCGGCATCCCCGACTACATCCGCTACGCGTTCCCATCCCTCCAGGGAATCCCTGACGTCTCGTCCAAGAGCCTGGACGACAACCGGTTCCGGCGGTTCCACTCCGCCGAGCTGATCAAGCTGGGGCTCGACGCGCCTCCGACCGGCGAGCCCGGAGGCCCGGTCGGGGTGTACTCGAACACCAACTACCTGCTGCTCGGCCAACTCCTGGAGCGGGTGACCGGCACCGCGGCCGAGGAGTACATCACCCGGAACGTCATCGAGCGCGCCGGGCTCCGGCACACCGGGTTCCCGACCGGGCCGCGCATCAAGGGACCACATTCGCGGATGTACGAGGCCCTGTGGGGCGCGCTCGACCCGCCGCGCGACTACAGCGTCTACGACATGTCCTGGACCGGGACGGGAGCCGCGCTGGTGTCGACCATGCCGGATCTCAACCGCTTCTACGGCAAGCTCCTCGACGGCGCGGTCGTCAGCCGGTCGTCGCTGACGGAGATGCAGCGCACGATCCCGGTCGTCGCCCTGGACGGATCGATGATCCAGTACGGACTCGGTCTGCACAGGCTCGACATCCCGGGATGCGGCACCTTCTGGGGCCACGACGGCACGGTCTGGGGCGCCGGAACGGCCTCCTGGACCCGGGCCGACGGCGCCCGCCAGATGTCCTTCGCGGTCAACCTCCAGAGGTGGAACGCAGTGGACGCCTCGGGGACCCCGCAGCACCACCCCATCGACGACGCACTGGCGACGCTCGACGACCGGGCGCTGTGCGCCCCGGACCGGGGAGTGCGGTCGGACGGGCGCTAGGGGTGGTCCGGCGGATCATGGCCGGGGCTGCGGCGTGATCCGCCGGACGCCCCCTAGGGTCTTTCGTTTGGATCAGGCCGGATCGGTGAGCGGGGTCTGGTGCCGTGGATCGCAAGGCGGAGGAGGGAGGCATGGCGGAGCCATGCCGACCGACGACGACGCGGCGAGGTGCGGCACCAGGGCACGCGGGCCCGGCAAGATCCAAACGAGAGGCCCTAGCCCGCCGCCTGCGCCGTGAGGCTCTCCGCCCGGAGTGCGCCCGGCAGTTCGCCGGCCGCCGACGCGCAGCGCTGCTCGTACCGTTCGATCAGCAGCCGGGCCAGCTCCGGGGACGGGCCGAGGACGTCCGCCAGGTGGTCGGCCTCCGCCGCGCCCGCCGCGATGCGGTCCGGCAGCCGGCCGGGGGCGATGACGTACGGGGCTACCGCCACGCGGCGCACGCCGTCGGCGCGCAGGGCGCGGACGGCGTCCTCGGTCCGTGGGAGTGATGCGGAGGCGAACGCAGGCCGCACGGAGCACCAACCGGTGCGCCGCAGCTCCCGCGCCGTTTCTGCGATCGCTGCGATCGCCTCCGGGTCCGTGGAGCCCGCCGAGGCCAGGACGACCCCGGTCGCGCTCTTGTCGCCGGGGGTCAGCCCGGCCTCGTACAGCCGTCGCTCCACCGCCGCGATCAGCAGCGGCGACGGGCCGAGCACCTCCGCGCGGCGGATCCGCAGGGCGGGAGGGGCCTGGCGCAGTACGGCGGGGATGTCGGCCTTCGCGTGGAAGGCCCGGGTCAGCAGCAGCGGCAGGGCCACCACGTCCCGTATCCCGTCGGCAGCGAGCCGGTCCAGGACCCCCGACACCGACGGCAGGTTGAAGTCCAGGAACGCCGTCTCCACGCGCAGCTCGGGCCGCAGCGCCCGGGCACGGCGCACCAGCGCGTGCACGGTCGCCGCGTGCCGCGGATCGCGGCTGCCGTGGGCGATGACGAGGAGGACAGGGGCGCTCATGGTCAGGCCTTCACCAGCAGGCCGCGGCGGCGCAGCACCGCGCGCTCCAGCGGGCTGAAGATCAGCAGGTCGATGGCGACACCGACGAGCAGGATCAGGATGATGGCGAGGAAGATCCCCGGCATGTCGAAGTTGTTGCGGCCGTTCTCCAGCAACTGGCCGAGCCCCAGACCCAGCTCGGGCGAGGAGGCGATGATCTCGGCGGCCATCAGCGAACGCCAGGAGAACGCCCAGCCCTGCTTCAGACCCGCGAGATAGCCCGGCAGCGCGGCCGGCATCACGATGTGCCAGGCGCCCTTCAGTCCGGTGGCGCCGAGGGTGCGGCCGGCGCGCAGGAAGAGCGGCGGGACCTGGTCGACGCCGGCCACCAGACCGTTGGCGATCGACGGCACGGCGCCCAGCAGGATCACCGCGTACATCATCGAGTCGTTGAGGCCGATCCACAGCACGGCCGGGGCGACCCAGGCCACCGACGGCAGCGACTGCAGACCCGCGAGGACAGGGCCGATGGCGGCCCGGACGAACTTCACCCGGGCGACGAGCAGACCCAGCGGGGTGCCGATGGCGAGCGCCATCAGGAAGCCGAGCAGGGCGCGCGACACGCTCGTCCAGAGGACTTCGAGGAGCGTGCCCTCCAGCCACATGGTGGTCACGCTGTCCCACACCGCGGACGGCGCCGGCAGCTTGGACTCGTCGGTGACCTTGGCCGTCACCAGGAGCTGCCAGACCACCAGCACCAGGACGACGGCGATGACGGGCGGCAGGACCTTGCCGGTGAGGACCTCGCGCACCGGGGTGCGGCGGAGCTGCACCGCGTCCAGCGCGTCGAGACCCGCCTCCAGACCGGCCAGGTCGTCGGCCTTCGCGGCCGTCGTGGTGGTCGTATCAGTGCTGGCCATGGCGGCGGATCTCCCCACGCAGTTCTTCGGTGATCTCGACGGACAGCTCCGCCACGGCGGCGTCCTCGATACGGCGCGGCTGCGGGATGTCGATGGTCCACTCCCGGGCGATCCGCCCCGGCCGGGACGACAGCAGCACCACGCGCTCGGCCAGTCGCACGGCCTCGCGCACGTTGTGGGTGACGAACAGCACCGACAGCTGCGTCTCCCGCCAGATGCGGGTCAGTTCGTCGTGCAGTACGTCGCGGGTGATCGCGTCGAGCGCGGCGAACGGCTCGTCCATCAGCAGCAGATCGCTGGCCTGGGCGAGCGCCCGGGCCAGCGCCACACGCTGGCGCATACCGCCGGACAGCTCGTGCACCCGCTTGCCGTACGAGCCGGAGAGCCGTACGAGTTCGAGCAGGCGCTCGGCCTCCGGGCGGCGCTCGGCCTTCGGCACCCCGCGCAGTCGCAGGGCCAGTTCGATGTTCTTGCCCGCGGTGAGCCACGGGAAGAGGGCGTGCTCCTGGAACATCAGGGCCGGCCGGCCGCCGGGGGTCTCGATGGACCCCGCGGACGGCCGGTCGAGCCCGGCGACCAGGTTGAGCAGGGTGGACTTTCCGCACCCGGAGGCCCCCAGGAGGGTGACGAACTCGCCCGGGGCGACATCGAGCGAGATGTCGTCGAGCACGAGCTGCCCGCCGGTGGGTCCGCCGAAGGACTTCGAGACGTGCTCGATACGGGCGGCGTGCGTCACCGCCGTACGGTCCTCGGCCTTGGCGAGCGTCGCGGTCGTGGCCATGGTCGTCACCTCCTGGGTATGAGCGGCGTACTTGTTACTTGGCGCCGAGACCGGCGTCGGCGAGCTCGGACCGCCCCGCGGCCTTCAGGACCTTGTTGAGCGGCTTCAGGTCGTAGATCCCGGCCAGGTCGGGCTCCTTGAGGAGACCGGCCTTCACCGCGTGGTCGGCCTGGGCCTGCAGCGTGGCGGCCAGCGGGTCGTTGGTGAACTGGATCGACGGCCATGCACCGTCGATGACCTTCGCGCCCAGCGGCTTGCCGGTGAGCTCCTTGAGCTTGGTGTTCGCCGACTCCTTGGCCTTCGCCTGGTTGGCGTTGATCCACTCGTTGGTCTTCACCGTGCCGCGGAGCACCGCCTCGACGACGTCCGGGTGCTCGGTGAGGAACTTCTGCGACACGATGATGTTCGTGATCACGAACTTCTTGTCGGGCCACAGCGTGGACTCGTCGAGGAGTACCTTCGCGCCTTCGCTGACCAGCTTGGACGCGGTCGGCTCCGGCACCCAGGCGCCGTCGATGGCGCCCGAGGTGTAGGCGTTCGGGGTGACCTTGTTGTCCGTACGGACCACGGAGACGTCGCCCTTGCCGCTCTGGGCGTCGACCTTCCAGCCCTTCTCCGAGATCCAGTTGAGGAAGGCCACGTCCTGCGTGTTGCCGAGCTGCGGGGTGGCGATCCTCTTGCCCTTGATGTCGTCCAGGGTCTTGATCTTGTCCGGGTTCACGACCAGCTTCACACCACCCGACGCGGAGCCGGAGACGATGCGCAGGTTCTTGCCCTTGGACTTGGCGTAGCCGTTGATCGCCGGGGAGGGGCCGATGAAGCCGATGTCGATCGAGTCGGCGTTGAGCGCCTCGATCTCGGACGGGCCGGCGTTGAAGGTCGAGACCTTCAGCTGCGTGCCGCCCAGCTCCTTCTGGATGATGCCCTCTTGGTCGCCCACCAGGGCGGTGGCGTGCGTCAGGTTCGGGAAGTACCCGAGTCGTACCGTGTCGGCCGAGAGCTTCTCGCCCTCGGCGGCCACCTTCTTCTCGTCGTTCTTGGCCTGTGAGCCGTAGCCGCAGGAGGCGAGCGCGCCGATCAGCAGCGGCAGAGCCGCGGCGGCGGCGAGTGAGCGGCGCAGGGTGGTACGGGAGGCAGGCACGGAGGTGTTCCCCTCAGGGTTTTCGAAGTCTTCTTCGTCTATGTCGTTCGAGGTGGAGCAGGTGGAGCGGAATCGCGCCGCGTACGCGGCGCATCGGCGTCAACACGCACATCGCGCGACACCTCCGCGGCCCGCACCGAGGGCGCCGGAACCCACCCGGCCGCCCTCCTTGGCGAAGGTGCTGTAGACGTCGATGCTCATCAGAAGTCCCACCCTTCGTCTTCCGTGGTCTCCGCGACGGCCGCCGCCTTGGCACCGGCGAAGGACTCGCCCGCCATGCCGGCCGCGAGCGTGGTGCCGTCCGCGGGGTCGATCAGCAGGAACGAGCCGGTACGGCGGGAGTCCTTGTACGCGTCGAGCGCGAGCGGCTCGGCGGTACGGACCTTGACCCGGCCGATGTCGTTGGCGACCAGCTGCCCTGGCTCGGGGTGCTGGGAGAGGTCGTCCAGGGTCAGCCGGGACGGGATCTCCTTGACGATCGCCTTGACCGTGCGGGTGGTGTGCTTCAGCAGCACCCGCTGCCCGACGGCCAGCGGCCGGTCCGCCACGTGGCAGACCGTCGCCTCGACGTCCTGGCTGGTGGCGGGGGCGTCACCGCTCGGGGCGAGGAGGTCGCCGCGCGAGATGTCGATGTCGTCGGCCAGCCGGATCGTCACCGACTGCGGGGCCCAGGCGATGTCGACCGACTCGCCCAGCGCGTCGATCCCGGTGATCGTGGACGTCCTGCCCGAGGGCAGGACGGTGATCTGCTCGCCGACCCGGAAGGCACCGGCCGCGATCTGCCCGGCGTAACCCCGGTAGTCGGGGTGCTCGGCGGTCTGCGGACGGATCACGTACTGCACAGGGAAGCGCGCGTGGCAGGCCGTCAGGTCATGGCTGACCGGGACGGTCTCCAGGTGCTCCAGGACGGTCGGACCGCCGTACCAGTCCATGTTGGAGGAGGGCTCCACCACGTTGTCGCCGGCCAGCGCGGAGATCGGGATCGCGGTGATCTCCGGGACGCCGAGCTCGGACGCGTACTGCGTGAACTCCTCGGCGATCGCGGCGAAGACGGGCTCCGCGTAGTCGACGAGGTCCATCTTGTTGACGGCCAGGACCACGTGCGGCACGCGCAGCAGGGCGGCGACGGCCGCGTGGCGGCGGGTCTGCTCGACCACACCGTTACGGGCGTCGACCAGGACCACGGCCAGCTCGGCGGTCGAGGCGCCGGTGACCATGTTGCGGGTGTACTGCACATGACCCGGGGTGTCGGCCAGGATGAAGCGGCGCCGCGGGGTCGCGAAGTAGCGGTAGGCCACGTCGATGGTGATGCCCTGCTCGCGCTCGGCGCGCAGTCCGTCGGTCAGCAGCGCCAGGTCGGGCGCCTCCTGGCCGCGCTTGAGGGACGCGGCCTCGACGGCCTCCAGCTGGTCGGTGAGGACCGACTTGGAGTCGTGCAGGAGACGTCCCACCAGGGTGGACTTGCCGTCGTCGACGGAGCCGGCGGTGGCGAAGCGCAGCAGAGTGGTGGCCGCCACGTCGGCGAACTGCTCGGTGGTGCTCGTCATGGCTAGAAGTACCCTTCGCGCTTGCGGTCTTCCATCGCGGCCTCGGACATCTTGTCGTCGGCGCGGGTCGCGCCCCGCTCGGTGAGGCGGGAGGCGGCGATCTCGGCGATCACGGCGTCCAGCGTGGTCGCGTCGGAGTCGACGGCGCCCGTGCAGGACATGTCACCGACGGTGCGGTAGCGGATGAGCCGCGTCTCGACCGTCTCGGACTCCTTCGGACCGCCCCACTCGCCGGCCGTCAGCCACATGCCGCTGCGCGCGAACACCTCGCGCTCGTGGGCGAAGTAGATCTCGGGGAGCTCGATCTTCTCCCGCTGGATGTACTGCCACACGTCGAGCTCGGTCCAGTTGGAGAGCGGGAAGACGCGGACGTGCTCGCCGGGGGCGTGGCGGCCGTTGTAGAGCTGCCACAGCTCCGGGCGCTGCCGGCGCGGGTCCCACTGCGAGAACTCGTCGCGCAGTGAGAACACCCGCTCCTTGGCACGGGCCTTCTCCTCGTCCCGACGGCCGCCGCCGAAGACGGCGTCGAAACGGTGCTGCTGGATCGCCTCGGTCAGCGGCACCGTCTGGAGCGGGTTGCGCGTCCCGTCGGGACGCTCGCGCAGCTTCCCGGCGTCGATGTACTCCTGCACGGAGGCGACGTGCAGCCGCAGTCCGTGCTGGGCCACGACGCGGTCGCGGTAGTCGAGGACCTCGGGGAAGTTGTGCCCCGTGTCGACGTGCAGCAGCGTGAACGGCACCGGCGCCGGCGCGAACGCCTTGAGCGCCAGGTGCAGCATGACGATGGAGTCCTTGCCGCCGGAGAAGAGGATCACCGGCCGCTCGAACTCGCCCGCCACTTCACGGAAGATGTGGACGGCCTCGGACTCGAGCGAGTCCAGGTGCGACAGCGCGAACGGGCTGTCGGTCTCCTCATGAACATGGGCAACGGTGGTCGTCACGCCAGGCCCCTCTCGGTGAGCAGCGCGTGGAGCTGCGCCGCGGACTCCTGCACGGTCTGGTTCTGGGACTCGATCCGCAGATCGGGGTTCCGCGGCTCGTCGTACGGGTCGTCGACCCCGGTCAGGCCGCTGAGCTCGCCCGCGGCCTGCTTGGCGTACAGCCCCTTCACATCGCGTACGGAGCACACGTCCACCGGAGTGGCGACATGCACCTCGACGTAGGGGGTGCCTTCGGACCGGTGACGCTTGCGGACGGCCTCGCGGCTGTCCTCGTACGGAGCGATGACCGGGACCAGGACCTTCACGCCGTTCGAGGCGAGCAGCTCGGAGACGAAGCCGATCCGCTGCACATTGGTGTGCCGGTCCTCGCGGCCGAAGCCGAGGCCCGCGGAGAGGAACTCGCGGATCTCGTCGCCGTCGAGCACCTCGACGCGGTGTCCCTCGCCGCGCAGCCGGCCGGCGAGTTCGTACGCGATCGTGGTCTTGCCGGCGCTCGGCAGGCCCGTGAGCCAGATGGTGGCACCGGTCACGTGATTCTCCTGGGAAGTCTCTTTGGTGGTCATCAGCCGTGCAGCCCGCATTCGGTCTTGGCCCGGCCGGCCCAGCGGCCGGCCCTGGCGTCCTCGCCCTCGGCGACGCGGCGGGTGCAGGGCGCGCAGCCGACGGAGGCGTAACCGTCCATGAGGAGCGGGTTGGTGAGGACGCCGTGCTCGGCGACGTACGCGTCGACGTCGTCCTGCGTCCAGCGGGCGATCGGGGAGATCTTGACCTTCTGCCGCTTCTCGTCCCAGCCGACGACCGGGGTGTTCGCCCGGGTCGGGGACTCGTCGCGGCGCAGACCCGTCGCCCAGGCGCGGTAGGCGGCCAGGCCGTCCTCGAGCGGCTTGACCTTGCGCAGCGCGCAGCACAGGTCCGGGTCGCGGTCGTGCAGCTTCGGGCCGTACTCGGCGTCCTGCTCGGCGACCGTCTGCCGCGGGGTCAGGGTGATGACGTTGACGTCCATCACCGCGTCGACCGCGTCACGGGTGCCGATGGTCTCGGGGAAGTGGTATCCGGTGTCGAGGAAGACGACGTCCACTCCGGGCATGGTGCGCGAGGCGAGGTGGGCGACCACGGCGTCCTCCATGGAGGAGGTGACGCAGAAGCTCTTGCCGAAGGTGTCGGCCGCCCACCGGAGGATCTCCAGTGCGGAGGCGTCCTCCAGGTCGCGGCCGGCCTGCTCGGCGAGCGTCTTCAGGTCGGTGGCCTCGGTGATGGCCTGAGTCGTCGTCATATCGTTTCCCCTCCAGTGGAGTTGCTCGAAGTGCCCGGGGCGAGGAGCCCCAGGAACTTCAACTGGAAGGCTCGACTGCACGCCCGGCATTCCCAGGCCCCGTGCCCGGTCTCGTGCGGGAACAGGTCCTCGTCGCCGCAGTACGGGCAGTAGAAGGGCGCGGCACGCTCGCTCATGAGAGGGCCTCTTCCGAGGCACGCGCCGCCCAGGTGGCGAAGCGCTCGCCGTCCTCGCGCTGCTCCTGGAAGCGCGTGAGGACCCGCTCGACGTAGTCCGGCAGCTCGGTCGAGGTGACCTTCAGGCCACGGACCTTGCGGCCGAAGCCGGCCTCCAGGCCGAGGGCGCCGCCCAGGTGGACCTGGTAGCCCTCGACGCGGTTGCCCTCGTCGTCCAGGACCAACTGGCCCTTGAGACCGATGTCCGCCACCTGGATACGGGCGCAGGCGTTGGGGCAGCCGTTGATGTTGATGGTGATCGGCTCGTCGAACTCGGGGATGCGGCGCTCGAGTTCGTCGATGAGCGAGGCGCCGCGCGCCTTGGTCTCGACGATCGCCAGCTTGCAGAACTCGATACCGGTGCAGGCCATCGTGCCGCGCCGGAACGGCGAGGGGTTGACCCGCAGGTCCATGGACTCGAGGGCGGAGACGATCGACTCGACCTGCGCCTCCTCGATGTCCAGGACGATCATCTTCTGCTCGGCGGTGGTACGGACCCGGCCCGAGCCGTGCGCCTCGGCGATCTCCGCGATCTTGGTGAGCGTGGTGCCGTCGACGCGGCCGACGCGCGGGGCGAAGCCGACGTAGTAGCGGCCGTCCTGCTGCTTGTGGACGCCGACGTGGTCGCGCCACTGGCCGGCGGGCTGCTCGGGGGCGGGCCCGTCCGTCAGCTTGCGCTTCAGGTACTCGTCCTCCAGGACCTGGCGGAACTTCTCCGGGCCCCAGTCGGCGACGAGGAACTTCAGCCGGGCGCGGGTGCGCAGCCGGCGGTAGCCGTAGTCGCGGAAGATCGAGATGACGCCCTCGTACACGTCCGGGACCTCGTCGAGCGAGACCCAGGTGCCCAGGCGGACGCCCAGCTTGGGGTTGGTGGAGAGGCCGCCGCCGACCCAGACGTCGAAGCCGGGGCCGTGCTCCGGGTGGTTCACGCCGACGAAGGCGATGTCGTTGATCTCGTGCGCCACGTCGAGCAGAGGCGAGCCCGAGACGGCCGACTTGAACTTACGGGGCAGGTTGGAGAAGTCCTTGTTGCCCACGATCCGGCGGTAGATCTCGTCGATGGCGGGGGTGCCGTCGATGATCTCGTCCTCGGCGATTCCCGCGACGGGCGAGCCGAGGATGACACGCGGGGTGTCACCGCAGGCCTCGGTCGTCGACAGGCCGACCGCCTCCAGGCGGTTCCAGATCTCCGGGACGTCCTCGATGCGGATCCAGTGGTACTGGACGTTCTGCCGGTCGGTGATGTCGGCGGTGCCCCGCGCGAACTCCTGCGAGATCTCGCCGACGACCCGCAGCTGCTCGGTCGTCAGCCGGCCGCCGTCGATACGGACCCGGAGCATGAAGTACTCCGCGTCCAGCTCCTCCGGCTCCAGGACACCCGTCTTGGTGCCGTCGAGGCCTTCCTTGCGCTGGGTGTAGAGGCCCCACCACCGCATACGGCCGCGCAGGTCGTTGGGGTCGATGGAGTCGAATCCACGCTTGGAGTAGATCGTCTCAATACGTGTCCGCACATTGAGACCGTCGTCGTCCTTCTTGAACTGCTCATTGCCGTTCAGCGGGGTGAAGTGCCCCACGGCCCACTGACCCTCGCCACGGTGACGGCTCACCTTGCGGCGGGGCGTTGCGGGTGCGGGGATTTCCGGGGTGGCGGCCATGGCGTTTTGTCCTTCGGGACTGCGGGAGGGCGGCTCTGACCTGCACACTCGTGCTCAGGTCAGGGGATGGCGCGACGGTGCGCAGCAGGTGGGTCAGAAAGGGAGATCGCGGCGGTGCTGGTTCTCTCAGCGCACCGGACACATGGCGCTGGACATGCGGCCGAGGTCGACGTGCCGCCGACTCACCAAGGCAATTCCAGTTCCAGACATGACGGAAGCGTGTCACGGGACTTTGGACCCAGTCCAGCTTCGTCCGAAATGTGGACACGACCGTCCCGCATCGCGAGACGGTGTGCCGTGGGTCACTTTCGGGAGGTGAGGAGGGGTCAGGCGTGCGCGCCGGGCCAGGGGCCGGGCGTCTCGGACTCCTCGACCTCCTCCACCTTGGTGTCGAAGAGCCGGAAGCCCCGCCGCAGGTAGTTGTCCATCGCGTGCGGTCCGTCCAGCGAGCAGGTGTGGAGCCACACGCGGCGCGTCTCCTCGCGGCCCGGCCAGCGGTCGGCCAGGTCCCAGGCGCGCCGGACGCCGTACGAGAGCAGATGGCCGCCGATCCGGCGCCCGCGGAAGGCCGGGACCAGTCCGAAGTAGACGATCTCGACGACGCCGTCGTCCTGCGGGTCGAGCTCGACGTATCCGGCCGGCGTGCCCCGGTCGTACGCGACCCAGATCTCGGCCCCCGGCTTCTCGACGATCTCCAGCCACTGCTTGTACGTGAGCGACAGCCGATCGTTCCAGCGGATGTCGCCACCGACCGCCGTATAGAGGAAGCGGCTGTACTCGGGCGAGGGCACCTCGGCCCGCTTGATCGTCACCTCGTCGCCCTCGGGGGCGGGGGAGGGACGGAGGTCGGACGGCGCGGTCTGCTCGAGGGACCAGGTGGTGAGAGTGATGCTCATACGTCCATCGCATCATGCGGAGCGCGCGGATCCCACAGGGGTCCGTCCGGTGGGACGCCCCGACCGGGCCTCAGCGGGCCGTGCGGGGCGGCGGCAGCACGCCCGAGCCGCGCTCGATCAGGGCGACCGGGACCGTGTGGGTCACCGCGCGGGGAGCGGTCACCGCCCAGGCGGGCCAGGATCTGCTCCGCCGCCGCGCGGCCGACCGCCGCCGGGTCCTGGGCCACGACCGTCAGGCCGGGCCCCAGGACCGCGGCGAGCGGCAGGTCGTCGAAGCGTGTCCCCGCCACCGGGCCGGCGTCCCGCTCGTCGCGGTCACCCCCGGCGGGCCTGGCGCCCTCGTCTCGTACGACGGCGTCCGCAGCCGCCACCCGGATCCGTAGATCGACGTCGTCGACACCGTCGGCGCGGGCGACGCCTTCACCGCCGGCCTGCTCCACCGCCTCCACGAGACCGGCGCGCTCGGCGGTCGCCTCGACACCCTCGAACGGAAGACCCTGGACGAGGCCGTCGCACGGCACGACGGTCGCGGCGGCCACCTGCGCCGTGCCCGGGGCGAATCCGCCCCGGGCGGAGGAACTCGCCACGGCGGTCCGACGCGGCTCACCGCGGAGCGGGAGCCCTCACGCCCGGGTCGTCACGGCCCCGTGCGGGAGGCCCGGACCACCGGGGCCGTCGAGTGGGGGAGGAGGTCGGCCGGGTGGGCCGGGGGGACGATCTCGACCTCCACCTCCTCGCTGAAGCGGTACGGGCGGTGGGCGAGCACGCTCGCCAGGTTGCGGCGGACCCGTGACATCTCCGCCCTTACCGTCACCGTCCTCGTCCGGTCGCCGAACACGTCCTCGGCCAGCTCCGCCGCCGTCCGCCCGTCGCGGTGCAGGGCCAGGACGTACAGCAGCTCGGCATGGCGCGGGCTCAGCTCCTGCGTCCAGCTGCCCGCCGCCCCCGACACCGCCACCGTCCAGCGGCGCGGCCGGCTCAGATCGAGGACCACCCGGCTCGCCGCCCGCGCGTCCGAGGCCGCCGCCCGGGTCTCCTCCTCGACCCGCAGCAGCCAGCCGCCCGGCAGGGGCTCCACCGCGCACATCCCCAGCGACGGCAGCCAGGTGCGCCCCGCGCGGAAGGACTTCGGCAGCGCGAGCCGGTCCACCGGCGCCATCCCGGTCACCGCCGCCGTCCAGCCGTGCGTGTCCACCGCGACCGCGCGGCCGCCCACCCGGCACAGGATCGGCGCGGCCACCGAGCGCAGCCGCTCGATCGACCGCAGATGGCGGTCGCGCATCTCCGCCTCGGCGAGCTGTGCCACCGAGCCGACCAGCGCCAGCGTCGCCGGATGGAAGCTGGACGCCGGACCGCTCACGTCCACGATCCCCAACAGTCGCTGGTCGCGCGGATCGTGGACCGGCGCCGCGGCGCAGGTCCAGTTGTGGAGGGTCTGGACGTAGTGCTCGGCCGAGTGGACCTGGACCGCCCGACGCATCGCCAGCGCCGTCCCCACCGCGTTCGTGCCGGTGGTGTTCTCGGTCCAGGCCGCGCCCTCCTCCAGGCAGATCCCGTTGGCCTGCCGCAGCACCGAGGCGTTGCCCTCCCGCCACAGCACCCGGCCCTGCTCGTCGGTGACCACCATGATCTGCATGGAGGCGTCCGCGATCCCCGCGAGCCCGGTGCTCAGCGTGCGCATCACTTCGCCGAGCACCGTCGACCGCCGCCGCTCCTCCAGCTCGTCGCGCTGGAGGAGGACACTGCTCGTGGTCCGGTCCGGGTCGAGACCGAGCCGGAACATCCGCTGCCAGGAGGCGTCGATGACCGGGCGGGGCGCGATCGGCGGCCTGCGGCCGGCCAGCGTCTCCTCCCGGACCCGGTGCAGCAGCCGGGTCGCCTGGGCGGCGTCCATGGCGGCCAGTCGCTTCATGTCGAGCCGAGTGTTGTTCAGCTGAGTGTTCTTCATCGGTCTCTCCCAGCCACCCGCAGTGCTGTACCGGTTCTGCCGCGTTCCCGGGTCGTGGTGCCCATCGTGCCGCTCCGTGCCGTCCGGCAGAGCGTGTTTCGTGTAATCCTGCAACCCTTTGCAACTCTGGCCGCAACCGCTCTCGTACACGAGGGTGGTGCGAGCGGAGGGTGGTGCCGTGTCGGCGCAGCACCACCCTCGGCTTTTCCGCCCGTGCCGACCCTTTCCGGGTCCACCCCTGGCGCGCGCGGCTCAGCTTTACTCGCGTGCGCCGGGGGCGTGCGCCCGAGGGCTCAGGCCTCCACGCGCGCTCTCTCCACCACCGCCCGCAGATCCAGCGTGGTCGGCAGCGTCCCGAACGCCGAGCCCCGGTCGCCGCCCAGCCGCGAGGCACAGAACGCGTCCGCCACCTCCGCCGGCGCCCACCGCACCAGCAGCGAACCCTGCAGGACCAGCACCATCCGTTCCGCGAGCCGTCGGGCCCGCCCCTCGATCCCGTCCAGATCGGCCAGTTCGGTGAGCATGCCCTTGATCGCCCCGTCGAGCCGGTGGTCCGCGCCCCGAGCCTTGCCGACCTCCGTCAGGAACGCGTTCAGCGCCATCGGCTCCCTCTGCAACGCCCGCAGCACATCCAGCGCCTGCACATTGCCGGAGCCCTCCCAGATCGAGTTCAGCGGCGACTCACGCAGCAGCCGCGGCATCCCCGACTCCTCCACATAGCCGTTGCCGCCGAGGCACTCCAGGGCCTCCGCCACCGTCGGCACGCACCGCTTCGTCACCCAGTACTTCGCCGCCGGCACGGCGATCCGCAGGAAAGCGCGTTCTGCCTCCGTATCGGCGTCGTACGCGGCCGCGAGCCGCATGCCGAGCACCGTCGCCGCCTCCGACTCCAGCGCCAGATCGGCCAGCACATTGCGCATCAGCGGCTTGTCGATCAGCGGACCGCCGAACGCACCCCGGTACGCGGTGTGGTGCACGGCCTGCGTCAGCGCCTGCCGCATCAGCGCCGCCGAGCCCAGCACACAGTCGAGCCGGGTCGCCGCCACCATCCCGATGATCGTGCGGACCCCGCGCCCCTCGTCCCCGACCCTGCGCGCCCAGGTCGTCCCGTCGAACTCCACCTCGGCGGAGGCGTTCGACCTGTTCCCCAGCTTGTCCTTGAGCCGCTGGATCGCGAACGCGTTGCGCGTACCGTCCTCCAGGACCCGCGGTACCAGAAAGCAGCTCAGTCCTTCCGGAGCCTGGGCGAGGACCAGGAAGCCGTCCGACATCGGCGCCGAGCAGAACCACTTGTGCCCGGTCAGCACGTACTCGCCGGCCCCGGACAGCGGCCGCGCCTCGGTCGTGTTCGCCCGTACGTCGCTGCCGCCCTGCTTCTCCGTCATCCCCATCCCGAGGAGCACCCCCGCCTTCTCGCCGGGCGGCCGCAGCCCCTCCTCGTACACGTGCGAGGTCAGCAGCGGCTCCCAGACGGCGGCGAGCGCGGGGTCCGTCCGCAGCGCGGGCACCGCGGCATGGGTCATCGACAGCGGGCAGCCGTGCCCCGCCTCGGTCTGCGTCGCGAGCATGAACCCGGCCGCCCGCCGCACATGACCACCCGGACGGCCCCAGGCATCGGTCAGACCCGCAGCCACCGACCGCCCCAGGAGCCGGTGCCACGACGGATGGAACTCCACCTCGTCGATCCGGTTCCCGTACCGGTCGTGCGTCCGCAGCAGCGGTGGATTCTCGTTCGCGAGGGCCCCCCACTTCTGCGACTGCGCCGACCCGACGGACCGGCCCTGGGCTACGAGCTCCTCGCGCGCTTCCGCGAAGACCTCCGGCGCCAGATGGCGCTCGACGGCCTCCGCCAGAGCCCGGTCGGACGTGTACGCGTCGTATCCCACCAGGGGCGGAGCCTGGTTGGTCACTGTGTGGGTGCTGGCTGCCATGCCGATACGGTAAGGAGGTGCAGGCAGCAAACGAAACACCCGAGCGGCGGCCCGGGGGCAGACTCCACCGGGCGCGAGTCCTCTACCGCAACGTCTCCAAGCGGAAGATGGTCTGGCTGCTCCTGAAGGACACCGTCAACTCGTGCATCGAGTACCGCATCCTCGGCCTCGCCGCCGAAGCGGCGTTCTTCACCCTCCTGTCCCTTCCCCCGCTGCTGCTCGGTCTGATCGCCCTCCTCGGCTACGCCGACGACTGGACCAACACCGACACCGTCGCGAGCATCCAGGAGAACATCCTCCGCGCCGCCGGAACGGTCCTCTCCGACCGCGGCGTACGCGACATCGCCAAACCCCTCCTGGACGACGTCACCCAGGGCAAACGCCCCGAACTCATCTCGCTCGGCTTCGCCATCGCCCTCTGGTCCGGCTCGCGCGCCGTGAACGTCTTCATCGACACCATCACCGTGATGTACGGGCTCGACGGGCACCGCGGCATCGTCAAGACCCGGCTGCTCGCCTTCCTGCTCTACCTCGTGGCGCTGCTCATCGGCGCGGTCGTCCTGCCGCTCGCCGTCGTCGGCCCGGACCGGATGGTGGAGCTGATCCCGTGGGGCACGGAAGTCGTCGCCGTGCTCTACTGGCCGGTCGTCATCCTGCTCTCCATCGCCTTCCTGACGACGCTTTACCACGTGTCCGTCCCGGTCCGCTCCCCATGGATCGAGGACATCCCGGGCGCCCTGATGGCGCTCGGGATGTGGGTGCTCGGCAGCTTCCTGCTGCGGATCTACCTGACCAGCCAGGTCGAGGGACCCACGATCTACGGCTCCCTCGCCGCGCCCATCGCCGTGCTGCTCTGGATCGGCATCTCGGCCTTCGCCGTGCTCGTCGGCGCGGCGGTGAACGCCGCGATCGACCGTGTCTGGCCCTCGGTCGCCACCGCCGCGGCCCGCGAGGCCAGCGACCGCGCCCGTGCCGCCCAGGCCGCCGACCTCGTCGCCCGGCTGCGGGCGGAGGCGGACGACGTGGACGAGGACGACCCGGACATGCCGTCGGAGTTCCCCGAGCGCTGGTCCCGGTTCCTGCCGCCGGACGACGTCAAGTCGCGCCTGCACTCGGGCTGGGAGAAGGACTAGGGGGTGTCCGGCGGATCAGGGCCGCGGCCCTGATCCGCCGGACACCCCCTAGGGCCGGGACTCAGGTGGCGGTCTTGAGGACCGTGGCGAAGGGGATCACGACGGTTCCGGTCCGGATCGTCTCGACTCCGTACTTCACGTCGGGATCGAGGTTCACGCCGGACACCTTTCCCGCGGCGTTGAGCGGAGAGACGGCCGCGTACATCTTCCAATCCGCGCCCAGGAGCCGGATCGCGACGACATAGCGCTGCCTCCGCGTCACGTTGATGATGTTGTTGTTGTGGGTCAGCTCGCCGATGTAGAAGACGTAGTCCCCGCACTCAGCCGGACACTCGACCATGTCCGTCGCCCCCTGCACCCAGGAGTACCGGGGCCGTACGAACGCCTTGTCGACCTTTCCCCGGTCCTTCCTCAGCACGGTGATGTCCCCGTCGACCTCCAGGCTCTCGTAGTCGGCCCCCCGGGGCACCTGCACCACCACGTTCTCGACCTGCCCCGTCCCCGGGTCGAACCAGTCCCCGGGAACGACGATCAGCCCCGTGTCGAGCACACGCCACGTCGGCGACCCGGCGTAGAGCTCGCTGTCCTGTCCCCCCGCCACGTCCTCCTTGGTCCCGGCCAGCTCCCTCGCGCCGCCGGTGAAGTCCGACGTTCTGCCCTTCACCCAGAACACGCTGGCGACGACGTTGACCGGCACCCTTCCGGTGTTCTGCAGGGAGAAGGTCACCGGGACATGGATCACCGGCTCCCTGGGGTCCAGTTCCGGCTTGCCGAACTTGGCGCTGAGGGTGACCTGGACGTGCGCCGCGTACGGCTGGTACGCCGCCGAGTAGGCGAAGTTCGTGGCGGCGAGCAGGGCGGTCGCGAGCACGCCCGCGGCGACCTTCCTGGGGTGCGGGATGCCCTGCCATGCCTTCTCCCGGATGACGATCCAGGTCGCCCAGAGCGCCCAGAGCGACAGCGGCATGTAGGTGAAGACCCAGGGCGTGAACTCCATCTCCTCGAACCAGAGGGTCAGAAGCATGGTGTGGACCTGCAGCGCGATGAGAACGCCCACCAGGACCAGCAGCCCGGAGTACCGCAGGTTCCGTTTGCCCCAGTAGTCCCGCACCGCGAGGGCGGCGGCCAGCTGGAGAAGGCCCGCGAGGAAGAAGAGGAAGCCGGTCACCCGCGACGCGAAGGTCAGCGCCCCGAAGGCGTCCTCGCTGCCGACGATGATGAGGACGGCCCCCGAGACGACCAGGCCCGCCGCCATGCCCGCGGCGGTCACCAGTCTCTTGCGGCTCCGGTCGGGCCAGGTGTCGCTACCGACTTCGCGCCAGCAGATCAGCGCGCGGTCGTCGAGATCCATGTCCGCCGGGAAGCCCTCGCGGACGAGGATCTCCCTCAGCTCGCGTGCCGACCAGGCCGCGCCGACCACCTGATCACCCAGGCGGACCGGTCGTAGGCCACGCTTGTCCGGTGGTGCCACGACCACTCTGGGCAGGTGCATGACTCCAGGTTCGGCCCGGGCCCGCCGGAGCGCCCGCCCTGGTACGCCGACCGGGCGCGACCTCTCCCGCCCCCTGGGTCGTATCCGGCGGACTACCCTCGGCTGCGTGTACGAGGAACGTCCCGCGCGCCTGGACGGCGCCGTCCTCTGGACCCTCACGACCCGGGCGGGGGTGCCACCGGTGCCCGTGCTGCCCGACGGCTGCATGGATGTGATCTGGTGCGACGGCCGGCTCCTCGTCGCGGGACCCGACACCGTCGCGTACGTCCCCGACGGCGGGGCGAACCGCTACGCCGGGATCCGCTTCGCACCCGGAGACGCGCCCGCGCTGCTCGGCGTACCGGCGAGCGAACTGCGCGACCGGCGGGTCGAGCTCGGGGCGCTGTGGGGCGGGGCGAGTGCGCGACGGCTCGGCGAACGGGTGGCGGACGCCCCCGACCCCGCGGCCGTCCTCGAGGCCCTCGCGCTGCGCCGGGCCGCCGAGGCCCCGGCCCCCGACCTGCTGCTCCGGGCGGTCGTACGGCGGCTCCAGGCGGGCCGGCCGGTCGCCGAGACGGCCGAGGCCGTAGGGCTCGGGGCCCGGCAGCTGCACCGGCGATCACTGGACGCGTTCGGCTACGGGCCCAAGACCCTGGCGCGGATCCTCCGCCTTCAGCGTGCGCTGGCCCTGGTCAGGGCGGGGCTGCCGTACGCCGAGGCGGCGCTCCGGGCCGGCTGCGTCGACCAGGCCCACCTGGCGCGCGAGACCCGGGCACTGGCCGGCACCACCCTGTCCGCCTACGTCTCGGACTGGGCGAAGAGGGACACCCCGCAGCCGTCCGGGTCGAGCACGACGGCGTAGCGCTGCCCCCATACGGCGTCCCACGGCTTGAGGTGCCCGCGGTACCCGGCCGAGACCAGCGACTCGTAGGTGGCGTCCACGTCCTGCGGCGCGGCGCAGCGGAACGCGAGCCCGACCCGGTCGCCGCCCTGGGGACGGGACCAGCCGGGATCGAAGGAGGCGAATCCCACCGGGCAGGTCAGCCTCCACATGGGGCGCGGTGTCGGACTCGACCGGGATCTCCAGACCGAGCCGGCGATAGAAGGCGAGCGAGGCGGCCATGTCGGAGACGACGAGGCCGATGACGTCGAGACGTGGTGTGTTCATGGGGGCACCGTAGGCAGGTGGGGGAGCGTGGGTCTTGTACGAATCGGACGTGGGCGCGGCGAAGGGCACGGCCGGGGCGCCGCGCGCCGTGCTCCCGCTCGCGGTTCCCGGCATCGTGAGGTGGCCCGGCCGGACGTACGCTGGAACGGGACCGTGCCTGACGGAGGTGCCGTCATGACCGCATCGGCCATTCCTCGTGGTCCCGGTGCGACCGCCTGGGCGCCCGAGACGGTGACCACCGACCCGTACAACGCCCAGACGCCGAGGGCCGCGCTGGCCGAGCGCGTCACCCCCGCGGACGCGCTGTTCGTCCGGGACCACTTCGGGGTGCCCCGGACGGCGGTCGCCGACTGGGGGCTGCGGATCGGCGGGGCGGTGACCGCACCGGTCACCCTCGGCTACGAGGACCTCCTCGCCCTGGGGCGCCTCGGACGCCGGGAGTTCGACGTCGTCCTGGAGTGCGCGGGCAACGGCCGCGCTCTGATGACCCCGCGCCCGCCGGGCCTGCCCTGGGACCAACGGGCGGTCGGCTGCGCCCGGTTCGCGGGCGTTCCGTTGCACCTCGTCGCCGAGCGCGCCGGTGTCGCGCCGGAGGCGGTCGAGTTCGTCTTCGCCGGGGCCGACGTCGGCACCGTGCACGGTCACCGGGCGGCGTTCGAACGCAGCCTCCCGCTCGCCGAGGCTCTCCACCCGGACACGCTCCTCGCCACCCATATGAACGGCGAACCGCTCCAGCCCGAGCACGGCGCCCCGGTCCGTCTCGTGGTCCCCGGCCGGTATGCGGTCGCCGACGTGAAGTGGCTGGTCGAGGCGAGGGCCGTCACGGAACCCTTCACCGGGGTCTTCCAGGCCGAGGAGTACGTGTACGTCGCGTCGCGGGGCATTCCCGAAGGCCCTGTCGCGGCCATCCGGGTCAAGTCGTTCATCAGCGCGCCCGAGCCGGACGACGATCTCCGGCGCGGCACGCAGATCGTCGTACGCGGCCGGGCGTGGTCGGGGGCCGGACTGGCCGTGGGACGGGTCGAGGTCCGGGCCGAGCACGAGGACGAGGACCGTCCGGGAGAGGAGCTCGCCGGCGACGCGGACTGGCACGACGCCGACCTGGAGCCGCCGACCGGGCCGTACGCCTGGACGGGCTGGTCGTACCGGTGGACGCCCAGGAGGCCGGGCCGGTACCGGTTGCTGGCCCGGGCCACCGACGCGCACGGCGACACCCAGCCGCCGCGGGCGCCATGGAACGCCCAGGGCTACGGCTGCAACCCCGTGGCGGCGGTCGACGTGGTCGTCGTCTGAGGCGACCGGCGACCGGCGACCGGCGACCGGCAACGGGCGGCCGGGCGCCCGCCGCGGCGGGTCTCCGCCGCTCAGGGAACGCGCAGGGAAGGACAGGGAGCAGGTGACGGCGTGAACGCCAACGCGATGGAGATCCGGCCCGTGACCACGGCCTCGCTCGGCGACACCAGCTATCTCCTCGTCAGCGGCGACGAGGCCGCGCTGGTAGACCCCCAGCGCGACAGCTGGGGCCTGATCGAGTCCTGTACCTCCCAGGGGGTGCGCATCCGGTACGTCCTGGAGACCCATGTGCACAACGACTACGTCTCCGGCGCCCTGGAGGTCCGCGCCGCCACCGGCGCCACCGTCGCCGTGCCGGCTCGCGCGCCCTACGCCTTCGACCACCTGCCGCTCGCCGACGAGGACGAGATCGCCGTAGGCGACATCGTCGTACGGGCGATGGAGACACCCGGGCACACCGCCGAGCACACCGCCTACCTCGTCTGCGAGAACGGCGGTGACGTGCCGACCGCCGTCTTCACCGGCGGCAGCCTGCTCGTCGGCAGCGCGGGCCGTACCGACCTGTCCGGTCCCGATCACGCGAACGAGCTCACCCGGGCGCAGTACCGTTCCCTACGGCGGCTCTCGCTGCTCCCGGACGCCACCCGGGTGCTGCCGACCCACGGGGCGGGCAGCTCGTGCGCGGCAGGGCCGGTCTCCGGCGAGCGGACCACCACCATGGGCCACGAACGGCGCACCAACCCCACGCTCGGCACCCGCAACGAGGAGGAGTTCGTACGGGAACGGCTCTCGGGCCTGCCGCCGTACCCCCCGTACTACCGCTACATGGCGCCGATCAACCGCTCAGGCCCCGAGGTGCTCGGCGGGCGCCCGGCCGTGCGGCCGCTCTCGGTGAACGAGGTCGAGGGGCTGATCGGGGGCGGTGCGCAGCTCGTCGACGGGCGGGACCGCCGGACCTTCGCCGGGGGCCATGTCCCGGGCTCCCTCTGCGACGAACTGGACGAGCGCTTCGCGAGCCTCGTCGGCGAGGTCGTGCCGTTCGGCACGCGGCTCGTCCTCGTCACTCCGGAGCCCGCCGACGAAGCCGTCGAGGAGGCCATGCTCCAACTGCTGCGGATCGGCTACGAGAACGTCGCCGGCCGGCTGGTCGGTGGTGTCGACGCCTGGCGCGAGGCGGGCCGACCGGTGGCCTCCTTCCGTACCGCGGACGCGTCCGACCTGGCCGGCTCCCTCGCCGACCGGTGGGTGCTCGACGTCCGGCCGGAGCGCCCGGAGGGCGGCATCCCCGGCACATACGCCGTCCCGCTCGCCGAACTGCCCCGGCGGCTGGGCGAGATACCGCGGGACCGCGAGGTCTGGACGATCTGTGGGAGCGGCCGCCGGGCGACGATCGCGGCCGGCCTGCTCGACCGGGCGGGTATCCCCGTCACGGCGGTGGTGCGAGGAGGTGTCGGGGAACTGACGACGCACGGATGAGGCGCACGAAGCGCACGAGGCGTACGGGAGAACGGAGAAGACGATGGGCACGAATGGCTACGCGCATCCGGAGACCCTGGTGGACACCGAGTGGCTGGCCGCCCACCTCGACGACCCGACCGTTCGCGTCATCGACGTGGACGAGGACACGACCGCCTTCGAACACGCCCACATTCCGGGGGCCGTGGGCTGGAACTGGACCACCGACCTGCACGCCACGGTGGGCCGCGACTACCTGGACCGGGACGCGCTCGGCGACCTTCTCGCCGCGGCGGGCGTAGCCGACGACACCACCGTGATCCTGTACGGGGGCAACAACAACTGGTTCGCGGCGTACGCCTACTGGATCCTCCGGCTGCGCGGCTTCAACAAGGCGAAGCTGCTCGACGGCGGACGGAAGAAGTGGGAACTGGAGAGCCGGGGCATGACCCGGATGGTCACGGAACACCGGCGCACCGACTACACCGTGACCGGCCAGGAGAACCCCCAGTTCCGCGCGATGCGGAGTGAGGTCCTCGACAGCGTCGGGTCCGCTGCCCGCATGGTCGACGTACGGTCCCCCGAGGAGTACCGCGGCGAGAGGCTGGCGCCGCCGCACCTGCCCCAGGAACAGGCCCAGGTCCCCGGCCACATTCCCGGCGCGTCCAACGTCCCCTGGTCACAGGCGGCCAACGAGGACGGGACGTTCAAGTCCGCGGACGAACTGAAGGAGTTGTACGCGGGCAAGGGCATCACCTCCGAGCGGGAGATCATCGCCTACTGCCGCATCGGCGAGCGCTCCTCGCACACCTGGTTCGCGCTTCACGAACTCCTCGGCTACCCGGACGTCAAGAACTACGACGGCTCCTGGACGGAGTACGGCTCCCTGGTGAGGGCACCCGTCGAACTGGGATGAGAGCGGGACGGTTCCCGAACGCCCGTCACTTGCCGCAGGGCGGGTCGTAGGGCAGGGCCGGGGACACGAACTCCTTCCACACGTCGGGGTTCATCGCCGAGCGCGTCGACGCGCACAGGATCGCTCGGGCGCGGGCCGGATCGGTCTGCCAGAGGCGGACGGTCCCGTCTTGGCCGGCGGTCACCAGAACATCGCCACGCGGGGTGTACCGCAGCGCGTTGACCGAGCCGTTGTGCCCGGTGACGGGGAGACCGTAGGCCGTGATGCGAGTGGGATCCGACGTCTTCCAGAACCGGATCTGGCCGATGGAGCTGCCGCTCGCGAGCATGGTGCCGTCCGGAGCGAAGCCGACGCTCCACAACGCGCCGCCGCTGAGCGGCGGCCTGCCGATGGCTTTGGGGAAGGACGGCCGGGACACATCGAAGAGCCTGATCCGGCCGTCCGTACCGCCCGTCGCTACCAGCGGGGCGCGTGGATGGGCGTCTAGGGACATGACCACCTCGGAGTCGAGCGGGCCGCCGTCGCTGACCAGAGCGGTTCCCTCGCCCGTTCGCCAGCCCCGGACGTCGCCGCCGAACTCCGCCGAGTAGAGGTGGCCCGATCCGCCTCCGACGGCCAGGGCCCTGGTCGCCAGCTTCTCGGCGTCCAGCTCGCCGCCGAGCGGGGCGGGGCGCGCCGGATCGGCCACGTTCCAGGCGCGGAGGCCACCGTAGTAACCGCCGTCGAGGTCCATCGACGCCGCGACCAGCGTGGTCCCGTCGGCGCCGAAGGCCAGTGCGGAGACCGGTTTCGTCTGCCCTGGTAGCGAGTTGCCTATCGCCATCGGCCGAGTGGGGGCGGACACGTCCCACAGCCGGACGTCGCCGCGCCAGCCACCGGTGGCCAGCACGTTCTTCTCCGACGTGCCCGACGAGCCGCGTTTGCGCGGCATGAAGGCCAGGGAGGACACCGAGCCGTAGGACCCCGTGAATACACCGACGTAATCGAGGTGCGTCGGGTCGGAGAGGTCGTACAGGGTGACGTGGGGGCCTGAAGCGACCGCGAGCAGCCGTCCCTCGCCGGTCAGCGCCAGCGCTTCGGCCGCCTTGCCGCCGCCCAGGACGGACAGGCCCGTGGGGAGCCGCCACAGATGAACCTTGCCGTCCCCGCCGCCGCTGACGAGCGTGAGCCCGGTCGGGGCGAAGGCGAGATTGCTGACGAGCGTGCTGTGTCCCCGCAGGGGCGGGACGAGCCACCTGGCCTGTGCGGGGTCTCCCATGTTCCAGATGCTGATGTTCCCGGAGTTGTCCCCGGCGGCGAGCAGGTGGCCGCCCGGGCTGAACGCGAGAGAGGTGACCGTCGTCCCGGGGAGCAAGGTGTTGGTCACCTTCGGCCGACGCGGGTCGGCCACGTCCCAGATCCGCACCCTTCCGTCACCCCCGGCGGTGGCCAGAACCGCGGCGACGGGGCTGAAGGCCGCCTTGTTGACGATGCCCCCATGCTCGCCCAGCTCGCCACCGAGCGCCTTGGGCCGGGCCGGATCCGACACGTTCCACAGGCGCACGAGCAGTCTGCGGTCGCTGCCGGGGCGTCCCGTGCCCCCGGTGACGGCGAGGGTGCGGCCGTCACGGCTGTAGGCCACGGACGTGATGACCTGCCATTCGACGGACACCACCGTGCTCACCGTTCGTGGACGCCGCGGATCGCTGACGTCGATCAGGTACACGGTCCCGCTGGTCTCGCTGCCGCTGATGTCCGTGACGACGACGGCGAGGGTCCGGCTGTCGGGGCTGAACTGCAGGCTTGCCACGAGGCCCCGCTGGGCCGACGACCAAAGTGCGTTCAGCGCCACAGGACGCTTCGGGTCGGAGACGTCCAGGAGCTGTACCTTGCCGTCCCCGCCGCCACGGGCGAGCAGGTCGCCCTTCGCGTTGTACGCGATCGCGGAGGCGTGGATCCCCTTTCCCGCGCCGGGTTCGCCGGCCAGGGATGCCGGGCGGGCTGCGTCCTTGGTGTCCCAGAACCGCAGGGAGCTCCCGCCGGTGGCCAGCCGTCCTTCCGGGCCGAACGTGACCGGTGGGGCCGTGCCGAAATGGCCCGGCAGGGTCGAGGGCAGCACCGAGGTCGCCGCAGTCGTCAGCCGCGTGTTCAGTCGGTCCGTCGGCCGCATCCGATGGGCGACGAGGTCGAGTTGCGCGGCCAGCGCGCCGTTGGTCTCCCGCTGGCGGTCCGCCTCGGCGCTGACCCGGTCGAAGATGGCGTTGTCGCGCTGTTCGACGGCGTTACGGCTCTGCTGGAACGCGACCGTCGCCGCCACCATGGCCAGCACCGCCAGCAGGGAGACGGCGGCCACCGCCCCGCGCCGGAGCCGGCGGCCCCGGCGCTGCTGCCGCTCGGAGGCGGCGAGGAACTCCGTGACCAGGGGCGTGAGGTCCTCGGGGCTCGCTCCCGAGGCCCAGGAGCGGGCGAGCACGAGCTTGGCCCCCCGGTGCAGCGTCGTCGCGTCCTTGCGGTCGCCGCGCTCCCAGGCCACGGCCGCCTCCTCAACCTCCTGCCGTACCGGCATGCCGCTCTTGCCCGTCCCGATCCAGTCCCGGTGCAGTCGTGGCCACGCCCACAGCAGGGCCTCGTGCGTGACCTCGACGACGACCGTGCCCTCCCGCCCTTCCACACCCTGGGTGAGCAGGCGGGCGCGGGTGAACCGCTCCGCGAGATCGGGCACCTCCCTCGGCTCGGCGGCGGCGAGGAGCAGGTCGGCGCGGGTCCGTCGCCGCCGGGTCACCTCGCCGTCCTCGCCGATCCTGACGAGGCCGAGGAACATCAGCCGTGCCGCCCGCTGCGCGGACGGGGTCAGCTTCCCGAACTCCTCCTCCGCGGTGGCCGCCACCGCGCCGTCGATGCCGCCGGTGTCGCGGTAGCTGTCCACGGTCAGCGTGTCGCCCCTGCGCTCCAGCCAGGTGGCCCGCAGCGCATGCGCGAGGAGAGGGAGCCGTCCGGTCTCGTACGCGCCCTCGTCGCGTGGGGCGCTGCCCCGCAGGTCGCGCAGGACGACGTCCACGAGACCGGGCGCGAGCGTCAGACGGGCGCGCTCGGCGGGCATGGTCACCGCCCGGCGGACCTCGTCGTCGCTCATCGGTCCGACGATGACCTGACGCTCCACCAAGGCGTCGCGCAGATAGGGGAAGGCGCTGCAAGGGCCGTAGAAGTCCGCGCGCAGTCCGTAGACGGCCAGGGCGACGGGTGCTTCGCCGCCGGGTGCCTCGCCCTCGGACGGTGCCGCACCTGCCAGCTCGGCGAGTACGTCGACGAAGCGGCGGCGGACCGGCTCGTCCTGGCAGACGGTGAAGAGCTCCTCCAGCTGGTCGACGACGAGCACGACCCGGCGGTCCGGCCGGAGGTCGAGCCGTTCGCGTACGAAGGCGGTCAGCAGGCCGGCCTCCATGGCCTCGGTGACCAGGGCCGGTTCGGCGCCCGTGAGCCGGCCGAGACCCGAGGCGAGCGCCGCCAGCGGTTCGGCCGTGGGGGTCAGCAGCAGCTGCGGCCAGTGCCGGGATCCCGGTAACCGCCCCTGGGCCAGCCCCGGGAGCACTCCCGCGCGGAGGAGCGACGACTTGCCCGCGCCGGAGGGAGCGACGACGGCCAGCGGGCTGTGATCGCTCACGCAGAGCTCGAGCCGGTTCATGACCCTGCTGACGAGGGCTTCCCGGCCGAAGAACCACTCGGCCTCGTCCGTGTCGAACGCCCGCAGTCCCGGGTACGGGCACTCCTCGCCCTCGGAGGGCGAGGAAGTCCTCGACGTGGACTCCCCACCGGAGTGGTAGTGCTCGTGGTGGTGCTCGGTCACGCCGCCGTGGACGACGACCATGTCCCTCGCCGAGCGGTACACGTTGCCCCGCTCGCTGGCCCATGCGTGCAGCTCGTCCTCCAGCAGGGCTGCGCGCTGCTCGTCCATGGACATCCCCCGACTCCGAGACCATGTTGCATGTGTGACGCGATGCTACGGACAGTTCGTAGACGTGACCATGCCATGACAGGAAGAGCCGGGGGTTCGGCCGGCCCCCGGGGCAAGGAAAAGGCCGGCTCGGCGCCGTTGGCGCCGAGCCGGCCTCTTCCTTGTGCTCGTCAGTCCGTGCCGGACTCCATCGCGGCGCGGTCGAGCAGTGCGTCGTCCTCGGAGACCTCGCCACGGGAGGCGATGGCCTCGGCGCCGCCCTCCGGCAGCTCCGTCATGGTGCCGATCAGCCCGGCCGCGGCCGCCTGCGCAGCGCCGATGGCGGGGTGTCCGGCGCCGATCAGGCCGAGCCCGGCGTACTGCTCCAGCTTGGCGCGCGAGTCGGCGATGTCGAGGTTGCGCATGGTGAGCTGACCGATCCGGTCCGTCGGACCGAACGCGGAGTCCTCGGTGCGCTCCATGGACAGCTTGTCCGGGTGGTAACTGAAGGCGGGGCCCGTGGTGTTGAGGATCGAGTAGTCCTCACCGCGCCGCAGTCGCAGCGTCACCTCGCCGGTGACGGCCGCGCCGACCCAGCGCTGCAGCGACTCCCGGATCATCAGCGCCTGCGGGTCCAGCCAGCGGCCCTCGTACATCAGCCGCCCGAGCCGGCGTCCCTCGGCGTGGTACTGGGCGAGGGTGTCCTCGTTGTGGATCGCGTTGACCAGACGCTCGTACGCGGCGTGCAGCAGGGCCATGCCGGGCGCCTCGTAGATGCCGCGGCTCTTGGCCTCGATGATCCGGTTCTCGATCTGGTCGGACATGCCCATGCCGTGACGACCGCCGATGGCGTTCGCCTCCATGACCAGGTCGACGGGGGAGTTGAACTTCTGGCCGTTGATCGTCACCGGGCGGCCCTGGTCGAAGCCGATCGTCACGTCCTCGGTGGCGATCTCGACCGACGGGTCCCAGAACCGGACGCCCATGATGGGCTCCACGGTCTCCACACCGGTGTCCAGGTGCTCCAGGGTCTTGGCCTCGTGGGTGGCGCCCCAGATGTTGGCGTCGGTGGAGTACGCCTTCTCCGTGCTGTCGCGGTAGGGCAGGTCGTGGGTGACGAGCCACTCCGACATTTCCTTGCGGCCGCCGAGCTCGGTCACGAAGTCCGCGTCCAGCCAGGGCTTGTAGATCCGCAGGTGCGGGTTGGCGAGCAGGCCGTACCGGTAGAACCGCTCGATGTCGTTGCCCTTGAACGTCGAGCCGTCGCCCCAGATCTGGACGTCGTCCTCGAGCATCGCCCGGACCAGCAGCGTGCCGGTGACGGCGCGGCCGAGCGGGGTGGTGTTGAAGTAGGCGCGTCCGCCCGAGCGGATGTGGAACGCCCCGCAGGTCAGTGCGGCCAGGCCCTCCTCGACCAGCGCCGCGCGGCAGTCGACCAGACGCGCGATCTCGGCGCCGTAGGTCTTCGCACGGCCGGGCACCGAGGCGATGTCGGGCTCGTCGTACTGGCCGATGTCGGCGGTGTAGGTGCACGGGACGGCACCCTTGTCGCGCATCCACGCGACCGCGACGGAGGTGTCGAGACCGCCCGAGAAGGCGATGCCGACGCGCTCGCCGGCGGGAAGGGAGGTGAGGACCTTGGACATAGGAAGAGTATGCAGGATTCCGCATGATCATGCAAGGTCGAGCTCTTCCGGGCCGGGGCCGCACCACCCACGGTGCGGCCCCGGCTGCCCGTTCCGCGACTTCAGGGCGTACGCCCGGGTGATCCTCCCGTTCTCCCGGAAGCGGCGACAGAAAATGCGTAGCGCTTCCGGGAGAAGCCTCGCTAGGGTGTGATCGTTCTTGCGGGACCGGCCAGTGGGCCGCCCGCAAACCGCCGTTCTCCGTGATCCAGGAGGTGTGACTGTGGCTGCCGTGTCGATGGGCGCTGCCCTCATCCCGATGTTCGTCCACTCCACCTCCGTGGCCGCCGGCTGACCTACCTCTTTCGCGTCCGTACGACGCGTGCCGGGGCCACCCTTGTGAAGGGTCACCCCTTGTCTTTCGCCTCTCTTCAGGCATCCATCTCCACCTCCGCGCACCCGCTCGCCCCGTACGGCTGGGACGACGACTGGGCGGACGCGTTCGCTCCGTACGCCGCGCAGGGACTGCTTCCCGGTCGTGTCCTGCGGGTCGACCGCGGTCAGTGTGATGTGGCCACGCCCGTCGGCATCGTGCGTGGCGACACCGAGTTCGTCGTTCCCCACGACCCGCTGAAGGTCGTCTGCACGGGGGACTGGGTCGCCGTCGACGCGGCCGGCGACCCCCAGTACGTACGGACCCTGCTGCCACGCCGCACGGCGTTCGCACGATCCACCTCGTCCAAGCGGTCCGAGGGGCAGATCCTCGCCGCCAACGTCGACCACGCGATCATCACCGTCTCGCTCGCGGTCGAACTGGACCTCGGCCGGGTGGAACGCTTCCTCGCCCTGGCCTGGGAGTCCGGCGCGCAGCCCCTCGTCGTGCTCAGCAAGGCCGACCTCGTCCCCGACCCGGTCGGGCTCTCCTACCTCGTGGAGGACGTGGAGTCCGTGGCGCCCGGGGTGCAGGTGGTGCCGGTCAGCGCACAGACCGGCGAAGGGCTCGACGTGCTCGCCGCGGTCGTGTCCGGCGGGACCAGCGTGCTGCTCGGGGCCTCCGGCGCCGGGAAGTCCACGCTCGCCAACACCCTCCTCGGTCAGGAGGTGATGACCGTCCAGGCGGCCCGTGACGTGGACGGCAAGGGCCGCCACACCACGACCACCCGCAATCTGCTCGTGCTGCCCGGGGGCGGCGTCCTCATCGACACCCCCGGTCTGCGCGGTGTCGGGCTCTGGGACGCCGAGTCCGGGGTCGGCCAGGTCTTCTCCGAGATCGAGCAGCTGGCCGAGGACTGCCGATTCCACGACTGCGCCCACGAAGCGGAACCGGGCTGTGCGGTGACGGCGGCGGTCGACGACGGCTCGCTGTCGGTGCGCCGACTGGAGAGCTACCGCAAACTCCTGCGCGAGAACCAGCGCATCGTCGCCAAGACCGACGCCCGGCTCCGCGCCGAGATCCTCAAGGACTGGAAGCGCAAGGGCGCGGAGGGCCGCGCGGCGATGGAGATCAAGCGCGGCGGCCGTGCGGGCGAGTCACGGCACGGCTGGTAGCGAAGGCCGGTGACCTCGTGCCGACGGCTGTCTCCGGCCGTCCGGGGCGGTCGTCCGGCAGAGGAGCCCCGGGGGCAGCGCGGTGTCCGAAAACCGCCAGCCGAGTACCCGGGGCTCCCGCACACTGGATGTCGTGAGCGACCACGACACCAGCGAGGACACCCGGTACGAGGCGGTCAGCAGCCGCGACGCCCGGTTCGACGGCGCGTTCTTCTTCGCCGTCGAGACCACCGGAATCTACTGCCGGCCCAGCTGCCCCGCGGTGACGCCCAAGCGGAAGAACGTCACCTTCTTCCCCACCGCGGCCGCCGCCCAGGGCCACGGTTTCCGGGCTTGCCGGCGCTGCCGCCCCGACGCCGTGCCCGGCTCCGCCGAGTGGAACGTACGCGCCGACGTCGTCGGGCGCGCCATGCGGATGATCGGGGACGGGGTCGTCGACCGGGAGGGCGTGCCCGGGCTCGCCGGGCGCCTCGGCTACAGCGCCCGGCAGGTGCAGCGACAGCTCACCGCCGAACTCGGCGCGGGCCCCGTGGCCCTCGCCCGCGCCCAGCGCGCCCACACCGCCCGGCTGCTCCTGCAGACCACCGGGCTCCCGATCACGGACATCGCGTTCGCCTCCGGCTTCGCCAGCGTGCGCCAGTTCAACGACACGATCCGCCGCATCTACGCCCGTACCCCCTCCGAGCTGCGCACCGAGTCCGGCACCGGGGCGGGTCCCCGCACCGCCCTGGCCGCCGGGGTGCCGCTGCGACTCGCCCACCGCGGCCCGTACGCCGCCCGCGAGGTCTTCGACCTGCTCGCCGCCGAGGCCCTGCCCCACGTCGAGGAGGTGCTCGGCACCCCTGGCACCCGCACCTACCGCCGCACGCTCCGTCTCCCGTACGGCACCGGCATCGTCTCCGTCGACGAGCGCTCCGCGTGGCCCTGGCTGGACGCCCGGATCCACCTCACCGACCTGCGGGACCTCACCACCGCCGTCCAGCGGCTGCGCCGCCTCCTCGACCTGGACGCCGACCCCTACGCCGTCGCCGAGCGCCTCGGCGCCGACCCCGAACTCGCCGACAGGGTCGCGGCCCGCCCCGGCGTACGGTCGCCGGGCGCCGCCGATCCGGAGGAGTTCGCGGTACGGACCCTGGTCGGCCCGGAGGAGGCGGCGCGGCTGGTGGCGGCGCACGGCACGCCCCTGGACAGCGCCTGCGGCACCCTCACTCACCTCTTCCCCGAGCCCGCCGCACTCACCACCCACCCGATCGCCGGCCCGCTCGCGCAGGCGCTCGTCACCGAAGCCGTACGCCTGGATCCGGGCGCCGACCGCGACGAGGCGGAACGGGCCCTGCACGCCGTCCCCGGCGTCACCGCCGCGCAGTCCGCCCTCATCCGGATGCGCGCCCTGGGCGACCCCGACGTCACCCCCGAGGGCGCCCCGGACGCCGAAGCCTGGCGGCCCTGGCGGTCGTACGCCCTGAGGTATCTGGAGCTCGTACCCGTACCGGCAGAATGAGCTCATGATCACCAATGAGCACCAGATCGCCATAGACCCGCTGGGACCGGACGACCGTGACGCCTGGGAGCGCCTCTTCCGCGCGTACATCGACTTCTACGGCCGCAGCGAGCCCGACGCCATGTACGAGCGGGCCTGGACCGCGTTCCGGGACGGCAGCCGGCTGCACGCCCTGGCCGCCCGGCTGGACGGCCGGATCGTCGGCATCACCCACTTCTTCGTCCACCCCAACACCTCCGGGCCGGACGTCTGCTACCTGCAGGACCTGTTCACCGACCCCGAGGAACGTGGCAAGGGCGTCGCCCGCGCCCTGATCGCCGCCGTGACGGAGTGGGCGCGGGAGCGGGGCTGTGACCGGGTCTACTGGAACACCCAGGAGTCCAATGTCACCGCCCGTCGGCTCTACGACCAGGTGGCCCGGAACACCGGCTTCATCAGGTAC
Source organism: Streptomyces sp. NBC_01353 (assembly GCF_036237275.1). Classification (GTDB taxonomy): domain Bacteria; phylum Actinomycetota; class Actinomycetes; order Streptomycetales; family Streptomycetaceae; genus Streptomyces. The sequence continues at coordinate 1,921,686 of NZ_CP108352.1, read as the reverse complement.
CAGATCGATCTTCCGAAGTAGCCGCGAGGCCCCAGCTGTGGATCCTGCGGGGGTGGATCCGGATGACCTGGTCGCTGAAGTGCGGGCCGAGCTCGTGCGGTCCGACCAGGAGCTCGGCCGTCCCTCGGATCTCCACCCCGCGCACCCGCCAGGGCCGTGCGCTCGCCAGATCGTCGACGACCAGCGCCACCTTGGGGTTCGCCTGGAGGTTGCGCCACTTCTTCGAGCGGCCCATCGCGAGACCGCCCACCAGGACCGTGCCGTCCTCCTGCGGGAAGAAGCCGACCGGGTTGGCCTGCGGCTGGCCGTCGGGATCGACCGTGGCCATCCGGGCCAGCCGCTGGGTCCGCAGATAGGCCCGCTCGTCCTCGCTGAATCCGTCGAAATCCCTCATGGGGCCAGGGTCGCGCGCCGACCGGGCCCGGTGCATCGGCGATCCGTCCTAGGCCGTGTCTGACAAATCCCGCCTGGCGCGCGACGCCCGGCACGCACACTCGCTGCGTTGTCGGAGTCATCCAAGTACGTCCAGTACAAGGATGACCCTCCGCCTTGCGATTGCACGCACCGGACGCCGCGCGCCCCGCCCTGCGGGCGGACGGCGGTATTTGTCAGACACGGCCTAGGCCGCTTCCGGCAAGGCCTAGGACTTCAGCCCCAGATCACCGCGCCGAACCACGCCCCGACGATCAGCAGGCAGGAGAACAGCTCCACGAGAATGCTCGTCCCGGCCGCGCGCATCACCGTCCGGGTGGAGGCCCTGGCCTGGCCGTGGCCGCCGAGGCGGAGCCGTTCCGAGAGGTAGATGCCGCCGATGAAGCCGGGGATCGCGCCGAGCACGGGAATCAGGAAGAAGCCGAGGAACGAGCCGACCCCGGCGTACGTCACCATCCGCCGGGTGATGCCGACACCGCGGATCCGGCGCTGCGGCAGCTGCCACACGACCACCTGGGTGAGCAGGAGCAGCGCCGTCGAGGAGACGAGCAGGATCCAGGCGAGCCCGCTCTGCTCGTTGAGGGACCACCAGAGCATGGCGGCCCACACCAGCCACGGCCCGGGCACGCCGGGAGCCAATACCCCGAACAGGCCGAGCAGCATGACCATCGCGACGAGCAACAGCTGCCACACACCCATCTGCCAAGCGTGCAGGACCGATGATCTTCTCGCAGGTCGCAGGGTACGTACGGGGGGCGGGGAGTCGCCTGTCGCGGGCGACGGCCGGGGGCCGGGCAGCCACCCGGCGCAGGGTCACCCCGCACGACCCGCGCAAGGGTCACCTCCGCGCAGGGCTCACCCCCGCGCCACCCACCCCTTCTCGTACGCGTGCCAGCCCAGCTGGAGCCTCGTCGTCACGCCCGTCAGCTCCATCAGGCCCTTCACCCGGCGCTGGACCGTGCGCAGGCCCAGGTCGAGCTGCTTGGCCACGCTCGCGTCCGTCATGCCCGCCAGGAGCAGTGAGAGGATCTCCAGGTCCGTCGCGTCCGGGCCCGGCACCTCCGTCTCAGTGACCTGCGCGCCCGCGCCGAGCCGCAGCGGCAGCGCGTCGCGCCAGACCGCCTCGAAGAGGCCCATCAGGGACTCCAGCAGCCCGCTGGCGTGCACCACGAGGGCCGCCGGCTCCGCGCCGCGGCCGGTGAGCGGGACCATCGCCAGGGTCCGGTCCGCGACCACCAGCTTGGTGGGGACCCGGTCCACCACCCGGATCTGCTCGTCGCGCCCGAGCGCCGCCGACAGCTCGATGATCCCCGAGGGCAGGGTCAGGACCTCCCGCTCGACGACCACCCGGTAGCGCACGCCCCGCCCGGCAGCCATCTCCTCCGCGTCGTTGTCCAGCCCGCTCACCGCGATCGGCTTGCCCGTCACCAGCGCGCAGACCTCCTCCGCCGCGCCCAGCTGGAGCTGGAGGAAACGGTGGGTGACGGCGCTCGCGCCGGTCACCACCTCGACGAGGTCGTGGACGGCCGGTTCCGCCGCCTCCGCGCGGTACTCCTCCGCCAGGAGAGCCGCCGCCAGCTCGGCCTGCTCCAGCTCGTGCCGCTGCTGCGTCAGCAGGGCGCCGAGCGCGACCCCCGGCGGCGCCGCGACCCACCGCCCGGTCCGCGCCGAGGACTGCGCGGCGAGCCCCTGCGACTCCAGCCGCCGCAGCGCCCGCTCGGTGTCCGTCTCGGGCAGCGCAAGGCGGTGCGCCAGGTCCGTCACCTCGGCCGCGCCCAGCGCGACCAGCGCCCGGTACGCGGACTCCTGCCGCTCGTCGAGTCCTATCGCTCCCAGCATTGCTGCCCACCCCTCGCCGGACGTCCCAGGACGTCCCGGACATTCCCGGGACGTTCACCGGACGCATTCGTTCCGTTGGCCCCCTGGCGGGAATCGGCCACGGCGCATTCCCGCCGCGCACATCATCCCTGCACCACCCTCACCTCTGCCAATGTGGCGCCACCGCAGCACCAACAGCCTCCGGGTTCGGGACCTTTGCATGCCCTTGCCCGGAATCAGATGGGGAGAGCGATGCGCCCGATTTCGCGTACGGCCCTGGGGGCGGCGACCGCCGCCGTCCTGGCCGTCACCGCGGTCGCGCCGTCCATGGCCGCCGGGCCAGCGGACGATACGACCGCCAATCGACCGCTGGTCGGCAGCGAGGCCCAGGCCCGCGCCGGGGAGCGGACCGCGACCGTCACGCTGGTGACGGGGGACCGGGTCCTGGTCACCCGCGACGCGGCCGGGAACCCGGCCGCCGCCGCGCTGCCGCGCGAGGACGGGACGGTGCCCTTCGTCCAGACCCGCCGCTCGGGAGAGGACCTGTACGTCTACCCCGAGGACGCCACCGCCGCCCTCGCCGCGGGCCGCGTCGACGAGGAACTCTTCAACGTCACCGGCCTGATCCGGCAGGGTTACGACGACGCGGGCACCAAGACGCTGCCCCTGATCGCGGTCTACGGCTCCGACCTCGCCCGCTCCGTCCCCGCCACCCCGCGCGGCGCCCAGCGCGGCCAGCTCCTCAAGGCCGTCGACGGCGTCGCCCTCAAGGCCGACAAGAAGCAGGCCGCCGCGTTCTGGGCCGATGTGAACGCCCCCGCCGCCCGGTCCGCCTCCGGTCTGAAGAAGCTCTGGCTCGACCGCAAGGTCGAGGCCACCCTGGAGCGCTCGACCAAGCAGGTCCACGCCCCCGAGGCCTGGGCCGCCGGCTTCGACGGCAAGGGCACCAAGGTCGCCGTCCTCGACACCGGCGCCGACGTCGAGCACCCCGACCTCAAGGGCCGCGTCGTCGCCTCGGAGAACTTCACCGACTCCGGCAGCGCCGACGACCGCCAGGGCCACGGCACGCACACCATCTCCACCGTCGGCGGCTCCGGCGCGGCGAGCGACGGCAAGAAGAAGGGCGTCGCGCCCGGCGCGGACCTCCTCAACGGCAAGGTCCTCAACGACTCGGGCTCCGGCGCCACCTCCTGGATCATCGCGGGCATGGAGTGGGCCGTCGCCCAGGGCGCCGACGTCGTCTCCATGAGCCTCGGCAACCCCGCCGAGACCGACTGCACCGACCCGATGAGCATCGCCGCCGAGGAACTCGCCCAGAACGAGGGCACGTTGTTCGTCGTCGCCGCCGGTAACACCGGCCCCTCGCTCAACACGGTCTCCTCGCCCGGCTGCGCCCCGAGCGTCCTCACCGTCGGAGCCACCGACCGCGACGACTCCACCGCGTACTTCTCCAGCCGCGGCCCGACGACCCTCGGCCACACCCTCAAGCCGGAGATCGCCGCCCCCGGCGTCGGCATCTCCGCCGCCGCGGCCGGCGGCCGCGGCGTGTACGCCTACCAAGCCATGTCCGGTACGTCGATGGCCACCCCGCACGTCGCGGGCGCCGCCGCCATCGTCAAGCAGCGCCACCCCGACTGGACGGCACAGCAGATCAAGGCCGCGCTCGTCTCGTCCGCCGCGAGCTCCGTCCCCGGCGACGTACGCGAGGTCGGTGGCGGCCGACTCGACGTCAAGGCCGCGCTCGACCAGACGGTCCTCGGCGCCGACGCCGTCCAGGGCGGCACCTTCAACTGGCCCCAGGACAGCAGCGACCGCACCTCGGTCACCGTCCCGTACACCAACACCTCCGACAGGGCCGTCACCCTGACGCTCGCCGTCGAGAAGGTCACCGGCAACGACGGCTCGCGCGTCCGGTCCTCGGTCGCCCGGCTCGGCAAGCGCACGGTCACCGTCCCGGCCGGCGCGACCGTCGAGGTCCCGCTGCAGCTGGACCCGACCGCCCACCTGGAGCGCGCCCAGTACGGCGACGTCACCGGCCGGGTCGTCGCCACCGGCCCCGCCGGCGTCCACGTCTCCACGCCGTTCTCGCTCTACGTCCAGCCCGAGACGGTCACCCTGCGGGTCAAGCTGATAGATCGTCAGGGCAAGCCCGCCGACGGCGCGTCGTCCCTCGACGTGATCGGCACCGACACCGCGAGCGGCGAGCGCCGCTTCAACGAGGGCGCGACCGACCAGGTGTACCAGCTGCGCCCCGGCAGCTACTTCCTCTCCTCCTTCGTCACCACCCCCGACGCCGGCGAGGGCGCCACGCTGACCGACTCCCTCAGCTACCTGGGCCGCCCGCAGCTGGAGGTGAAGAAGGACACCACCGTCGTCCTCGACGCCCGCAAGGCCCACAAGCTGTCGGTGAAGACCGACAAGGCAGGTGAGCAGCGCGGCACCACCCTGGCCTTCTCCCGCTCCTGGGACGACACCTGGCTGCACGCCGGCACGGCCGCCGGTACCCGCTGGATCCGCAGCTACTACGCCTCGGTCGAAGGCCGCGCCGACGAGGGCGACTTCGAGTTCGGCAGCTACTGGCGCACCGCCGCCCCACAGGTCACCGAGCTGAAGACGAGCGACGGCACCGTCCTGCACCCGTACACGACCTCCCTCGGCTCCGACAACCTCGACGGCACCGGCTCCGCCCGGCTCGTCGACGCGGGCACCGGAACCCCCGAGGAGCTGACGGCCGCCGGCGTCCAGGGCCGCGTCGCCCTGGTCCGCATCCCGGACACCTCCAACATCGTGGCCACCGTCGCACGGAACGCCAAGGCTGCGGGCGCCGTCGCGGTCCTGGTGTACCGGACCTCGCCCGTCCGCTGGATCCCGTCCGCGGGCTTCGCGGGAGCCGGGCTCCCGGTCCTCGCCGTCGGCTCGGCCGAGGGCGAGACGCTCCTGACCAAGCTCTCCGCCGGCGAGGTCTCCCTCTCCTGGAAGGCCACGGCCAAGAGCCCGTACCTCTACAACCTCGCCTTCCCCGAGACGGGGCAGATCCGGGACGACGAGACGTACCGGGTCCACGACGGGCAGTTGGGCCGCACCGAGTCCACCTACGGCTCGATGGGTGTCGCCACCGACTTCATCGACAGCCCCGCGGCCTACCGGCCGAACGGCACCGCGGTCTTCTTCGGCGCGATCGAGGCGGTCCCGGCGCCGGGCACCCGGACGGAGTACTACACGGTCGGGGACACCCAGTGGGAGACGGTCCTCTCCTCCAGCTTCCCGTTCGGGGAGTTCATGATGGGCGCCAAGCACGCCTACAAGGCGGGGGAGAAGCGCACCGAGCGCTGGTACGACGGTGTCGTCGCCCCGACCGCCCCGCTCGACGCGGCCGGCAAGCCGGTCCTCGTCGCCGAGCGGCAGGGCAACTTCATCGGTTTCGCCAACGCCATGTGGGGTGACAGCACCCACTACGCCCAGCCCGGTTCCTTCGGTGACATCGGCAACCTCCGTCTGAGCAAGGACGGTCAGTCGCTCGGCGAGACCGGATGGCCGTTCGGGGCCTTCGAAGTCCCGTCCGAGCGCGGCACGTACACGCTCGAACAGAACACGATGAAGATCGGCAGCAAGGTGTGGAACCGCTCCACATCCGTCAACTCGGTCTGGGAATTCACCTCCCAGGCCGACGAGAGCGTCTACTCTCAAGGCATCCCGATTCTCTTTCCCCGGTACACCCTTCCGGAGGACGGACTCAAGACCCTCGCCGCGACCGACGGCCAGAAGATCGGCCTCACCGCGACGGGTCACGCGGGCTACCAGGTAGCCGCGCTCACCTCGGCCAGGCTCTCGTACTCCTATGACGGAGGCACGACCTGGACGGAGGCGCAGGTCTCGCAGCAGGGCGGTGTGTGGACCGCGACCGTGAACCACGCGGGCGCGGCCGGCAAGCCGGTCACCCTGAAGACCGAACTGACGGACGCCAACGGCAACTCCGTCACCCAGACCGTGGTCCGCGCTTACGACGTGCGCTGATCACGCCGGTCCGCCGGGCGTCCTTCCCGTGGGGGGTGGGGTCGCCCGGCGGACCTCTTTTTCGTCATGTCCCGTTTTCTGGCGGCCTGCGCGGTGGACAATAAGGGCATGACTCAGCAGGGGGACAACTGGTGGGACAAGCTCTACGACGACGCGGCACCGGACACGGCGCCGACCGCGACGGGTGACACACTCGACGACCGCTTCGACTCGGCGTCACAGGCGACGCGCCCGGGGGCGCAGCCGCCGCCCCGTGCCCCCTGGGAGCCCCTCGACGACCCGGCGCCCGGCCCCCGCGCCTTCCCGCCACCACCGGCGCCTGCGCGGCCACCGGCCCCGACCGCCCCGCCTCCGCCACCGACGCCCGCCGGGCGGGTCCCCGACGCGGTGCCACCTCCGCCGGAGGCCCCACCTGCAGGAGAGGCGCCCGCCGCCCCACCCGCGCCGCCGGAGCCCGCCGCCCCGCCCGCCGGGCCGATGCCACCCGCGCCGGAGCAGCGCCCCGCGTCCGAGCGCCCGGAGGGCGACACCGTCCCGGACGCCACCCGCCCGCCCGTGCCCCGTCCCCGTTCCGCCCACATCGGCAACAGACCGCCCACGTACGAGCCCGAGCCCACCGCACTGCCCGCCGCCCGGCCCGACGAGCTCCTCGATCTGGTCGCCGACACCGTGCTCGACGGCGCCCGCTACGGCACCTACACCCTGCGCGCCGCCTCCCTGCGCGGCGACTCCGCCCGCTACCGCGGCGACCCCCGCAGGGACGCCCTGCTCACCGCCCGCTTCGGCCACGCCGAGGCCGCGCTCGTCCTCGTCGCCGTGGCCGGTGGCGCCCGTACCGCAGACGCCGCCCATCTCGCCGCCGCCGACGCCTGCCGATGGATCGGCGAGGCCATCGGCCGCAGCCACGCCCGGCTCTCGGAGGACATCCGGGCCGCACGCCGCGGCGACCTGAAGTCGGGGCTCCACCGCCTCACCGACCGCACCTTCGGCAGACTCCGCGCCCGCGCCGCCGAACTGGGCGCGGAGCCCGAGGAGTACACCGCGAGCCTGCGCTGTCTGCTCCTCTCCGCCGATCCCGACTGCCGCACCCGCGTCTTCTTCGGCATCGGCAGCGGCGGGCTGTTCCGGCTCCGCGACGGGGCCTGGCAGGACATCGAGCCGCTGATCCCCGAACCGGCCACGCTCACCGGTGCACCCGTCGTCGGCTTCGGCTCCCCTCCCTCGGAGACGGAGGAGGGCGACCGCCACACCATGAAACTCGGCGTCACCGGCCCCCCGGGCGCCCCCTTCGTGGAGGAACCTCTCCCGCCCCCCGCCGAACCGTTCCGCTTCCGCGCCTCCGTCGCCCTCCCCGGCGACACCCTCCTCCTCGCGTCGAACGGCCTCGCCGAGCCGATGCGCGGCGAGCCCGCACTCGCCAAGGAGCTCGCCGAGCGCTGGGCCGCCCCCGAGCCGCCCGGGCTGGCCGCGTTCCTCGCCGACGTGCAGCTCAGGGTGAAGGGGTACGCCGATGACCGTACAGGCGTGGCCGTCTGGGAGGCGTAACGCTTCGGCCCATGTGTTGATGGACGCATGGCCAAACAGAATGTCGCAGAACAGTTCGTCGACATCCTCGTCCGGGCGGGCGTCCGGCGGCTGTACGGAGTCGTCGGCGACAGCCTGAACCCCGTCGTCGACGCCATTCGCCGTACCCCCGACATCGACTGGATCCAGGTCCGGCACGAGGAGGTCGCCGCCTTCGCCGCCGGGGCCGAGGCGCAGATCACCGGTCGGCTGACGGCCTGCGCCGGCTCCTGCGGCCCCGGCAATCTCCACCTCATCAACGGCCTGTACGACGCCCACCGCTCGATGGCCCCCGTCCTGGCGCTCGCCTCGCACATCCCGTCGAGCGAGATCGGACTCGGCTACTTCCAGGAGACCCACCCCGACCGGCTCTTCGCCGAGTGCAGCCACTACAGCGAGCTGATCTCCAACCCGCAGCAGATGCCCCGGCTGCTTCAGACGGCCATTCAGCACGCCGTCGGACAGGGCGGAGTCAGCGTCGTCTCGCTGCCCGGCGACATCGCCTCCGAGCCGGCCCCGGAGAAGGCCTGGGAGACCGCACTCGTCACCTCCCGCCCCACCGTCCGTCCGGGGGACGCCGAGATCGACGCCCTGGTGCGGATGATCGACGCGGCCGATCGGGTGACGCTGTTCTGCGGCAGCGGCACGGCCGGCGCCCATGCCGAGGTGATGCAGTTCGCCGAGCGGGTGAAGTCGCCCGTCGGCCACGCGTTGCGCGGCAAGGAATGGATCCAGTACGACAATCCGTTCGACGTCGGCATGAGCGGTCTGCTCGGCTATGGCGCCGCCTACGAGGCGACCCACGAGTGCGATCTGCTGATCCTGCTCGGCACGGACTTCCCGTACAACGCCTTCCTGCCCGACGACGTCACGATCGTCCAGGTGGACGTCCGGCCGGAACGCCTCGGCCGCCGCTCCACGCTCGGCCTCGCCGTCTGGGGTGACGTACGGGAGACCCTGCGCTGCATCACCCCGCGCGTGCGCGCCAAGACGGACCGCCGCTTCCTCGACCGGATGCTGAAGAAGCACGCCGACTCGCTCGAGGGAGTCGTCAAGGCGTACACCCGCAAGGTCGAGAAGCACGTGCCCATCCATCCCGAGTACGTCGCCTCCGTCCTGGACGAACTCGCCGACGACGACGCCGTGTTCACCGTCGACACCGGAATGTGCAACGTCTGGGCCGCCCGCTACATCTCGCCCAACGGCCGCCGTCGCATCATCGGTTCGTTCTCGCACGGCTCGATGGCCAACGCCCTGCCGCAGGCCATCGGAGCGCAGTTCACCGACCGCTCCCGCCAGGTGATCTCGATGTCCGGAGACGGCGGATTCACCATGCTGATGGGCGACTTCCTCACCCTGGTCCAGTACGACCTGCCGGTGAAGATCGTGCTCTTCAACAACTCCTCCCTCTCCATGGTGGAGTTGGAGATGCTGGTGGCCGGCCTCCCGTCGTACGGAACGACCAACCACAACCCCGACTTCGCCGCGATCGCCCGCGCGGCCGGCGCCTACGGCGTCCGCGTCGAGAAACCCAAGCAGCTCGCCGGCGCCCTCAAGGACGCCTTCAAGCACAAGGGCCCGGCGCTCGTCGACGTCGTCACCGACCCCAACGCCCTCTCCATCCCGCCGAAGATCAGCCGCGAGATGGTGTCCGGCTTCGCCCTCTCCGCCGGCAAGATCGTCCTGGACGGCGGCGTAGGGCGAATGCTCCAGATGGCCCGCTCCAACCTCCGCAACGTGCCCCGACCCTGAGGTCTCACTCCTGGGGGTGGAACCCGGGGTCCAGTGGGCGCAGCCCCGTCATGCCGTGACCGGGAAGGCACCGGCCCGACAGGAAGCTGTGAGGCCCAGGTGCCGACAGACGGAGTGGTCCTTCATGCCCCTGAATTCCCCATCGCGCCGGGCCGGGCGCATCGCCGCGGTCGGCGCCGCGGCCCTCGCGCTCCTCGTGAGCCTGCCAGGAGCGGCGACCGCCGCCCCCGGCGACCTCGATCCCACGTTCAGCGGCGACGGCAAGGTCATCACCGACACCGCCGCCATCGAGGACAGCCGGGACGTGGTGATCCAGCCGGACGGCAAGATCGTCACGCTCGGCATCGGCTTCGACTTCGACGGCCCCAACGACTTCATCCTGGTGCGCTACAACCCCGACGGCACCCTGGACACGACCTTCGGCGGCGGGGACGGCATCGTCTCCACCGACTTCGGCGGCTTCACCAACGACGAGGCCCACGCCCTGACCCTGGCGGGCCCCGGCAAGATCGTCGCGGTGGGCCGCAGCGACACCGCCGACGGCAGCCGGGCCCAGCTCGCGGCGGCACGCTACAACGCGGACGGCTCCCTGGACACCACCTTCGACGGCGACGGCAAGGTCGTCACCAGCTTCGGGGGGACCGTATCCACCATGGGCAACGCGGTGCTGATGGGGACCGACGACAACATCCTCATCGGCGGTTCCTACGGCGGCGACGCCATGGTGACCCGCCTCACCGCCTCCGGGGGCCTGGACGTCTTCGGCGAAGACAACTCGGGCAAGGCCGTCTTCCCCTTCGCAGGCGGCAACTCCGCGATCCACTCCATGGCCGTGTACGGCGGCGGAACGATCATCGCGGGCGGCTCCAGTCCAGCAGGATTCGGTCTGGTGCGCCTCTACATGGAATTCGGCGGGCGGGACGCGACCTTCGGGGACAACGGCCAGGTGTCGACTCCGTTCGGCACGTCGGTCGAGGGCGTGGAGCTGGCGGCGGGCGGCAAGATCGTCGCCGCCGGATCCCACGGGAACGGTGTCGGCTCCCAGTTCGGGGTGGCCCGTTACGACGGGAACGGCGACCTGGATCCGACCTTCGGCGGGGACGGAACGGTGACCACGGGCTTCGGCGGCAACGGCGCCACGGGCCACGACATGGCACTCCAGGACGACGACAAGATCGTCGTCGCGGGCGTCGCCAACGGCGACTTCGCACTCGCCCGGTTCACCACCACCGGCTCCCTGGACACCGACTTCGGCGGCGACGGGCGGGTGACCACCGACTTCGAGGGCAACTGGGACGAGGGCCGCGCGGTGGCCCTGCAGTCCGACGGCAGGATCGTCGTCGCCGGCAACGGCAGCGACAACCATGCGGTGGCCCGCTACTCGGTCACCGGCACGCCCTTGCCGCCCACCGTGGACCTGGCGGTCACCAAGACCGGACCCACCACCATCAGCATCGGTGACCAGGCCACGTACACGGTCCGGGTGACCAACACGAGCGCCACCGCCACCGCCACCGGGGTCTCCGTCTCCGACACCCTCACCGGCGCCTCCGGCACCCTCCTGTCGGCCACGCCCAGCCAGGGCGGCCCCTGCACCGTGAACGCCACCACCATGAGCTGCGGCCTGGGCGCCCTCGCCCCGGGCGCCTCCGCCACCGTCACGGTGGTCGCCGAACCCCGGGCCACCGGCACCCTGACCGACCGGGTGACGACGGCGGCGGTCGAGGCCGATCCGGTCCCGGCGAACAACACCGCCACCGCGACCACCACGGTGAACAACGCCCGCGGCTGCACGATCATCGGCAGGAGCACCGGCGAGACGCTCAACGGCACCTTCGGCAACGACGTGATCTGCGCACTCAGCGGCAACGACACCGTCAACGGAGGCGGCGGCAACGACACGGTCCACGCCGGTCCAGGCAACGACGTGGTCAACGGCGGCAACGGCGGCGACCGGCTGATCGGCCAGAGCGGCAACGACCGCCTCAACGGCGACTCGGGCAACGACAACCTCGACACCCGGGACGGCGTCACCGGCAACGACCAGGCGTTCGGGGGCCTCGGCTTCGACACCTGCACGACCGACGCGGGCGACACCCGCAACAGCTGCCCGTAGGCGTCATGTCCGTTCGGTGACGCTCCGGCATGAATGCGCGACGGTCGGTGGGGCATGCATCCCCGTGAGCCTGTTCGAGGAGAGTCGTTCCGATATGTGGGTGGGGGTTATGGCCGGGGAGGCGAGACAGCCGACTCAACTGCTCAGGAAGGTGGGATGCGCGGATCTCACCGCGGTGCCGGAGGTGCGTCATGCGTTACGAGCGATGCTGCGGAAGTGGGGCGGGCCGGGGGCCTCCGACGTGGCGGAGTTGCTCACCAGCGAGCTGGTCACCAATGCGCTGATCCACACGGACCACGGCGCGGTCGTCACCGCGACCGTCGTCCCCGACAGTCTCCGGGTCGAAGTGCGCGACTTCGTCTCCGGACTGCCCGAGCCATGGGGGCCGGTCGCCGACGACGGTACCCATGGGCGGGGCCTCGTCCTGGTCCAGGAGCTCGCCGACTCATGGGGAGTCGAGGACCACGGCGTGGGCAAGGTGGTGTGGTTCGAACTGAACGGCGGGGCCGCCTGACAGCCGGCCCCGCCGTTCGCGTGTACTCCCGATCTCAGCCGAACTGCTGCTCGAGGTCCTTGAGTTTGCGCTCAAGGGAGTCGAGCCGTGGCAGCGTCTGGGTGTCGTCCTCGGCGGTGAGATCCACCGTCCGCGGCTCAGTACCCTTCACGGCCTGGAGGGAGGGCCGGTGTCGAAGCGGCAGTTGTCCGGGGTCCGCTATGGCCGGCTCCGCGACGGGCGTCCCCGCGGACGTCGTCGCGGAGCCCGCCGATCCCATGGAGCCCGTGCCGGCGGTCAGGGCCGGCAACTCGACCTGACGACCACCGCCCCGGCCGAGCCCGAAGGTCCGGTGCTGTCGGTTGATCGCCTTGAGTCTGGCCCGGCCGAGCTTCTCCTGCTCGCGTCGGCGCAGCCGGTTCTGCTGCTTCTCCCGCCGGTCCTCACGGACCTCGTCGACCGCCTCGTCAAGCGTCGATACGCCTTCGAGCAGCATCAGTGACCAGGCGCCGAAGGTCTCCCTGGGCGCCCTCAGCCACCGTACGACCCGGATCTGTGGCAGCGGGCGGGGGACCAGGCCCTGCTCGCGCAGCGCGGCCCGGCGGGTCTGCTTGAGGGCCCGGTCGAAGAGGACCGCCGCCGAGAGGGACATGCCCGCGAAGAACTGCGGGGCGCCCGCGTGGCCCAGGCCCCGGGGGGCGTGGACCCAGTTGAACCAGGCCGCCGCGCCCGCGAACGTCCACACGAGGAGGCGCGAGCCGAGCGCCGCGTCACCGTGGCTGGCCTCGCGGACCGCGAGGACCGAGCAGAACATCGCCGCGCCGTCGAGGCCGAAGGGGACGAGGTATTCCCAGCCCCCGGTGAGATTGAGGTTCTGCCGGCCGAAGCCGACGAGCCCGTGGAAGGAGAGTGCGGCGGCGACCGCCGCACAGCAGAAGAGCAGGACGTAGGAGGCGGTGCCGTAGATCGCTTCCTTGCGTCTGCGGCGTTCCTCGTTGCGTTCCCAGGAGTCCTCGGCCGCGGCCTGGTCACCGGCGCGCTTGCCGCGCGCGAGCACCGCCACCGCCGTCAGGACTCCGGCCACCATGACGCCACCCGGAAGCAGCCAGTCCAGCGATATGTCGGTCAGTCTCATGCGGTGTCCCTTGCATCGCAGTAGGGCCTTTCGGCCGCCCATACTGGCCGACCTCGAAAGGCCCACAAGGGGTTTCGCGGCAAGAGCACGCCATTGGGACCGAACGACATACGAATAGGTGCTATCTGGTCGAACGGCCACACGGATCAAGGGAGTTGTGTTCGATTTACGCCACCCGCGCGGGTGGCGTAATCCCACGGGAGTGTCAGGCGGTCGCCGCGAGCCGACGGACCCGATCGGCGTCGCAGGTGCGCGGACACGTCATACAGGTGCCCTCGGGGCGCAGGGTGTAGAAGAAGCAGCACGTCGCCCGGTCCCGGGTGGAGCGGGTCGTTCCGTCGGCGTCCACGGAACCGGTGAGCTCGCGGAAGCCGGCGGCGCCCGCGTACGGCTTGGCCGTGCCCGGCATCAACAGCTCCAGCTCGCGCATCCCCCGCTCCTCCTCGCCGAGCAGCGCCGCGATGTACCAGAGGCCCTCGACGATCTCGTCCGTCGCCATGCCCCACAACGCCCGCCTGCCGCGCCGCATCCGCGGTCCGAAGCCGGCAAGGATGGACTCGAAGTGCTCGGCGAGCGAGGCACGGACCTCGGCGCGCAGCGCCTCCTCGTCCGGGACGACCCGGGCGCCGGGCAGGGTGGCGGCGGGATCGCCGGGCAGGCAGGTGAACTCCTCGACGCGGACGGTCATCCGGCCCAGGGCTCGCTGGAAGGCGACGTTCCGGGCGGGCATCCGGGGAACCCGGCGGTGCAGGAACCAGGGGACCGTGACCAGGAGGCAGGCCGGCCAGGCGTACCGGTGGAGTCCGAAGCTGGCGACCACGTCGGGGCGGGCCTGCCGCCCGTAGTCACGCAGCACCTGCGCGTTGTCCCAGGCGAGGAAGGCGTCGAGCGCGGCGCCCCCGGCCGCCAGCTCGTCCGCGCCGACCCAGCCGCCGCCTCTGGGTGCCCTCTCGGCCTGGTCCAGCTCCTCTATCCGCAGGCCGGAGAACACCTCGCCGAGGCGGGCGTACGAAGCCGCGACGGGCGAGGTGAAGGGGGCGGGGAGCAGGGCGGGGACGGCCATACGGGACCACCGAATCGCGATCGTTGGCAGGTTAGCCTTACCTTACCCGACGCGATCGATGTTTGCCCCTACCGCCCGGCGGGCAAGCCCCCGAACCCCCCGATGCGGTCCTGTCTCGCATATGGTGCACAGGGGGCACCGGTAGAGCGAGCCGGGCCCGGCACGACCCCGCAGGAGGACCCGGGTGGAGCAGGGCAGAGCGCGCGAGCGGGCGCGACAGGAGCCGTACCCTCCGTTCGTCGACGCCGTACGGGTCCCCGGACAGGCGCGCGGCGGCATGTCCGTACCCTCGGCGCACCCCTCGGAGGCCCCCGCCGCGCAGGCACGCGGAGAGCACACCCACAGCGAGCCTCCCGCGCCCGGGCTCGTCCCCCGTCCCGTCCAGCGCCACTCCGTGCGCGGGCAGATCCTCCAAGCCCTGCGCACCGCCCTCGTCGGCGGCGAACTGGTCCCCGGCGAGGTCTACTCCGCCCCCGTCCTCGCCGAACGCTTCGGCGTATCGGCGACCCCCGTGCGCGAGGCGATGCAGCGGCTCGCGACCGAAGGCGCCGTCGAAGTGGTGCCGAACCGCGGCTTCCGCGTCACCGAGCGCACCCCGCGCGAACTCGCCGAACTCGCCGAGGTCCGCGCGCTCATCGAGATCCCGGTCATGCTGCGCCTGGCCCGTACGATCCCGGCCGCCCGCTGGGCCGAACTCCGCCCCCTCGCCGAGGCCACCTCGGCCGCCGCCGCCCGCGGCGACCGCGCCCACTACGCCGAGACCGACCGCGCCTTCCACCGCGCGGTCCTCTCCCTGGCCGGCAACGAACAACTCCTCGCCGTCGCCGACGACCTCCACCGCCGCTCCCAGTGGCCCCTGATGAGCGCCCCGGCGACCCGCCACGGCGAACTGGTCGCGGACGCGGCGGAACACACCGCCCTCCTCGACGCGCTCATCGCCCAAGATCTCACCGTCGTGCAGTCACTCGTACGGGAGCACTTCACCGGATCGCAGGGCTGACGACTAAGGTCGTTGCCGTCAGCCCGCTCGCACAGCGCCGTCCGTGAGGTGTCCCATGCCGTCCGCGACTCCGTCCCCGGCATGGGGATGGTGCCCGTGACCGGATCCGCCCGCGGGGAGCGCCCCGCCGCCGGTACGGAGGCCCAGGCGACGGCTCTGCTCGGCTGGCTCACCGACCCGGACGCGCCCCGGCTCTGCCTGGTCACCGGTGACGCCCACCGGGGCAAGTCCGCGCTGCTCTCCTGGCTCGCCGCGCACGGCGCCCGAACCGGGGCGCGCCGCAGGCGTTCGACGCGCGAACTGATCCCACTCGCCGGGCAGAGCGCGCTCGGCACGGCCTGGACGATCGCGAACCGCCTCGGCGTCGTCGCCAGGACACCCGGCGAACTGGTCCAGGTCCTCGCCACCACCGAAGCCCGCCGCGCCGTCCTCGTCCTGACGGACCTGCACCGAGCGGCGGAGCCGGAGGCGGTCGCCGAACTGATCGGGGAGCTCTCGGAGTTGGGCCGGATCCGGCTCGTCGTCGAGGTCCGCACGAGCACCCCCGCCCACACCGTCCTCGCCGCCCGCCGCGCCACGGTGGTGGACGTGCCCGAGCCGGCCGGGACGGACGGCGCCGCCGAGCGGCAGCGGGCGGGCCGGGCGGCGGAGAGGTTCGTCGGCGCGGCGGTCGATCTCGCCGATCCCGTCGCCGTGTGCGAGGCCGACCCGCTGCTCGTCACCGCCGGCTACACGAGCGGCTCCGGCGACGACCACGGCGGTCTGCGATCCGCCTGGCTGCGCGCCGGACAGTCGCTCTGCCGCGACCAGGAACCCGCGGACCGCGCCCTGGTGCTGCTCGGCGCGCTCGGCGACGGCGCCGACCCCCGGCTCCGGCCCGCCCTGCGGGACCTCGCCGCCGACGCGCCGTGGCGTGTGCGGTGGACCCGGGTATGGGGCGATCTGGCCCCGCGCTGGCCGGGACCCGTCACCGCGCTCGGCACGATCGGCGACCGCCTCCTCGTCGCGGGTCCCACCGACGCCGTGCACCTGCTGCGCACGGCCGACGCGACCCCCGCGGGCCAGACCTTCGCCAGCCCCGCCCGGCGCATCAAGACGCTCGCGCCCGCGCCGGACGGCACCCTCCTGCTCCTGGACGAGCGGGGCCGGCTGCACACGGTGCGCGGGCTGCCCGGGCCTCGCCCGCCGTACCTGGAGCGGCTGACCGCGGCCGTCGCGGCGACCCTCACCCGGCACCCCGGCACGGCGCTCGCGGCGATCAGCGGGTCCGTGGTGGTGGGTGACCGGCTCGGATCCGTGCACGCCTTCGGCCTGACGGGCATTCACCAGGCCGCGCTGCACAGCGGTCGCGTCACGGCGGTCACCGCGGTCGAGGCACCGCCCACGCCCTTCCTGTGCAGCGGCGGCCTCGACGGCACCGTCCGCCTCTGGACCCCCGGCCAGGACCCGCACCCCGAGCCCCTGGCCGAACGCCCCTGCCCGGTCGTGGCGTTGCACGCCGCACCGACCCCCGAAGGCCCGTCGCTCGCGATCGCCTGGGCCGACGGCCTGATCGAACTCCACCACCTCGACACGAAGGAGCGCCTGTCCTTCCGTCCGGGCCCACCCGTCCGTGCGGTGGTGGTCACCCCGGACGGGGGAGTGGTCGCGGGCATGGACGAGGCGCTCCTCCGGCTGGACGAGGGGCCCCGCCTCTCTCTCCGTCAGGAGACGTGACACTCCATCATGTCGCGGGCTGGGGCGACAGTTGGGCCGAGAGCCAGGTCGGCACTCCGCCCAGAAGGCGGAACAGCCGTCCCGCCTCCGCCCGCAGGCGGCCCGCCTCCGGCTCCGTCTCCGTGTCCGCGAGGGCGGTCAGGGCCGGAGCGGTGCCCACCAGGAAGCCGAGCTCCTCGCGGATCCGCAGCGACTCGGCGAAGCCGTGCCGTGCCTCCGCCAACTCGCCCTCGCGCAGGGCGATTCCGGCCAGATGGCGCCAGGTGGAGGAGAGGAGCAGGGTGTCGCCACGGTCCGTCGCCCCCGCGTGTGCGCGACGGAAGGCGGCCCGGGCGGCTTGGGGCGAGTCACCGAGGTTCTGGGCGATCAGCCCGCGCCGGAAGTCCAGCAGTGGACGCCCTTCGGCCGAGGGGCCGATCAGCGCCGCCGCCCGGCCGAGCGCCGCGGTGGCCTCGTCGGCCCGGTCCCGTACGCCGAGCAGTGTCGACGCGTAGGCGAGATAACCGCGTTCGCACGCCGCCGCCCCGCGCTCCTCGTCGCTCTGCGCGACCGCCTCGGCCGCTCGCAGCGCCTCCTCCGCCTCGGCCCAGCCCTTCTCGGTGTAGAGACAGCGCTCGATCAGGAGGGCCGCCCGTTCCAGGGCCGCCGCCGGTTCGGTCGCGCGTGGTGCGAGCAGAGCGGCCGCGTCCGTCCAACAGCCGCGTGAGCGGAGTCGCCATATGGCGGTCTCCATGGGCGTCTTCCTGCCGTAGGCAGAGGACGGATCGTCGCCACCCGTCGTTTCGGAACCAGACATGGCGGTGTCCGCCACATTGCCCTCCCCGAGCGCGCCATTGAGCTGTTGAGTCAGGCCCGCATCTCAACACGAACGGGTGCGCCGGGCCAAGGGGTCAGGTGAATCAATTCACAAGAGCCTTGTGCGTACCGGTATACGGACGGCGTCGCCCGGTCGCGCTCAGCGACCGATCCGACGGGCCTGGGCTCCGTCGCCCCGCACGATCGGGACGGGACGACCGCCGTCGTCGAGCGGGGTCGTCACCTTGGGCACCGTCAGTTCCCTGGTTCCCCCGAAGAGATGAATCTCGTCGGATCGGTCGACCGTGTTGGGCCGAGCGGGTGGTCTTCGGTCGGTCTTCCCCCGGGCGGGGGAGGCCGACCCGGAAAGCAGGGCGGGTCGGGAAGGTCCCTTCCAGGACCTTCCCGACCCGTGGCCCGTACCTCCTGCGCCCTACGACATCCGCAGAGCCAGGAAGAAGTCGAGCTTGTCCTCCAGACGCGACAGGTCGCGGCCCGTCAGTTGCTCGATCCGGCCCACCCGGTAGCGCAGGGTGTTCACATGCAGGTGGAGACGGGTCGCGCAGCGGGTCCAGGAGCCGTCGCAGTCGAGGAAGGCCTCCAGCGTGGGGATGAGCTCGGCGCGGTGGCGGCGGTCGTAGTCGCGCAGCGGGTCGAGCAGCCGGGCCGTGAAGGCGCGGCGGACGTCGTCCGGGACGAACGGGAGGAGCAGGACGTGGGAGGCCAGCTCGTGGTGGCCCGCGGCGCACACACGGCCCGGGCGGGCGGCGGCGACACGGCGGGCGTGGCGCGCCTCCTCCAGGGCGCCGCGCAGGCCCTCGGCCGAGTGGACCGCCGCGCTGACGCCCAGGGTGAGGCGCCCGTCGTCGGCGAGACCGGACGACAGGGGGTCCCGTACCGCCGCGAGCAGCGCGTCGGCGTGCAGCCCGATGCTGGTGGTGCCCTCGTCCTCGCTGTCCGGCAGGGGCCCGGCGGGCAGCGGGACCAGGGCGATGGCCTCGTCGCCGTGGTGGGCGACGGCGATCCGGTCGGCGGAGTCGGCGCCCACCGTAGCGGGGTCGACGAGGATCTCCTCCAGGAGCGCCTGGGCCACCGGGCCGGTGTCCACGGCGCCCGTCCCGCCCTCCGTGTCCCACTCCACGCGGGCCACGACGACCTGCCAGTGCGGCGCGGTCCCCAGGCCCGGCAGCAGCACCGGGGCGGCGACCCGGAGGCGGGCGGCGATCTCGGCGGGCGCGGCGCCCGTCTGGACCAGCTCCAGGACCTCCTGCGCGAGCCGGCGCCGTACGGTGCGCGCCGCGTCCCGCCGGTCCCGCTCGACGGCGATGAGCTGGGTGACGCCCTGGAGCAGGTCCAGCCTGGCCGCCGGCCAGTCGCCCGCGTCGGCCTCGACGGCGAGCAGCCAGTCGGACAGGACGGTCTCCCGTACGTCCCTGGAGGCGGGCGGGGCCCCGCGCCCGGTGTTGCGGATCGGGAAGAGCGAGTACGTGGATCCGGCGGCGCTCAGACGGTGCGGCCCACGCCGTCCGGTCCGGGTGGCGGCCAGGTGCTCGCCGGCCAGCTTGGCCGCGAGACCGGCGTCCAGCGGCTCCCCCGCGCCCGCGATCTGGCGGCCGGTGGGGGAGAGGACCCAGGCCCGCAGGTCGAGGTCGGAGCCGAGCAGGTCGAGGACGACCTCGGGCCCGCCGCCCGCCGGACCGGAGGTCATCAGCCGCCTGTGACGGTCCACGATCGCCGCCAGGTCACCGGCCCGCTCCCCGGAGACCTGTCGAACAACATGTTCGGTGATCGTCGCGAATGCAACGGACTCGTTCACCGCGAACAGCGGCAGCCGATGGCGCAAACACGCCTGCACGAGATCGTCGGGGATGTCGCCGAGTTCCGCCTCGCCGGCGGCCAGCGCCGCCACCCCGGCGGACGCCAGGATCCGGACGAAGGGCTCGGCGTCCTCCGGGTCCCGCAGCCAGGCGAGGCCGGTGAGGACCAGCTCCCCGCCGGACAGGTACCGGCTGGGGTCCTTCAGGTCCGTCGTCATCACGCCACGGACGGTGCGGTCCAGCTCGTCCTCACCACCGAGCAGGCGCAGCCCCAGCGCGTCGGTTTCCAGCAGTGCGCGCAGCCGCATCTCGTCGCCGCCGTTCCTTTTCGTCAGTCACTCGTCTGTCGCGTTGTCGTCGGCGGCTGGTGCCACCGTTTCCAGGGGAAAACGGCGAGGTTACTGAGCCCCGCCTTTCGTTCGAATCTACAAGACGAACCGGGACACCAGCCAACTCCTTCATGTTTTCGGTGACTGCACCCCAGCCAGCCGGGCTTGTGTACTAGGCCACACATCGCGTTAACAGCACGTGAACATGAATTCGAAGTCGAGGGCCGGTCATCCCCAGGCCCAGTAGACCGACCCCCGATCACTAGAAGCACAAGAAGAGAGCCACCATGGACTTCCTTCGCCCCGCCAGCTGGGAGGAGGCGCTCGCCGCCAAGGCAGAGCACCCCACGGCCGTGCCCATCGCGGGTGGCACCGACGTCATGGTCGAGATCAACTTCGACCACCGGCGACCCGAGTACCTCCTGGACCTGAACCGTATCGAGCTGCTCCGCGAGTGGGAGGTCGGCGAGGAGAACGTCCGCCTCGGCGCGTCCGTTCCGTACACCCAGATCATGGAGAACCTGCGGGCCGAGCTGCCGGGTCTGGCGCTCGCCTCGCACACCGTGGCTTCCCCGCAGATCCGTAACCGCGGTGGTGTCGGCGGCAATCTGGGCACTGCGTCGCCGGCCGGTGACGCGCACCCGGCGCTGCTCGCGGCGGGTGCCGAGGTCGAGGTCGAGTCGGTGCGTGGCAACCGGTTCATCCCGATCGACGCGTTCTACACGGGTGTGAAGCGCAATGCGCTGCAGCCCGACGAGCTCATCAAGACCGTCCACATCAAGAAGGCGGACGGTCCGCAGCAGTACTCCAAGGTCGGTACGCGCAACGCGATGGTCATCGCGGTGTGCGCGTTCGGCCTGGCGCTCCATCCGGAGACCCGCACGGTCCGCACCGGTATCGGTTCGGCCGCGCCGACTCCGATCCGCGCCAAGGAGGCCGAGGCCTTCCTGAACGCGGCTCTGGAGGAGGGCGGTTTCTGGGAGAGCGGCAAGATCATCACTCCGTCGATCGCCAAGCAGTTCGCGGATCTGTGCTCCGGTGCCGCGAACCCGATCGACGACGTCCGTGGCACCGCCAAGTACCGCCGTCACGCCGTCGGCATCATGGCCCGCCGCCAGCTCGGCTGGACCTGGGAGCAGTACCGCGGCACCGGCCGCTCGCTTGAGGGAGCTGCATAACCATGCGCGTCAATTTCACGGTCAACGGTCGTCCGCAGGAAGCCGACGACGTCTGGGAGGGCGAGTCCCTTCTCTACGTTCTGCGTGAGCGGATGGGGCTTCCCGGCTCCAAGAACGCCTGCGAGCAGGGCGAGTGCGGTTCTTGCACGGTCCGTCTCGACGGCGTGCCGGTCTGCTCCTGCCTGGTCGCCGCCGGCCAGGTCGAGGGCCGCGAGGTCGTCACCGTCGAGGGGCTGGCCGACTACTCCCAGCACCGCGAGGACGCCCACCCAGGCGGTGCCTGCGGCACCGGCGGCTGCGGTACCAGCCTCGACTCGGCGAAGAAGTGGCAGGCCAAGCCGGCCGACTCGCAGACCGGTGAGGCCGGCAGCGACCCGTTGGCACTCTCGCCGATCCAGCAGGCGTTCATCGACGCCGGCGCCGTCCAGTGCGGTTTCTGCACCCCGGGTCTGCTGATCGCCGCCGACGAGCTCCTGGAGCGTCAGAGCGACCCGTCCGACCAGGACATCCGTGAGGCCCTCTCCGGCAACCTCTGCCGCTGCACGGGTTACGAGAAGATCCTCGACGCGGTCCGCCTGGCGGCCGCCCGTCAGGGAGAGGCGGTCTGACCATGGCTCAGAACACGCGCACCGTTCCGGCGGGCACGCCGACGAACGTCACCCAGAAGCACAACAAGGGCGGCATCGGCGAGTCCACGCTCCGCCCGGACGGCACCCTCAAGGTCACCGGCGAGTTCGCGTACTCCTCGGACATGTGGCACGAGGACATGCTGTGGGGCCAGACGCTCCGCTCCACCGTCGCCCACGCCGAGATCGTCTCCATCGACATCTCCGAGGCCCTCGCCCTCCCCGGCGTCTACTCGGTGCTGACGTACGACGACCTGCCGGCCGAGATGAAGAACTACGGCCTGGAGATCCAGGACACCCCGGTTCTCGCCCACGGCCGGGTACGTCACCACGGTGAGCCGGTCGCCCTCGTCGCCGCCGACCACCCGGAGACCGCCCGCCGCGCGGCCGCCAAGATCAAGATCGACTACCGTGAGCTGCCGCTCGTCACGGACGAGGCCTCCGCCCTCGCCCCCGACGCGCCGCTGATCCACGAGGGCCGCGACGACCACCACATCGGTCACGTCCCGCACCCGAACATCGTGCACCGCCAGCCGATCATCCGCGGCAACGTGGAAGAGGCCCGCAAGCGCGCCGACGTCATCGTCGAGGGCGAGTACACCTTCGGCATGCAGGACCAGGCCTTCCTCGGCCCGGAGTCCGGCCTCGCCGTGCCCGCCGAAGACGGCGGCGTCGACCTCTATGTCGCCACCCAGTGGCTGCACTCGGACCTCGACCAGATCGCCCCCGTCCTTGGTCTCCCCAAGGAGAAGGTGCGCATGACGCTCTCCGGCGTCGGCGGTGCCTTCGGTGGTCGCGAGGACATCTCGATGCAGATCCACGCCTGCCTCCTGGCCCTGGCCACGAACAAGCCGGTGAAGATCGTCTACAACCGCTTCGAGTCGTTCTTCGGGCACGTGCACCGTCACCCGGCGAAGCTCTACTACGAGCACGGCGCCACCAAGGACGGCAAGATCACGCACATGAAGTGCAAGATCGTCCTGGACGGCGGCGCCTACGCGTCGGCCTCCCCGGCGGTCGTCGGCAACGCCTCCTCCCTCTCCGTCGGCCCGTACGTCATCGACGACGTCGACATCGAGGCGATCGCGCTCTACTCGAACAACCCGCCCTGTGGCGCGATGCGCGGCTTCGGCGCGGTCCAGGCGTGCTTCGCGTACGAGGCGCAGATGGACAAGCTCGCGGCGAAGCTGGGCATGGACCCGGTGGAGTTCCGCCAGCTCAACGCCATGGAGCAGGGCACGATCATGCCGACCGGCCAGGTCGTGGACTCGCCGGCCCCGGTCGCCGAGCTGCTGCGCCGCGTCAAGGCCCGCCCGATGCCGCCGGAGCAGCAGTGGGTCACCGCCGGAGAGCAGGCGGACGTCCGCGCGCTGCCGGGCGGTCTGTCCAACACCACGCACGGCGAGGGCGTCGTCCGCGGTGTCGGCTACGCCGTCGGCATCAAGAACGTCGGCTTCTCCGAGGGCTTCGACGACTACTCCACCGCCCGCGTGCGCCTGGAGGTCATCAACGGCGAGCCCGTCGCGATGGTCCACACGGCCATGGCGGAGGTCGGCCAGGGCGGTGTCACCGTCCACGCGCAGATCGCCCGCACGGAGCTGGGCGTCACCCAGGTGACCATCCACCCGGCCGACACCCAGGTCGGCTCCGCCGGTTCGACGTCCGCCTCCCGGCAGACGTACATGACCGGTGGCGCGGTGAAGAACACCTGCGAGAAGGTGCGCGAGGCCGTCCTCGAGATCGGCCGCCGCAAGTTCGGCTCGTACCACCCGGCGTGGGCCACCG
Organism: Streptomyces sp. NBC_01353; assembly: GCF_036237275.1. Taxonomy (GTDB): domain Bacteria; phylum Actinomycetota; class Actinomycetes; order Streptomycetales; family Streptomycetaceae; genus Streptomyces. The sequence continues at coordinate 1,898,054 of NZ_CP108352.1, read as the reverse complement.
CCGAGCTGCTCCTCGAGAACGGCAAGGTCGTCACCGACGGCGGCGAGGTCCTCGCGGACCTGGCGGACGTCCTCGAGGGCGAGGCCGTCGACCAGGAGCACGAGTTCCGGCACCGCCCGACCGTCGCGTTCGACCTGGTCACCGGCCAGGGCGACGGCCACGTCCAGTACACCTTCGCCGCGCACCGCGCGGTGGTGGAGGTGGACACCGAGCTCGGCCTGGTGAAGGTCATCGAGCTCGCGACCGCCCAGGACGTCGGCAAGGCGCTCAACATGCTCTCCGTGGTCGGCCAGATCCAGGGTGGTACCACCCAGGGCCTGGGCGTCGCGGTGATGGAAGAGATCATCGTGGACCCGAAGACCGCGAAGGTGCGCAACCCCTCCTTCACGGACTACCTGATCCCGACGATCCTCGACACGCCGACCATCCCCGTCGACGTACTCGAACTGGCCGACCCCAACGCGCCGTACGGCCTGCGGGGACTCGGCGAGGCCCCGACCCTGTCGTCCACCCCGGCCGTCCTCGCGGCGATCCGGAACGCGACGGGCCTGGAGCTGAACAAGACGCCGGTCCGCCCCGAGGCGCTCACCGGCACCCTGTAGGACTCTCCGGGCGGTGCGTGCCTCCCAGGAACGTCACACTTCCCGCCCACACCGCCCGGAGCGACCCCCGGTATCACCGCTCGATACCACCGGCAGTACCAGCACCACCGAGTAACACCAGCATCACCAGCACCATCGAGCAGTACCGAGTAGCACCAGATTGACCTGCTTCATCCAAGTTCGTCTCGGGCCGTCCCCCGGGTCGTGCAGCCAACGCACCATCCCAAATCCCGCGGCTTTTCTGACTCCCCAAGTCTTATGCGGGTGCCCCTTTGAACCTTGGGAGTAGGCCCCATGACCCAGTCGTCAGTGGAGCCCAAGACCGCCTCGGAGGACGCGGGCTCCGGCTCGAACGTCCCCGCCGGCCGCTCTTGGCTCGACCGGTACTTTCACATCTCGGAGAGAGGATCCACCGTCGCGACGGAGATCCGCGGCGGCGTCACCACCTTCATGGCGATGGCGTACATTCTCCTGCTCAACCCCCTGATCCTCGGCGGCAAGGATGTGGACGGCAACGTCCTCAGCCAGCCCGCACTCATCACCGCGACCGCCCTCGCCGCCGCCGCGACCACCCTGCTGATGGGCTTCTGGGGCAAGGTCCCGCTCGCCCTGGCGGCCGGTCTCAGCGTCTCCGGCGTTCTGTCCTCCCAGGTCATCTCCGTCATGACCTGGCCGCAGGCCATGGCCATGTGTGTGGCCTACGGTGTGGTGATCTGTCTCCTGGTGGTCACCGGCCTCCGTGAGATGATCATGAACGCGATCCCGCTGGCGCTCAAGCACGCGATCACCATCGGCATCGGTCTCTTCATCGCGCTGATCGGCTTCGTCAAGGCCGGCTTCGTCCACGAGAACCCCTCGCCCGGCGGTGGCCCGGTCGTCCTCGGCCCGGCCGGTGAGCTGGCCGGCTGGCCGGTCCTGATCTTCGCCTTCACCCTGCTGCTGATCTTCGCGCTCCAGGCACGCAACGTGCCCGGCGCCATCCTGATCGGCATCGTGGCGGGCACGATCATCGCCGCCATCGTCAACGCCGTCGGCGACCTGCCGGCCAAGGCCTGGTTCTCCGGCCCGCCGGAGCTCAGCGGCAGCGCCGTCTCCACGCCGGACTTCTCGCTCATCGGCGAAGTGTCCTTCAGCAGCTGGGGCGACGTCGGCTACATCACGATCACCATGATCATCTTCACCCTGGTGCTCGCCGGCTTCTTCGACGCCATGGCCACGATCATCGGTGTCGGCTCCGAGGCCAAGCTCGCCGACTCCCAGGGCCGTATGCCCGGCCTGTCCAAGGCGCTGTTCATCGACGGTGCCGGTGGTGTCATCGGCGGCGGCGTCGGCGGATCCGGCCAGACCGTCTTCGTCGAGTCGGCGACCGGCGTCGGCGAGGGAGCCCGTACGGGCCTGTCCTCCGTCGTCACGGGTGCGTTCTTCGCGGCCTGTCTCTTCTTCACCCCGATCACCGCGATCGTGCCGGCCGAGGTCGCCTCCGCGGCCCTGGTCGTCATCGGCGCGATGATGATGCAGAACGCCAAGCACGTCGACTGGAGCGACCGCTCCGTCGCGATCCCGGTGTTCCTCACCGTGGTCCTGATGCCGTTCACGTACACCATCACCACGGGTGTCGCGGCCGGTGTCATCTCCTACGCCGTGATCAAGACGGCGCAGGGCAAGGCACGCGAAGTGGGCGCCTTCATGTGGGGCCTGACCGCGATCTTCATCGTGTTCTTCGCGATCCATCCGATCGAGAGCTGGCTGGGCGTCAACTGACGCCCGTAACGTCGCCCTCCACACACTTATCGAGGAGTTCGAGATGCTGGACATCGCCGAAGAGCTGCACCGGTGGGTCGAGCAGGGACGCGAGTTCGCCGTCGCCACCGTCGTGGCGGTCGGCGGGAGCGCGCCCCGGCAGCCGGGCGCCGCTCTCGCCGTCGACAGCGACGGCACGGCGATCGGTTCGGTGTCCGGCGGATGTGTGGAGGGCGCGGTCTACGAGCTGTGCCAGCAGGCCCTCGAAAACGGCGAGACCGTCGTCGAGCGCTTCGGATACAGCGACGAGGATGCCTTCGCCGTGGGCCTGACCTGCGGCGGAGTCATCGACATCCTCGTCACCCCGGTCCGCGGCGGGGTCTTCCCCGCCGCCCTGGCCGCCGCCGTCTCGGGGGAGGCGGCGGCCCTCGCGAGGATCGTCTCCGGACCCACCGACCTGATGGGCCGGGCGCTCCTGGTCCACCCCGACGGCACGTACGAAGGCGGCCTCGGCGGCCACCCCGAGCTGGACCGCACCGCGGCCGGCGAGGCCCTGGCGATGCTGGACGCGGGCCGGACCGGCACCGTCGAGATCGGCGCCGACGGCAGCCGCTGCGGACAGCCGCTCACCCTCCTCGTCGAGTCCTCGGTCCCGGCCCCCCGCATGATCGTCTTCGGTGCCATCGACTTCGCCTCCGCCCTCGTCCGGGTCGGCAAGTTCCTCGGCTACCACGTCACCGTGTGCGACGCCCGGCCCGTCTTCGCGACGCCGGCGCGCTTCCCCGAGGCCGACGAGATCGTCGTCGACTGGCCGCATCGCTACCTCGAGTCGACCGAGGTCGACGGTCGGACCGTGCTGTGCGTGCTGACCCACGACGCCAAGTTCGACGTCCCGCTCCTCGAAGCGGCCCTGAAGCTTCCCGTCGCCTACGTCGGCGCGATGGGCTCCCGCCGCACCCACGAGGACCGCAACAAGCGCCTGCGCGAGGTCGGCGTCACCGAGCTCGAACTGGCCCGTCTGCGCTCCCCGATAGGGCTCGACCTCGGCGCCCGCACCCCGGAGGAGACGGCCCTGTCCATCGCCGCCGAGATCGTCGCCGGCCGCCGCGGCGGCTCCGGTACCTCCCTGACCGGCGCCCACACCCCGATCCACCACGACGGACCGCGCGCGCCCGACGGCCGGATAGGTTCCGTCGCCTGACCCGCTGTCACGCCTGACGTTCGAGTACCGGCGTGGCCGACCGTTAGGGTCCGGATCATGGACATTCGTGACGTACCCGAAGCGCATCTCGACCGCGCCCTCGACCTCGCGTACCTCGTCTTCCACGAGCGTCCCGAGGACGAGCAGCGCACGCACCACCGCGAGTTGCTCCTCCCGTGCGAGCGGATCGGGGCGTACGACGGCGAGACCCTCGTCGGCTTCGTCGCCGCGCACCGCTTCACCCTCTCCGTACCCGGCGGCGAACTGTCCTGCCCCGGGCTCACCTACGTCTCCGTCGCCCCCACCCACCGGCGTCGCGGCGTGCTCTCCGCCCTGCTCGCCGAGCTCTTCCGCCGCGCCGCCGAGCGCGGCGAGCCGATCGCCGCTCTCTGGGCCTCCGAGGACGCCATCTACGGCCGGTTCGGCTTCGGACCCGCCACCCAGGGCATCACCGTCGAGATCGACTCACGGCGCCCGCTCGCCCTGCGCATCGACCCCGACGAACGCCCGCTGCGTCTGATCGACCCGGCCGACGCACCCGCCGCCGTCGGTCCCTACTTCGAGGCCACGCGCGCCCTGCGGGCCGGCCGGAACGCGCGGGACGAGGAACGCTGGAGCGGGGAGTGGCTCGCCGACAAGGACGAGGAGGACGACGAGCTCTCCCCGCCCCGGATCGTCGCCCTCGGCGACCCCCTCGCCGGCTACGCCGTCTACCGCACCAAGGGCGAGAACGAGGAGACCCACACCCCCGGCCTCGTGCGGGTCGACGAGGTGGAGGCCGACACCCCGGCCGCCGCGGCCGCGCTCTGGCGCTACCTCGCCTCGATCGACCTGACCGGCACCGTCCGCGCCTGGGGCAGGCCGCTCGACGACCCCCTGCTGCTCTTCGCCGGGGACCGCGACCAGGTGCGTGTGACGGGGCAGTTCCCCGCGCTGTGGGTGCGACTCGTCGACGTCCGGTCGGCGCTGACGGCTCGCGCCTGGGCCGCCGCGGCGGATCTCGTCCTGGAGGTGCACGACAGTCGCCTCCCCGCCAACTCCGGCCGCTTCCGGCTCACGGCGGGCCCGGGCGCGGCGCGGTACGAGCCGACGGGCGACCCGGCCGAACTCTCCATTGCCGTACGGGACCTGGGCGCCTGCTATCTCGGCGGTACGCGGGTCGCGGACCTGGTCGCCGCGGGCCTGGTCGAGGAGCACGTCCCGGGTGCGGCCGCCATGCTCGACACGGCGCTGCGGTCGGCGCGACTGCCGCACACCGACGACGAGTTCTGACCCGGTGCCGGAGCCTCGGACCAGCGTACGGAAGTGGGCGCAGGCCTCCGCCTCGGTGGCGTGCGTGGCGACCGCCTCGTACGCGCCCCGCTCGTACACCCCCGTCTCCCACCCGTCCCCGCCGGGCGCCGCGCGCAGATGGACGACGTCAGGCGGGGTGGGGGCCGGTTCGTGGACGCCCTCGATCCAGTAGTGGTCGGTAAGGGATCACCTGCGGATCGTGACGGGTCAAGGGCCGGGTATCGACCAGATGCCCCGTGGGCCGCTCTCAGCTCTTGCGCAGGCCGTTCAGAAGCAGCTCGGCCAGCTGTCCGTACGCCTCCGCGTCCGCCAGCCCGGTAGCCGCCGCGACCTGCCGCTGCTGGATGCGGACCATGACGGAGGCGATGACATCGGCCGCGAAGGTCACGTGCACCTCGCGGAACGCGCCCGCGCGCACGCCCTCCTCGATCAGCTGCTGCACCCGGCCCGCCGCCGCGCGGGTGTTGCGCTCGTAGACCTCGGCGGCCGGCTCGAAGGCGGCCACGTCGTCGAAGAACCGGGGGGAGACCGGGGCCAGTTCCGCCGCGACCGCCCGCAGGTAGGCGGCCAGTCGCTCCGCGGGCTCCTGCTCCGCCGCGAGCACGGCCTCGACGCGGGTGGTCGCGCGCCGGAAGAAGTGGACCACGGCCGCCCGGACGAGCTGCTCCTTGCTGTCCGCCAGGCCGTAGAGCGTGCGCTTGGAGCAGCGCAGCCGGGCCGCGAGATCGTCCAGGGTCAGCTGGGCGAAGCCCTCGCCGACCAGGAGGGCCACCAGCTCCTCGAACAGGGCGGACCGGCGGGCCGCACCGCGGCCCGTCAGCTTGGGGGCGGCGCCGGCGGCTGAGGTCTCGATCACCCGAACAGTATGCAGGTCGACCCGTTCGGGGGGTTACGGCGGAACCCATCTGCGCTACTCTCAACGGTACTGCCGTACCGCCCGCAGTACCGTTACAGCGGTGTCGGGCTGAGTGTCACTGGAGTCGCCATGGATGTCGACCGCCTGCTTCCCACCCCCGAGGCAGCGGACCTCATCGCCCTCACGCGGGAGATCGCCGACAAGGAGCTCTCCCCCCGCGTGGACGAGCACGAGGCCGCCGAGACGTACCCGGAAGGTCTGTTCACCACCCTGGGCGACGCCGGGCTGCTCGGCCTCGCGTACCCCGAGGAGTTCGGCGGCGGAGGCCAGCCGTACGAGGTGTACCTCCAGGTCCTGGAGGAGCTGGCGGCGCGCTGGGCGGCCGTCGCCGTCGCCACCAGCGTCCACACGCTCGCCTGCCACCCGCTGCACTCCTTCGGGACCGCGGAGCAGAAGGAGCGCTGGCTGCCCGCGATGCTCGCCGGCGAGACCATCGGCGGCTACAGCCTCTCCGAGCCGCAGGCCGGCTCCGACGCGGCTGCCCTCGCCTGCAAGGCCGAGCGCACCGACGACGGCTCCGCGTACCGCGTCACCGGCAACAAGGCCTGGATCACCCATGGCGGCAGGGCCGGCTTCTACGCCCTCTTCGCCCGCACCGCGCCGGGCAGCCACGGCATCTCCTGCTTCCTCGCCCCCGGCGAGACCGAGGGCCTCAGCTTCGGCAAGCCCGAGCGGAAGATGGGCCTCCAGGCCGTCCCCACCACCTCCGCCCACTGGGACGGCGCCCTCCTGGACGCCGACCGGCTGATCGGCGACGAGGGGCAGGGCCTCCAGATCGCGTTCAGCGCGCTCGACTGCGGCCGGCTCGGCATCGCCGCCTGTGCCACGGGCCTCGCCCAGGCCGCCCTCGAAGCCGCCGTCGCGTACGCCAACGAGCGCACCACCTTCGGCCGGAAGATCATCGACCACCAGGGCCTCGGCTTCCTGCTCGCCGACATGGCCGCCGCCGTCGACTCCGCGCGCGCCACCTACCTCGACGCGGCCCGCCGCCGTGACCTCGGCCGCCCGTTCAGTCGCCAGGCCAGTGCCGCCAAGCTGATCGCGACCGACGCCGCCATGAAGGTGACCACGGACGCCGTCCAGGTCCTCGGTGGGTATGGCTACACCCGCGACTTCCCTGCGGAGCGCTACATGCGCGAGGCCAAGATCATGCAGATCTTCGAAGGAACGAACCAGATCCAGCGGCTGGTCATCAGCCGCCAGCTCGTCCGCTGACCCTTCCGTCCTCCCGTCCTTCCCGACGTCACGACTCACTTCGTACGAGGAGTTCCATGGACATCGCCGGCTCCGCCGCGCTCGTCACCGGCGCCGCATCCGGCCTGGGCGCCGCCACCGCCGCCGCCCTGGCCGCCCGCGGCGCCACCGTCTACGGCCTGGACCTGGACAAGGCCGTCGCCGCCGCGGGGCCCCGGCCCGACGGCGTCACGCTGCTCGCCGCCGACGTCACCGAGGAGGGCCCCGTCCGCGAGGCCCTCGCCCGGATCGAGGCCGACGGTGCCGAGCTGCGGGTCGCCGTCAACTGCGCGGGCATCGCCCCCTCCGCCCGGATCCTGGGCCGCAAGGGCCCGCACGACCTCGACCTCTTCCGCACGGTCCTGAACGTCAACCTGCTGGGGACGTTCAATGTGATGCGGCTGGCCGCCGAGGCCATCGCCCGCCAGGAGCCGGACGAGAACAGCCAGCGCGGCCTCGTCGTCAACACCGCCTCGATCGCCGCCTTCGAGGGCCAGGTCGGCCAGATCGCGTACGCCGCGTCCAAGGCCGGCGTCGCCGGTATGACCGTCACCGCCGCCCGCGACCTCGCCCAGTTCGGCATTCGGGTCGTCACCATCGCCCCCGGGATCGTCGACACCCCGATGATGGCCGGTTTCAGCGAGGAGATCCGGGCCGGGCTCGGCGCGAGCGTCACCTTCCCGCAGCGTCTCGCCCGTCCCGAGGAGTACGCCAAGCTCGTCACGATGGTTGCCGAGCACGACTACCTCAACGGCGAGACGATCCGGATGGACGGCGCCCTGCGCATGGCGGCCCGCTGACCGCCGTACGTCCCGCACCTGCGGTATAGCACTTGGTGCCAGCTCAGGCTGGCACCAAGTGCCGCGTTTCCGGCCGCCGGATGTTAGGTTCGGGCCATGGGAACTGCGTCGACGAACACCGCCAAGCCCGCGATGCGGGACTCCCTCATCGCCGCGGCCTTCCAGCTCTTTCTGGAGCGGGGGTACGAGCAGACCACCGTCGACGACATCGTCTCCCTCGCCGGGGTCGGCCGGCGGTCCTTCTTCCGGTACTTCCCGTCCAAGGAGGACGTGGTCTTCCCCGACCACGAGCAGAGCCTCGCCGACATGACCGAGTTCCTCGCGGCGAGCGCGGACACCGACGACCCGCTGGTCAGGATCTGCGACGCCACCCGCCTCGTGATGCGGATGTACGCCGAGAACCCCACCTTCTCCGTCCAGCGCTACCGCCTCACCCGTGAGGTGACGGGCCTGCGGACGTACGAGCTGTCGGTCGTCTGGCGGTACGAGAAGACGCTCGGCGACTATCTCCGCACCCGTTGGGCCGACCGCCGCGACGGCACCCTGCGGGCCAACGTGGTCGCCGCCTCCGTGGTCGCCGCCCACAATCACGCCCTGCGCCACTGGCTGCGCTCGGGCGGCGAGGGCGACCCGCTGGTCGAGGTGGACCAGGCCCTGGAGTTCGTCCGCGACACCTGGAGCGGGGGCGGCGAGGGCCGTGGCGTCCAGGGCGAGGGGACCGAGGACGTCGTCGTGGTGATCACCAAGCGGTCCACGCCGATGTGGCGCGTGGTGCGCGAGGTGGAGTCGAGCCTCGGCGAGAGTTGAGAAGCGCCTTAGGGATCTCAGTATCTTCAATTAAGGGAACTGAGGTCTCCTGAGGTCTTTATTTGATGGCACTCAGTGCCATATCTTGGCTCCATGCACGGTTGAGCCGCCGAGTGCAAGGAGAACGCATCGTGTTCCACACCGGATCCACGGGACTGAGGACCGGGAGCGCCGCCGTCCGGACCGAGGAATCGGCCGCAGACGCCGAGCTCTACTACCAGCTCTGCCGCTGGTGCCAGACAACCACCTTCCAGCGCCTGCTCTGCCCGACCTGCGGGTCGACCGACCTCGCGCCCGAACGCAGCGACGGCGAGGGCGTGATCACCGTACGCCGCGGGGTCACCGCCGCCGACGCCGACCTGTGGCCGGTGCACATGGCCGAGGGCTTCGTCGTCCGCTGCCGGGTCGACGGGCCGCCGCACGCGGTGCGCCCCGGGGTCCGCGTCAGGCTCTCCGCCCGCTCGGCCGTGGCGGCGCAGCCGGTCGTCCGGCTCTGCGAGGAGGTCCCGCTCGACGGCTGGATCTGAGCGGATACGACCGGATCGATCCGGCTGGATCCGAGCCGGACACGACGAAAGCGGCCCGATGGCACAGAGTGCCATCGGGCCGCTTCCTTTCAGCAGGGGATCGACCCCTACCGCGCGCCGATCTCGTCCGTCAGCTGCGGCAGGACCTCGAAGAGGTCGCCGACCACGCCGTAGTCGACGAGGTCGAAGATCGGGGCCTCGGCGTCCTTGTTGACGGCCACGATGGTCTTCGACGTCTGCATACCGGCCCGGTGCTGGATCGCGCCGGAGATGCCCGCCGCGATGTACAGCTGCGGCGAGACCTGTTTGCCGGTCTGGCCGACCTGGTTGGAGTGCGGGTACCAGCCCGCGTCCACCGCGGCGCGGGAGGCGCCGACGGCCGCGCCGAGGGAGTCGGCGAGCTTCTCGACGACCGCGAAGCCCTCCGCCGCGCCGACGCCACGGCCGCCGGAGACCACGATCGCGGACTCGGTCAGCTCGGGGCGGCCGGTGGAGACGCGCGGGGTGCGCGAGACGACCTTGGCGGCGTTGCCGGTGAAGGCGACGGTGACGTTCTCGATCGTACCGGCGGCCGGGGCGGCCTCCGGCGCGGCGGAGTTGGGCTTGACCGTGATGACCGGGACGCCGTGCGACACGGCCGACTTCACCTGGTACGAGGCGGCGAAGACGGACTGGGTCGCGACGGGACCGTTCTCGCCGGCCTCCAGCTCCACGGCGTCGGTGATCAGACCGGAGCCGAGGCGCAGCGCCACGCGGGCGGCGACCTCCTTGCCCTCGCCGGAGGAGGTCACCAGGACGGCGGCGACGCCCTTGTCCTTCGCGATCTGGGTGAGCGCGTCGACCTTCGGCACGACGAGCTGGTCGGCGAACTCGGCGCCGTCCGCGACGTACACGGTGGTGGCGCCGTACTCGCCGGCGGTCGCGGCGATCGACGCCGCGGCCTCGCCTGCGCCGAGCACGACGGCCGTCGGCTCGCCGATCCGGCGGGCCAGGGTGAGCAGTTCGAGCGCCGGCTTGCGGACCGCACCGTCGGCGTGGTCCACGAGAACCAGGATCTCAGCCATGATTCCTTGCTCCTGAACGATAGTGACGGTGGGTCAGATGAACTTCTGGGCGGACAGGAAGGCGGCGAGCTGCTTGCCGCCGTCGCCCTCGTCCGTGACGATCGTGCCCGCGGTGCGGGCCGGACGCGCCGCGACCGACTCGACCAGGGTCCAGGACCCGGCCAGACCGACCTCGTCGGCGTCGATCTCGAGGTCGTCCAGGTCCAGCTCCTCGACCGGCTTCTTCTTGGCGGCCATGATCCCCTTGAAGGAGGGGTAACGGGCCTCGCCGGACTGGTCGGTGACCGAGACGACGGCCGGCAGCGGGGCCTCGAGCAGCTCGGTGGCGGCGTCGCCGTCCCGGCGGCCCTTGACGAGGCCGTCCTCCACCGAGACCTCGGAGAGCAGGGTGACCTGCGGGAGGTTCAGTCGCTCGGCCAGCAGCGCCGGCAGCACGCCCATCGTGCCGTCGGTCGACGCCATGCCACAGAGGACCAGGTCGAAACCGGTCTTCTCCAGGGCCTTGGCGAGGATGGCGGAGGTGCCGATGACGTCGGTGCCGTGGATGTCGTCGTCGTTGACGTGGACGGCCTTGTCGGCGCCCATCGACAGCGCCTTGCGCAGCGCGTCCTTGGCGTCGTCCGGGCCGACGGTGACGACGGTGACCTCGGCGTCGTCGGACTCCTCGGAGATGCGCAGCGCCTGCTCGACCGCGTACTCGTCCAGCTCCGACAGCAGGCCGTCGACCTCGTCGCGGTCGACCGTCAGGTCGTCGGCGAAACCACGGTCGCCGGTCGCGTCGGGTACGTACTTCACACAGACAGCGATCCTCAGGGTCACGGCCTGGCTCCTTTCAAGTGACAGACAATTACGGGAGGTTGCGGGCCATGACGATGCGCTGGACCTGGTTGGTGCCTTCGTAGATCTGGGTGATCTTGGCGTCGCGCATCATGCGTTCGACGGGGTAGTCGCGGGTGTAGCCGTAGCCGCCGAGGAGCTGGACGGCGTCGGTGGTGACCTCCATGGCGACGTCGGAGGCGAAGCACTTGGCGGCGGCGCCGAAGAAGGTGAGGTCGCCGTCGACGCGCTCGCTCTTGGCGGCGGCGGCGTAGGTGAGCTGGCGGGCGGCTTCGAGCTTCATGGCCATGTCGGCGAGCATGAACTGCACGCCCTGGAAGTCGGCGATGGGCTTGCCGAACTGCTTGCGTTCCTTGACGTAGCCCTTGGCGTAGTCGAGGGCGCCCTGGGCGATGCCGATGGCCTGGGCGGCGATGGTGATGCGGGTGTGGTCCAGGGTCTTCATCGCGGTGGCGAAGCCGGTGCCTTCGGCGCCGATCATCCGGTCGGCGGGGATCCGGACGTTGTCGAGGTAGACCTCGCGGGTCGGGGAGCCCTTGATGCCGAGCTTCTTCTCCGGCGCGCCGAAGGAGACGCCCTCGTCGGACTTCTCCACCACGAACGCGGAGATGCCCTTGGAGCGCTTGTCGGGGTCGGTGACGGCCATGACGGTGTAGTACTCGGAGACGCCGGCGTTGGTGATCCAGCGCTTGACGCCGTTGAGGACCCAGAAGTCACCGTCGCGCACGGCACGGGTCTTCATGCCGGCCGCGTCCGAGCCGGCGTCCGGCTCGGACAGGGCGTAGGAGAACATCGCCTCGCCCTTGGCCAGCGGGCCCAGGTACTTCTTCTTCAGCTCCTCCGAGCCGGACAGGATCACCGGGAGCGAGCCGAGCTTGTTCACGGCCGGGATCAGGGAGGACGAGCCGCAGGCGCGGGCGACCTCCTCGATCACGATCACCGTCGCCAGCGCGTCCGCGCCGGCGCCGCCGTAGGCCTCCGGGACGTGCACGGCCTGCAGGTCGGCCGCCACCAGCGCGTCCAGTGCCTCCTGCGGGAACCGGCCCTCCTCGTCGACCGCCGCGGCGAACGGCGTGATCTTCGCCTCCGCCAGCGCGCGGACCGTCTCCCGGAGCATGTCGTGCTCCTCGGACGGGCGATACAGGTCGAAGTCCTTGCCCATGATGGTGAGCTCCCCTAAGGCTTGTGGCACTGAGTACCCTCAGCAAAACACACTCAGTGCCATGATGCCAGTGGCTCGGGTGACGGAGAGCGGTGGGGAGGCGGAAGACCCGACCGATTCGGGCACAGGATGTCGGGTCCGGCAGGGTGGGTCCTTCCTAGCGTGATGGGCGCAAGGGAAGGAGACCGGAGTGCTGGAGCGGCTGAACCGGGCGATGGACCACATCGAGTCGTGTCTCGACGGACCGATCGAGGTGGCCGAGCTCGCGAGGATCGCGGTGACGTCGGAGTACCACCTCAGGCGGCTGTTCTCGGCGCTGGCCGGGATGCCGCTCTCGGAGTACATCCGGCGCAGGCGACTGACCGTCGCGGGCGCCGAGGTACTCGCCGGCGAGCGGACGCTGCTGGATGTCGCGACGCGGTACGGCTACGGCTCGGGGGAGGCGTTCGCCCGAGCGTTCCGCGCCGTCCACGGCGTGGGGCCCGGCGAGGCGCGGCGGACCGGTGCGGCGCTGCGCTCCCAGCCACGGATGTCCTTCCGACTCGTCGTCGAAGGGAGCAGCACCATGCGATACAGGATCGCGGACAAGGAAGAGTTCCGCGTGGTCGGCAAGAAGGCCCGCGTCCCGCTCGTCCACGAGGGGGTCAACCCGGCGATCGCGGCCTTCATCCGGGGCATCGCCCCCGAGACGCTGAGCCGCATCACGGCCTTGTCGGACCAGGACCCGGCGGGCATCGTCGCCGTGAGCGACCAACTCGACCCGAGCCGAGCGGAAGGCACCGAACTCGACTACTACCACGCCGTGGTGACCAAGGCGGAGGCCCCCCAGGACATGGACGTCCTCACCGTCCCGGCGGGAACATGGGCGATCTTCGAGAACACGGGCCCGTTCCCCCAGGCGCTCCAGTACCTGTGGCGGGACGTCTTCACCCAGTGGTTCCCCTCGAACCCGTACGACAGCAGGCCTGGCCCGGAGATCCTGCGCGTCCAGCTGTCGAAGGACGGGGCGACGGCGGAGGCGGAGCTGTGGATCCCTGTGGAGCGATCGGCTTCGTGACGAGCGGCTGAGCGTCACCGCGGAAGCGAGGACGCCTCACCGACCGCGGCCAGCAGTTCGAGAGGGAACTCCGGGTCGGCCTGGCCGATGGTCAGGGCCAGCCAGCGGTCGGAGGGCGGTAGGTGCCACACCCGCATGGTGCCGGTCACGTTGCTCAGGAAGCTCAGCGGCTCGGGGGCGACGTAGTCCGGGTCCGGGTTGTCGACGCTGAGATACGGCCACAGGTCGACCGTGGTCGGACTGCCCCAGCGGGCGGCCAGGACGGCAACCAGTGCGGCGAGGTCGGCTTCCAGCTCCTGTTCGCCCGCCGCGACGATCTCCTCGCCGCGGTCGTCCCAGAAGTCCCGACTCCGCCGCAGCACGGCCACGTGATGGCCGGGCCCGCTCCACCCGCCGTCGCCGATGCCCGGCCTGCCCTCCTGCTCGGGGAACGGCAGGGCGCTCAGTTCGTCGACGATCGACAGTGGGGATCGCTGCCGGCTCGGCATCAGCGCAGCCTAACCGCCGTCAACGGCCGCGTGAGCTGCGGAAGGTGCGGCGGTACGTGTCCGGGGGGACGCCGATCGTACGGTTGAAGTGGCGGCGCAGCGTCGTGGCCGTGCCCATGCCCGTCGCCTCCGCGATGGCGTCGACGCTGTCGCCCGTCGTCTCCAGCAGTTCCTGGGCGCGCCGGATCCGCTGGGTCAGGAGCCATTGGAGCGGCGTGGTGCCGGTCACCGCCCTGAAGTGGCGGCCCAGGTTGCGCGAGCTCATGTTCGCCCGGCGGGCCAGGTCCTCCACGGTCATGGCCTGGTCGAGGCGTTCGGTCGCCCAGGGGAACAGCTCGGCGAGGGGGTGGTCGTCCTGCGCGGGCACCGGCGCCGTGACGAACTGCGCCTGGCCGCCCGCCCGATGAGGAGGCACGACCAGGCGGCGCGCGACCGTGTTGGCGACCGCCGAGCCGTGGTCGCGGCGGACCAGATGCAGGCACAGATCCATCGCGGCGGCCTTGCCCGCGGAGGTCAGCACGCTGCCGTTGTCCACGTACAGCACGTCCGGATCCACCTCGACCCGGGGATACCGCGCGGCCAGGACGTCGGTGTGCGCCCAGTGCGTGGTCGCCCGTCGGCCGTCCAGCAGCCCGGCGGCGGCCAGCACGAACGCGCCCGTGCACAGCGAGGCCACCCGCGCGCCCGCCTCATGGGCCGCGCGCACCGCGTCGACCAGCTCTGCGGGCGGTTCCCGGTCGACATCGGCCCACCCGGGCACGATCACCATGTCCGCGTACGGGAGTCGGTCGAGCCCGTGGTCGGGGTCCATGAGGAACCTGCCGAACCGCACCGGGCCCGGCCCGCAGACGAAGACGCTGTACCAGGGGTCGGCCACCCGGGACAGGTCGGCGCCGAACACCTCGTACGCCACGGACAGTTCGAAGTGCAGCATCCCGTCGGTGACGGCCAGCGCGACTGTACCCATGTCCGAAATTGTACGGGGCATGTCGTTCCGGACACTCGCGGCGGTCGGCGCCCGCAGCGAGACTGTTCATAGTTGAACAATCGAGCGCGGGGAGAATGCGATGAAGTCGGGTCACACGGTGACGGTGTTCGGCGCCTACGGACACACCGGGCGTTTCGTGGTGGCGGAGCTGCTGAATCGAGGGTTCGTCCCGATCCTGTCCGGCCGCGACGCGGACAAGCTGCACGCCCTCGCGGCCTCCCGTCCGGGACTCGACGTCCGGCCGGCCGCGGTCGACGACCCGGCCGCCCTCGACCGCGCGCTCCTCGGCGCGGACGCCGTGATCAACTGCGCCGGACCCTTCGCCGCGACCGCCGCCCCGGTGATCGAGGCGGCGCTGCGCGCGAGGATCCCGTACGTGGATGTCGCCGCCGAGATCGAGGCCAATCTCGACACGTTCGCGCACTTCGCGGAGCGCGCGACGGCCGCCGGCGCGGTCGTGATCCCCGCGATGGCCTTCTTCGGCGGCCTCGGCGACCTGCTGGTCACCGCCGCCATGGGCGACTGGACGACGGCCGACGAGGCCCACGTGGCGTACGGGCTGAGCGGTTGGCACCCCACCGCCGGGACCCGCACCGCCGGCGCGGTCTCCCGGGAGCGCAGGGACGGCCGACGCGTCGTGTACAGCGACGGGCGCCTGGAGTACCGCGACGACACACCGGCGACCCTGAAGTGGACCTTCCCCGAGCCGATGGGGATCCGGTCGGTGATCGGGGAGTTCACCATGGCCGACGTCGTCACCGTCCCCAGCCACCTGGCCATCCCCGAGGTGCGCACCTACATGACGGTCGAGGCGGCCCGGGACCTGTCCGCTCCGGAGACACCGGCGCCGACCCCGGTCGACGAGCACGGCCGCTCCGATCAGACCTTCCTCGTCGATGTCCTCGTGCGCTCCGGCGGCGAGGAGCGGCGCGCGGTGGTCGGCGGCCAGGACATCTACGCCGTCAGCGCCCCGCTCGCGGTGGAGGCGGTCCACCACGTCCTCACGGGGCGGACCCGGACGGTCGGTGTCGCCTCGGCCGGCGCGATCTTCGACGCGCCCGAGTTCCTCCGCGCCCTGTCTCCGCACATCTCGTTCGAACTGCGCCCGTAAGGCGACGTTCACGGTCGACCCGGCGGAGCTGGAGCACCGTAACCGGGTCACGGCGTACGCGGGCAAGACCCTGTCGACCTGGCTGCGCGGCGAACGCATCAACACTGACGGCACCCTCACCGAGCCGACCGGCCGCCTGCTCGAAAGGAACGACTGAAGCCGGTACTGCCCGGGGAGGGACCGTCACCGACATGAGTCGATCGACGATGACCTTCCCCGGGCCCTGTTCCTCCGGGCGGCGTCAGGAGCTCGTGAGGATGACGAGCTGCTGGGTCGCACGCGTCATCGCGACGTACCGGTCGACCGCTCCCTCCACGCCCGTGCCGAACTCCTCGGGGTCGACGAGGACGACCAGGTCGAACTCCAGGCCCTTCGAGAGCGCCGGGGTCAGCGACTGGACGCGGGGCGTCGGCCGGAACGTGGGATCGCCGATGACGCAGGCGACCCCTTCGGCATGTGCCGTGAGCCAGCCGTCGAGGATCGAGTCCAGATCCGAGACCGACCCGCGAACGACGGGGATGCCGCTGCTGCGGATGGAGCTCGGCACATTTGCGTCCGGCAGTGCGGCCCGGATGACCGGCTCGGCCACCGCCATCACCTCTTCCGGCGTCCGGTAGTTGACGCTCAGCGAGGCCATCTCGATCCGGTCGAGCCCGACACGCTCGAGCCGTTCCCGCCACGACTCCGTGAAGCCGCGCCTGGTCTGGGCGCGGTCCCCGACGATCGTGAAGCTCCGGGACGGACAGCGCAGCAGCAGCATCTGCCACTCCGCGTCGGTCAGTTCCTGAGCCTCGTCCACGACGATGTGCGCGAACGGGCCGGCGAGCAGGTCCCGGTCGGTGCCGGGCAACGCCGCCTCGTCCATCAGGGTGTCCTGCAGGTCCCGCCCACGCAGCATGGTCACGGCACCCTCACCGTCGGCGTCGGCCGCGACGATGTCGTCGATGACGCCGGCCATGCGCTCGCGCTCGGCGGCGACAGCGGCCTCGTGCCGACGCTTGCGCCGTGACGCCTCCGGGTCGCCGAGCCGCTGCCGTGCCGCGTCCAGGAGCGGCAGGTCGGACACCGTCCAGGCCTGGGGCGCCTCCTTACGCTGCAGCGTGCGGACCTCGTCGCGGCTGAGCCAGGGGGCGCACATCCGCAGATACGCGGGTACGGACCACAGATCCCCGACCAGGTCGGCCGCTTCGAGCAGGGGCCACGCGCCGTTGAGGGTGTCGACCAGCTCCTTGTCCTGGAGCAGCGACTTCCGGAACAGCTCGGGCGGTACGTCGCCGTCGAACTTGTCCATCAGGATCGAGACCAGCTCGTCCCAGATCTGGTCGCGCGCCTCGTTGTGCGGCGTACCCGGTCCCGGTGCCGCGAACGCCTCGGCCCATTCGTCGGCGCTCAGCCGGATGTCGGACCACGAGGTGGTGACCGTCAGGCCCTGGGCGGGCGGTTCCTCGTAGAACCTGACGGCCTTTTCGATCGCCTTCACCATGTCCGCGGACGACTTCAGACGCGCCACGTCCGGGTCGGTCTCGCTCGCCGCGCCGGCTCCCTCTTCCACGAGGTCCCGCAGCGTGCAGGTCTGCACGCCCTCCTCTCCGAGGCTGGGGAGGACGTCGGAGACGTAGTTCAGGTAGGGCCGGTGCGGACCGACGAAGAGCACGCCGCCGCGACGGTGACCGAGGCGGGGGTCGGAGTAGAGGAGGTACGCGGAGCGGTGCAGCGCCACGACGGTCTTTCCGGTACCCGGGCCGCCGTCGACGACCAGGGCACCACGGGAACTCGCACGGACGATGGCGTCCTGGTCGGACTGGATGGTGGCGAGCACGTCGCGCATCCGGGGCGACCGGTTGGTGCCCAGGCTGGCGATGAAGGCGGACTGGTCGTCGAGCGCGGCGCGCCCCTCGAGCCCGTCGGCGGCGAACACCTCGTCCCAGTAGTCGCTGATCCGGCCGCGGGTCCAGCGGTACCTGCGACGGCTCGCCAGACCCATCGGGTTGGCATGGGTGGCCGCGAAGAACGGCTCGGCCGCGGGGGAACGCCAGTCGAGCAGCAGCCGATGACCCGTGCTGTCGGTGAGGCCCAGCCGTCCGATGTACACGGGCTCGCCGTCGTCCGCGCCGACGATGTGGCCGAGGCACAGGTCGAGACCGAAACGGCGCAAGGCGCGCAACCGGCCGGTCAGCCGGTGGATCTCCGCGTCCCGCTCCATCGCCTCCCGGCCGACACCGCCGGGCGCCTTGCGCGCGGCGTCGAGACGGTCGGACAGCTCGGCGATCGACTGCTCGAGGCTCTCCGCGATGGCGGCGAAGTGCTGTTCGTCGCCGGCGATCAGCGACGGGTCGGCCTTGGGGGAGAGTCGGTCGGGAAGGTCGAACGCACTGGTGGTCAGAGGGTTCAGCGAACGCACTTGGTGAATCTCCCGTTTTCCGCGGCTTCTGGCTTAGGCCAGTGATTCTGCGCCACGACTGGGGCCTTGCGGCAAGCCCCCCGGTGCGCTATATCTTGAGAGTGGCGAGAGGTGGGAGTTCCCTCTCGCATTTCTTATGTCCGCTCCGAACGGGCGATTCCCGCGGATGCGAAGTGAAGTGGAGCGGCAGCCCGTTCGCGTCGCGAGGCCCATCCTGCGACGTGTCCCTGGTCCCTCGTACTCGGTCGAGACCAGGTCGCAGTCGCGCACCGCGTCGGCCCGGTACACGCGCGGCGCCTGATCATTCAAGTAGGTCGTGGCCGATCCGGAATTGACGGGGCCCTTTGCGGGAGAGGTCACCAAGGCCAGGCGCCGGGGCCGGCCGTTCCGGTCGCGCGGCGGCGGGGCGTTCTGGGTACGCTGGAGAGGAATTCCTGCGTCCACCGGTCCCGTCTCCAACCCCGTGACCGCGGCTGCCGGTAGTCGAGCCCGCCGTGAGAGGTGGCGCAGCCCCCGCGTGCAGGGGCAGGTGCGTTCCCATGGATCTCAACACCATCACCGAAGTCGTCCGGCGGCCGTCCGACCGGCCGGGTGCCGACTGGCGCGAGGGTGATGCCTGGCTCGCGGGCGGCACGTGGCTGTTCTCCGTCGAGCAGCCGGAGCTGCGCCGCCTGGTCGACCTCACGGTGCTGCCGTGGGATCCCCTCGTCCGCGCCGACGCCGGTCTCGAGATCGGCGCCACGTGCACGATCCGTGATCTCCACGCCTTCGTGCCGCCCGCCGACTGGACCGCGGGCTCGCTCCTCGCGACGTCCTGCGAGGCGTTCCTCTCCTCCTTCAAGATCTGGAACGCGGCCACCGTGGGCGGGAACATCTGCATGTCGCTGCCCGCCGGTCCCATGATCACGCTCACGGTCGCGCTCGAGGCACGGTACGAGCTGTGGGCTCCCGACGGTTCCGTACGTACCGTCGACGCACTGGACTTCGTGACGGGGAACAACCGCAACATCCTCGCTCCGGGGGAGATCCTGCGCCGTGTCGAGGTCCCGGCGCGTGCCCTGCGTAGGCGCGCCGCGCATCGCAGGTTCACGCTGACCCACCTCGGCCGTTCGACCGTGTTCCTGATCGGTACGCACACGCCCGGCACGAGCGACATGACGCTCACCGTCACCGCCGGCACCACGCGGCCGGTGCGGTTCGCCTTCGATCGAATGCCCGATGCCCCCACCCTGGGGCAGAGCATCGACGCCATCCCGGCCGACGTCTGGTTCGCCGACCCCAACGGGACCCCCGACCACCGTCGCCATCTCACCGAGCACTTCGCGGAAGAGATTCGCCGCGAACTCATGGCTGGGGACCCGGCATGACCTACCTCGTGAACGGCAGGAGCTTCGACGAAGGGCCGCGCCCCGGCCAGTGCCTGCGCACGTTCCTGCGGGAACTGGGCCACTTCGGCGTCAAGAAGGGGTGCGACGCGGGCGACTGCGGAGCGTGCACGGTGTGGCTGGACGGCCGGCCGGTCCACAGCTGTGTCACCCCCGCCTTCCGCGCCGAGGACCGCGAGGTGACCACGATCGAAGGTCTCGGATCGCCCGGCGACCTGCATTCGGCGCAGCGCCGATTCCGGGACGCGCCAGGCTTCCAGTGCGGCTTCTGCACCGCCGGGATGATCATGACGTCGGCGACGTTCACCGAGGAGCAGAAGGCCGACCTGCCACGGGCGTTGAAGGGCAACCTCTGCCGCTGCACCGGCTACCGGTCGATCGAGGACGCCGTACGGGGCAACTCCGCCGTGGAGACCGCAGCCCCCGGAAGGGCCGTGGGAACGAGCGTCGGCGCGCCCTCGGCCGAGGACGTCGTGACAGGCCGGGCCGAGTTCACCATGGACACCCGCATGGACGGCATGCTGCACCTCAAGGTGCTGCACTCGCCGCACGCGCACGCCCGGATCGTGTCGGTCGACAGGACCGCCGCGCTCGCGGTCCCCGGCGTGCGTCGCGTCTACACCTGGGAGGACGTGCCGCGCAGACGGTTCACCACGGCGATCCACACCGACCACCTCGCCGATCCGGACGACACGTACATCCTCGACGACACGGTCCGCTTCGTCGGCCAGCGCGTCGCCGCGGTCGTCGCCGACACCGTCGGGGCGGCGGAGGAAGGCTGCCGCCGGCTCAGGGTGGAGTACGACGTGCTGCCGGCGGTCTTCGAACCCGAGGACGCCATGACCGACGGGGCGCCCCAACTGCACGGCTCGGAGGACCCGTTCGTCCGGGACGCCGTGCACAACCTCCTGCTGGAGATCCACTCGCACATCGGCGACGTCGACGCCGGATTCGCCGCGGCCGACGTGATCCATGAGGGAACCTACTTCTCACCGCGGGTGCAGCACGCGCATCTGGAGACGCACGGCTCGATCGCCTGGATGGAGGAAGGCCGGCTGAACGTCCGTACCAGCTCGCAGTCGCCGTCGATCGCCAAGGTCAAACTGGCCTACCTGTTCGCCCTGCGCCCCGACCAACTCCGCGTCTTCTGCAAGCGCGTCGGCGGCGGTTTCGGCGGCAAGCAGGAGGTCATCTCCGAGGACCTGGCCGCCCTCGCCGCCCTGGACACCGGGCAGCCCGTCTCCTTCGAGTACACGCGCGAGGAGGAGTTCACCACCGCCTCGCCGCGGCACCCGATGAAGCTGACCGTCAAACTCGGCGCGAAGGCCGACGGCACACTCACCGCGTTCCAGGTCCGCAACGTGTCCAACACGGGTGCCTACGGCAACCACGGCGGCGAGACGCTGTACGCGGGCGGGGCCGCCGTCATGATCTACCGCTGCCCCAACAAGAAGTACGACGCCTTTTCCGTCTACACCAACACCGTTCCGAGCGGCGCGCTGCGCGGTTACGGAATGACCCAGCCGGCCTTCGCCGTGGAATCGGCGATGGACGAACTCGCCCTCGCCCTCCACATGGACCCGCTCCAACTGCGCCGCCGCAACATCGTGCGCCCCGGCGATCCGCTCGTCGCCATGCACGACGGCCCCGACGACGTGATGTTCAACGAGGACGGCCTCGCCAAGTGCATCGACCTCGTGGCAGGTTCCCTCGCCCGTACGGCCGACCAGCCGTCGCCCGGACCGGGGTGGCTCGTCGGGGTGGGCGTGGCGAGCTCCCTGCACGAGACCGCGCCCCCGACCGAGCACATCTCCGAGGCCTGGGTCACCCTCGGCGACGACCTTGTCTACGAACTGGCCGTCGGAACAGTCGAGTTCGGCGAGGGCACGTCGACCGCGCACGTCCAGATCGCGGCCAACCAGCTGGGCGCGACACCGTCGCGGATCCGCCTCGTACAGTCCGACACCGACCGCACCGGATTCGACACCGGAGCCTTCGCGAGCGCCGGACTCTTCGTCGCGGGCAACGCGGTGCTCCGGGCGGCGAACGCGGTGCGCGACCGCATCCTGGAGTTCGCCGCCTCCCACGCGGGCGTCCACGTCGTGATGTGCTCGATGGACGACGAGGACGTCGTCTGCGGGGACATCCGCGTCCCCCTCGCGGAGCTCGTCGCGCTCGCACGGGCCCGTGGCATCCGGTTCACCGCCGCCCGCAAGGCGTACGGCTCGCCCCGCAGCGTCGTCTCCAACACGCAGGGCTTCCGCATCGCCGTCCACCCGGTCACAGGGGAGCTCCGCGTCCTGTACAGCGTCCAGGCGACCGACGCCGGTGTGGTCATCAACCCCGAGCAGGTACGGGGACAGGTGGACGGCGGCGTCGCCCAGGGCGTCGGGTTCGCGCTGACCGAGAACTACCAGGTCGACGCGGACGGTGCCATGGCCAACCCGAACCTCCGCAACTACCGCATCCCCACCTTCGCCGACGTCCCCCGCACCGAGCTGCTCCTGGTGGGCTCCTCGGACTCCGTCGGACCCATGGGGTCCAAGGGGATGGCGGAATGCTGCATCAACCCGGTGGCCCCCGCGCTGGCGAACGCGCTCCGCGACGCCACCGGTGTCCGCTACCGCGAGTTGCCCCTGACCCCGGAACGGATCTACAGCCGGCTCGGCGAGAGCCGGCCCGCGCGGACGGGCCCGGCGCGATGACCACCCAGAAGCACCCGGACGCCACACCCGGCACGGACGCCGCCGCGACGGTCATCATCGGCCGCAGGGTCCGGCCGGGCATGGAGCGGGCGTACGAGCAGTGGCAGGACGGCGTCAACGCCGCCGCCGCCCGCTACGCCGGGTACCTCGGCGCCGAGGTCTCCCCGGCGACCGAGGTACAAGCCGACTGGGTCATCGTCTACCGCTTCGACTCGGTGGCCCATCTGCAGGCGTGGATGAACAGCGCGACCCGGCAGAGTCTCCTCGACGCCGGCGAGAAGTACTTCGACGGTCCCGCGACCCAGCAGGTGATCAGCGGGGGCACGCAGCCGACGGACCCGCTCGTCACCGTGGTGGTGACCCACCGCATCGCTCCGCAGCATGTCGACGACTTCCTCGAATGGCAGCAGCGCATGAGCCAGGAGGAGAGCAAGTTCGAAGGCTTCCGCGGGACCGAGCTGTTCCGGCCGATCGAGGGCATCCAGGACGAATGGACCACCCTCTACCGCTACGACAACGCCGAGCACCTCGACGCCTGGCTGACGTCGGCGAAGCGGCGGGGGATGCTGGCCGAAGGCGCGAAGTTCGACGACTTCAAGCTCCGTAAGATCGACAACTCCTTCGGCAGCTGGTTCGCCTTCGAGGAGAACGGGAGGGAGGCACCGCCGCCCTCGGAGACCAAGACCGCCATCGCCGTCTGGGTCGGCCTGTACCCGACCGTGGTGCTCCTCACGCTCGCCCTGTCGCCGCTCCAATGGCCGCTCTGGCTCGGTCTGCTCGTGGGCAACCTGCTGTCGAGCTTCATCATGAGTTTCTTCACGATGCCCTACTACGTGAACCGTCTGCTCAAGCGGTGGCTGCGGCCCGCGCCGGACGAACCACGGACGAAGACCAATCGCATCGGGCTCGGCATCGTCGCAGCCGTGACCGTCTTCTGGGCCGTCGTCTTCTACCTGATCACGCGCGTGTTCTGGACCCTGCCCTGAGGAGCGGCGGGTCCGGACACGGTCACGCGGCGGGCTTGCCGGGCTGGTCGTGGGTCGAACAGTGGATGCCACCGCCGCCCGAGGCGACCCTGGCCCGCCTCTACCCGGACCGCGCCATCGAGCAGCTGAACATCGACCGCCTCGGCACGGGCGGCGGCATCCACTGCGTCACCCAGCAGCAGCCTGCCGCCTGACCCGGGCGCGGTCAGTGTGCGACGGCGTAGACGATCAGGTTGTCCACGGGGTGGCCGGCCGTGTCGAACGCGCCGTCGCACGTGATCAGTCGCAACGTGCGTTCCTTGGTGGCCCCGTAGACCTTCTTCGTCGGAAACGCGTTCTTGGCGACGGTCTCGGTGCCGGTGACCGTGAAGCGAACGGTGTCGCCGGCACTGTCGCGTACGTCCACGGCCGCGCCCACGCGAATCCGCCTGAGGTCGTGGAACACGGCTTCACCGAAGCGGGTGTCGTTGTGGCCGATGATCACCGCGGCGCCGGCCTCTCCCGGCCGGGCGTTCCCGGTGTACCAGCCGGCCGTCATGCCCTTGTCCGCTGGTGGCACTTCGACGGTGCCGTCCTGGTTGAGGCCGAGCCTCATCAGTTCGCTGTCGATGCCGAGGGACAGGATGGACACACGAGTCGGGACCGTCTTCGTGTCGTCGGCCCGGGTCGGGTCCGGGTCGCCGGCAGGAGCGCGTGTCGCTGTCGCCGCCGGGGGCGATCCGGTGTTCGCGGTGCCGTTCGCATCGCTCTCGGCGCCGTCGGTCGCGCAGGCGCCGACGGTCGTCGTCAGGACGATGCACAGCAGCAGGGGCCGGGCATACGTCCGCCAGGTGCGGACACGCCGGCCGGTCGTGCGGGTCATGAGGGCTCCCGGGCGGGGAGTTGTGGTGCCGCCGCTGCCGACGGCACCACAACACGTCGGTCAGTCGTTACGGTGGGCGGCGCCTCGGCGGCGCAGCATGACCGAGCCGGCACCCGCGAGAATGGCCGCGCCGGCGACGGAGCCGGCGATGGCGGTGGTGTTGTCCCCGCTCCGGTCGGCGGGGCGCTCACCTGCGGCGACACCGCCACGCGGCGCCGCCACCTCGCCCGAGGTCCGGTCCGGGACGGGACGCGGCTCGGTGTCCCCTGTGTCGCGCTCCTTCTCCGGCGAGGTCGGGGCCGGGGTGGCCTGTGGCTTGTCGGAGCGCGAGTCGGGGGTGGCGTCGGCGGCCGCCGTGGGGCGGACGGTCGAGTCCGACGGCGCCGCGGACGGACCGTCGGAGGCGAACGCCGAGGTCGAGGGCAGCAGCACCCCGCCGATCACGGCGGTGGTGAAGGCTGCGGTGCGCAGGGTGAGACTGCGTCGGGACGGGCGGCGGTGAGACGGCATGGCTGTGGCTCCCCTTCGATACGGAACGGCGGGCGCCCGCGACTTGGCTCGCTCGGGCGCCCGGTGATCGCCATGCTCACGGAAACTTGTCAGAAAGCTGTCAGCAGCCTGTGGTCTTGCCGTCAGAGCTTCGCGGCCTTGCCCGAAGCCTCGCGCGCGCCGGTCGGAAGGCGCAGTGTGAACGTCGAGCCGACGCCCTCGGTCGAGGCGGCGGTGGCCGAACCGCCGTGTGCCTCGACGAGTTTGCGCACGATCGAGAGGCCCAGACCGCTGCCGCCGGTGCGCCGGTTGCGGGACCTCTCCGCACGCCAGAACCGGTCGAACACATAGGGCAGATCCTCGGCGGCGATCCCGCTGCCCGTGTCGGCGACCTCCACGACGACGTCGGACACCGGCCCGTCGCCGGCACCGTCGACGCCCTCGCCGTGGGCGCGCAGATCGACGCGGCCGCCGCGTGGGGTGTGGCGTACCGCGTTCGAGAGCAGGTTGCCGACGGCCTGCCGCAGCCGTACGGGGTCTGCGGTCACAGCGGGCGCGGGCTTGGGCACCGCGACACTCAGGGTGACACCGGCGCGCTCGGCCTCGGCCTGGTGCGCGGCGGCGACCTGGCCGAGGAGGTCTGCCACGTCGACCGGCTCCGGGTGCAGACGCAGCGCACCGGCGTCCGCCTGCGCGAGATCCTGCAGGTCGTCGATGATGTGCTGAAGCTGTACCGCCTCCTCCAGGAGCGAGGCGATCAGGGCGGGATCGGTGTCGGCGAGACCGTCCTGAGCGGCCTCCAGCCAGCCGCGGATGTTGCTCAGTGGCGTACGCAGTTCATGGGCGACGTCGCTGACCATCGCCTTGCGCTGCGCCTCCAGACGAGCCCGATGCTCAGCCAACTCGTAGAAAGCGGCTGCCAGTTGGCCGATCTCGTTGTCGGCGTGCACCGCGATGGGAGTGGCCTCGGCGCCTTCCTTCATACGCTGCGCCGCACCGGTCAGTGCGCGCAGCGGGCGGACGAGACGGCGTCCGGTGAGGACCGAGACGCCGATGGTGAGGGCGAGGACGAGCGCCGCCGCGCCTGCGATACGGGCGGTGCTCGTCGCGGACAGATCGAAGCCGGGGACGTTGCCTCGGTCGGGGTCGCCGATGAACAGCAACGCCGGTTGGGCGACGTACGAGCTCAGTTGCTCGCGCCGTGCCGTGTTCACGCAGGAGCCGACGGCCTCGTCGGCCGCCCTGTCGAACGCCCTTGGGGCGGGTAGCGGCACGGGTACGGCCACGGGGCCCGGCAGCCGGTCGCCTCGCCAGGTCAGGTCCGGGTTCAGTGTGATGCCCGGACGGTCCTGGCGGCTGAGGCAGGCGTTGGTCAGCTTGGTCAGGGCTTCGAGGGCCTTGGCTTCCGTCTCCGTGGGGGTGTCGAGGTCGGTGGTGGAGCAGTCGTCCGAGGTGACGCGGTCGGCGGGCATGTCGCCCGGGTCGATGCGCGGGCGCCCCGACGGACCCTCCGTCACCTCGACGTTCTGGCCCAGTCGGCCCAGGCACGCCGCGACGCGATCCGCCTTGCCCCGCAGTTCACGGCGCTCCGAAGACGGCAGGCGGAAGGGACCGACGGCCCGTGCGTCGATACGGTCCGTCGCACTCGACCCGCTGTCCTTGGACAACGCGCTGTCCAAGGACAGCGGGTCGACCACCGCCGACGGCCGGTTGGGCAGCTGCGGGCCCGAGCTGCCTGCCGAGTCGGCGAGGGGCGCGCGGGCCTGGGTGGTGACGGCTATACGGCGCCCGAACCGGGAGGCCAGGTCCTTGACCGTGCCGTCCACGCCGTCCCAGCGGGGGTGGGTCGCCGCGTACCCGAGCAAGGCGTCGTAGATGCGTGCGTCGTCGGCCAGAGCCTGACCCTGTTCCTGCTCGAGAGCTCCCGAGGTGGTCTGGGCGGCGAGCCATGCCGTCGCGGCGACGGAGCACGCCGCGACCAGGGCGAAGACACCGAGGAAGCGCCCGAGCAGGCTCTTGCGCAAGGGCAACCGCGAGCGTGCTGTGCGACTACGACGTCGCACGCCGCGCGTCCTTCGCGGGATCGGTCAGTTTGTAGCCGACACCGAAGACGGTGAGCAGACGGGCCGGCGTACGCGGCTCGGGTTCGATCTTCTTGCGCAGGTTCATGATGTGCATGTCCACGGTGCGATCGCTGACGTAGCGGTCGAAGCCGTGCAGCCTCTCGAGGAGCCGTGGCCGGGTGAAGACACGGTCCGGTTCGGCGGCCATGGCGGCGATGACCTGGAACTCTCCGGGCGTGCACTCCACGGGCGTCCCGTCGACGGTCACCTCGTGCCGGTCGGCATCGACCCGCAGCGCGCCCACGGAGAGGACCCGTCCGTTGTCGACGGCGGGCGTTCCCGCCCGGCCGGTGCGACGCAGCAGCGTGCGCACGCGCGCCATCAGCTCGCGCGGGCTGTACGGCTTGGTCATGTAGTCGTCGGCGCCGAGGTCGAGCCCGAGCAGCAGGTCGTCCTCGGTGGACCGGGCGGTGAGCATCAGCACGGGCAGCTCTCGCGCTTCGCCGCGCAGAACCCGTACGACATCGAGCCCGTCGGTGCGCGGCATCATGACATCGAGAATCAGCAGATCGGGCTCACGCTCCCGCACCCGATCCAACGCGGCCCGCCCGTCGCCCACGACGGTGACCGAGTGCCCTTCCCGCTCGAGATAGCGCCGCACCAGCTCAGCCTGCTTCTCGTCGTCCTCCGCGACCATCACATCAGCACACACGCGGCCGATCGTAGGCGATGGGGGCTCCGGCGGAGGCAGCCGCGTTCCGGGCGGTCGGACGCTGACGGTCGACCAGCGGCAGCACGGGGAAGGTGTGGTCCCGCCAGATCAGACGGGAGGCTTCTTCCGGGTAGGCGGAGACGGCCGGACGGGTGTCGAAGACCTGGACGAGTCGTTGCTCGGTGTCGTACGCGGGCCAGCCGGGGTCGCCGTGGGCGGCGAACGACGTCCACGCGGCGCGCATACGGGCGGACAGGGCTTCTGCCTCCGGGGAGGGTGCTTCACCGATCAGCATGGCCGGCCGGCCGCGGTCCAGGTTGCCGAAGACGAGGGGTACGTCGAGGCCGTGGCAGGCGCCGAAGGCCCCGCCCATGCCGGGGGCGGTCCAGGTCAGCTCGTAGACGTGCGTGCGCCCGCCGGCGGCTGCCTGGGCCTGGGCGAGGTGGAGCGACGGCATGCGGAACAGCCAGTCGGAGTGGACCAGTTCGTACAGCCTGTCCGGGTCCGCCGTCGGAAAGGCGTGGCGATACCGGCCCGCGCCGTCGGGGCTCGGGGCGAGGAAACGGAGGGCGGCTGCCGCCTGTTCCTCGCTCACCTCGCCGAGCAGGCCGGTGATCGCGGTGAACAGGCGTTGTTCGTCGCGGGTGTGGCCGACGAGGAGTTCGATGTCACGACCGGCGCCGTCGGACAGGGCCTGCCACGGTGTGACGGGCAGGATGTCGCCGTCGACGACCGGCGAGAAGGGGATCGTCCTGTACGCGGGCTGCCCCCAGCGTTCCACCCACTGGTCCATCCTGGCGCTGAGCGCGTCGCCCGCGGCGGGCAGTTGGTGCGGGGGAACGCCGGACAGATCGGTCACCGTGGGCCGCAGCCCCAGTTCGGCGGCGCAGGCCGCGGCGATGTCCGAGGCGAGGTCCGGTGAGAAGAACGTGCCCTGCACACTCTGCGCGATCGCCCGGCGGAAGAGTCCGGCCGCCCGGTCCATCGCCAGCAGGGCGGCGATCGATCCCCCGCCCGCCGACTGGCCGAAGACCGTGACCCGCTCGGGGTCGCCGCCGAAGGCCCGGATGTTGTCGCGCACCCATTCCAGGGCGGCGACCTGGTCGAGCAGTCCTCGGTTGGGCGGAGCCCCCTCGATCTGCCCGAAGCCCTCGATGCCGACGCGGTAGTTGAATGTCACCACGACGACGTCGCCGTCCCGAGCGAGTCGGCCGCCGTCGTACTCGGGAAGGCCGGACATGCCGAACACGTAAGCGCCGCCCTGGATCCAGACCATGACCGGCAGCCCCGCGCCCGGGGTCGGGTCGGGCGACCAGACGTTGACCGACAGCCAGTCGTCCCCCGGCGCCTCCTGCGACAGCGCGTCCATGCCGAAATGCCCGGCCTGTGGGGGCGGTGGACCGTACGAGACGGCCTCCCGCACCCCGCTCCAGCCCCGCACGGGCTGCGGCGCGGCGAATCGCAGCGCGCCGACGGGGGGCTCGGCGAACGGGATCCCCCGAAAGACCGCCACCCCCGCATCACGGCTGCCGCGCACCACCCCGGCCACCGCACGGACTTCGGGCCGGGGCCCGGACGACTCGGACGCGGCAACGGTCATCACGACTTCTCCCGGATGGGTGAGCGGGCTCGCAGCGAGCGCGGACCCTGCGAATCATCCGCCGCGTCCGGATGTCACGCCAGTCATTTACGGATGATTCGGACCGCTGCCGGAGGGGCGGCCTTCCACCGCGGCCTTGTCGCGCATCACCGGATCCTCCGCTCCTTACACTTCGTCATGTGCCTGACAGCAGTGGCACTGCACCACTCCCACAACGGCACCACACCCCGAAGGGGACGATCAGCGCATGACCAAGCCTGAGAGTGCGGTACCCGACTACGACGTCGTCATCAGCGGCGCCGGCCTCGCCGGTAGCGCCGCGGCGATCCTGCTGGCTCGACGCGGCGCCCGCGTCGCGCTGCTGGAACGCCGCTCGGACCCTGAGGCGTACAAGGTGCTGTGCACCCACTCCCTCACGGCCAACGCCTACCCGGTGCTGGACGAACTCGGCCTCATCCCCGCTCTGGAGAAGGCGGGAGCCGTCCGCAACGAGGCGCGCTGGTACACCCGTTGGGGATGGATCGAACCGAGGGCCGCGCCCTCGGGCCCCGAGCTGCCGTACGCGTACAACATTCGGCGCAGCACCCTCGATCCGCTGATCAGGTCCCACGCGGCCCAGACCCCTGGCGTCGATCTGCTCCTCGGTCACCAGGTGACCGGGCTGGTCCAGGACGCCGGGCGAACCGTGGGCGTGCGCGCGTCGACACCACAAGGTGAGCGCGAGATCCGGGCCCGCCTGGTGGTCGGCGCCGATGGCAAGGACTCGGCCGTGGCGAAGTTCGCCGGGGTGCCGTCCCGGCAGTACGAGAACGGCCGGTTCGGCTATCTCGCGCACTTCCGCAACCTCCCACTGCACGGCGGGATCGCCCAGGCCTGGTTCCTCGAACCCGACATGGCGTACGCGTTCCCGAACGACGACGGGGTGACGGTCCTCGCGGTGCTCCCGGACAAGAAGCGGCTGCCGGCGTTCCGGGAGGACCTGGAGGGCAGCTTCCTCGAGTTCGTCCGCGGCCTACCCGAGGCACCGCCCATCGACTCCGCCGAGCGCATCACGAAGATCATCGGCTCGGTCGACTACCCGCTGCACACCCGCAAGCCGACGGCCCCGGGCGTCGCGCTCCTCGGCGACGCCGCCCTGACGGGCGATCCTCTGTGGGGAGTGGGATGCGGGTGGGCTCTGCAGTCCGCGCAATGGCTGTCCGAGGCGGTCGCCTCGGCCGCAACCGGCCGGGGGGACCTCGACAAGTCGCTCGCGGTGTACGCCCGCAGGCACCGGCGCCGGCTGAGCGGCCACCAGTACCTGGCCGCCGACTACGCCAAGGCCCGTCCGTTCAATCCCATGGAGCGGCTGATGTTCTCGGCGGCAGCGCGCGATGAATCGGTGGCGCGGCACATGCATCTGTTCGCATCCCGCCTGATCGGTCCGCTGCGATTCCTGAGCCCCGTGGCGCTGGCCAAGGCTGCGGTCGTCAACATCAAGCATCGCGGGACGGCTGTGCCACCCACACGCTGAAGCGCGCCGCCGCGCGATGCGGACGGCCGCGGAATTCGGATCCGGTCCGCCTACAGCCGGTCCCGCCGCTTGAAGACGAAGTACAGGCTCGTGCAGACCACGGCCATCAGCATGATCGCGAACGGATAGCCGAAGGCCCAGTCCAGTTCCGGCATCGCGTCGAAGTTCATCCCGTAGATCGTTCCCACCAACGTGGGTGCGAACAGAATGGCCGCCCAGGAGGAGATCTTCTTGAAGTCGTCACCCTCACGCCGCTGACCTGCGGAGATCGACTAGAGAGGCGCTCTGCCCTGCGGCGATCCGCCTTTCCGCCCCTTTCGCCGTGCTGCCTGTCTATGCAGCCGATCCTCCCCAGCCGCTCCCCAACGGGCCCTCATTCTCCCCAGTTTCTCCCCAGCCGCAGCGGCCTCCGATGGAGCATCGCCGCTGGTCAGGGGCTCGATCCGGGCGGGTGGACTGACTACTCAACGTGGTGGAGAAGCCGGGGAAGGCCACTATTGACGCCAGGTAGTTCATCGCCGTCCGTAGGGCGTTCGCGGATGCGTCTGGCCGCCCTGTCCGCCTCGGCCTTCGGTACCGTCCTCCGGGATCGCCCAGGAGGGCCGGGCGGGGGAGATAGCCTGCCGCGGCTGCCCGGCGGGGCCGGGACGCGAGCGGGGAGCAGGGGCGGCGCCCGGTCGCGCCGGACTCGGCGCGGGCACCGGAGCGAGCTGCCGGTCTGGGCCGGCGGTCGTCGCGCCGCGTGGTGGCGTGAAGCGGGCCACCTCGCTCGCGGACATGCCGAGCAGACGCCCGGCGTCGCCCTGGCTCACGCGCAGCTTGTCCACGAGCTCCTGAACGGCTGCGGCGATCGCCTGATCCTCGGCGGCCACCGCGGCCACCCGGCGGCGCCGCGCTTCCGTCACCGGGCCGAGCACGGGTCCGAGTTCGGGCACCACCATGTCCAAGACGATGACGTCCGGAGGAACACCGGCGGCTTCGGCGACGAGGGTGCGGGCCAGGTCCTCCGCACGTTCCAGAGTGCGGCACTGAGCGTGCAGGTCGAGGCGGGGGACATCGACGGCCCACCACCGGCCGACGCGGCGCAGCAGGACTTGGACTTCGTAGCGGGGACTCACGGGCTGCCTCATTTCCCTTCCATCGGCTGGGGCTGTTGCCCACGAGCTGACACAAGGCTCGCGAGCTCCGTTCCGCGTTGGTCACACACGCCAAGCGACGGCGGGATCCGGGGGCGCGACCGGGTCGTTCGGCGTCGGCGAGGAATCAGGACGTAGGTGCGTTCGCGTGAGTCCTGCGCGCCCAGAGGTTCGATGTCGGCAGGCAGCGCGATCCCCTCCCGGTGGCCACTCGTCGTGTGCGACGCACGTCCCGCTCGTCGGGCCGGGAAGGGACGGGTGTCGGCATCGTCAGCCGAGGCACACCACGAGCACGCACACCTCCGTCGGCGAAGTCGATATCAATGCGGGGCCGGTCTGGGACGCGCCCGAGTGCGTGCTGTCGGCGGTCGCGGGCGCCGACGGTTGCTCCGTCGCCGCATCGGAGCGCTCGGGGGCCGTGTCGCCGGCGGACGGGGCGGTGCTCTGCAGCTGGGGGGTCGACGAAGCAGCCGGATGGGGAGGCGCGGCGGCATCCGGCTGAGCGATCGGCTGCGTGCGGGGTGGGGCCGCGAAGGACTGCTGTCGCGGGGCGCTGGTCGTTGGCGGCTGCGGCTGGGAAGAGGTGTGTGACGCCCGGTAAATACGCTGAGTGGTGGCCGGGGTGGACGCCGGAGGGTTCTGCTCAGGCGTCTGCTCTTCTACGGCGCCCATACTCCGCTGATCCGGTGCTGTGGCCGCCTGTGCCCGGTCCGTGGAGTGCTGGTCCATCGTGGCGAAGGTCAGGCCGCCTCCGGCGAGCGCGACAGCGCTCGCGACCGCCGCCCGGCGCTTGTTCTTCTTCCAGCGGGCCAGCTGACGACGGCCTGCTGCCCGACCCTGCTGCGCCGGCGGCGGGCCCTCGACGTCGGTGGCGAGGGCGTACGGGGCCGCGTCCGCATCAGCATTGAACTCCGCCTCGTTGTCCAGGGGTCTGTCGTGCCACGTGCCGGAGGTCGCGGATTCCCGGTTTGCCGTTGTGGCCGGCGGGGCGCCCGTCATCGCCGGGGCGGAACCGATGCGGCCGTCGGTGGCGGGCGGGGCGATGTCCGGGGCGTAGGCGCCGCAACCGGGACACACCAGGGCGCCGTTGAGATGCCGACGGCACGAGGAGCAGTAGTCCATCTGCGGTTCTGGTCTTCCTGGGCGGACTGCGCCGTCGGCCCGCCTGGGCCACGGCCTGGTCATGCTTCGCATGGAGATCGAGCGGCCAGTCACGCTAACGAGGCTTTCGAAAGGCTGTGTGCAGCCTGTGTGATGCTCCTGCGTGGATTCCTTGGCTGAGGACGGGACTGACGGACGTATCCGCGCCGAATTCACCTACGGCAGCGACCCGCGCCACTCCGGGTGGCCACCCGCAGCGGCTCTGAAGTGGTCGTCCCGGCGGGGGGCTTGCTGGGTCGTATCCCATCCGGTCAGCAGGTCCGCTGCCTGATGCTGCGCGTGTTCGGCCGCCAGCCGAGCTTCGGCGACGACGTCACCACATTCGCGTACCAGGTCCTTATAGATCGGAAGGTGATCGTTTTCAGTGGAGGTGTGTGTCACAGTCGGCCCTTCGGCTGCCGTCATTTCCCTGCGCGGCCGTTGGCGAGGATTCGCGGGCGGCAACGGTTCGTGGCGATCGATAGAGGCTGGTCCGCCGTCAGGCTCGGTTGAGCCGGGCAGCGATCCCATGGCCGATCAGCAAATAAATGGCAGCCGGAAGACCATAATTAAGGGCAACACGTAGACCCTCTGTGTCCATCGTGAAAATGTCCTGCGCCCACCAGGCCAGCCAGTCCGCCGTTCCCCGCACGAACTCGACGAACACATTCGCCTGGTTCGCGTCGAGCAGGAACAACAGGATCCACAGGCCGAGCAGACCTGCCGCGATGTCGGCGATCGTGCAGACGGTGAGGGCAGTGCGACGTGTGGCGGTCTGGTGACGCACGGAGCGGTCCGGCCGCGAAGTCTGGTTGTACGTCTGGTGCCCGGGAACCGGGTCGATGTTGCTCACAGGAAATCCGATCGACGTAGTGCCATGCCGGCGCGCTCGCTCCAGGTGTCGAAATGCACCCCGGGTCGTCGCCCCGCTTCTTCCTGCTTCTGCGTTCCGCATGCGCTGCCTGTTACACCGCCGCCCGCGATGACTCACATATGGCTGCCTAGTCAGGTACTTACGCAGATGTGCGCGCACCAGGGCTCATTCCGGGATGGAATGAAGGAGCTCATTCGAGGTGCCAAAACGGCCCCCGGCCCGGTGTGTGCGCGATTCGTGACCAAGTCATGATGGCGGCAAGTGCGTGCCCTCATAAAGGTGTCGGTCTCGCATCATCTCCGTCCGCCCGTGACACTTCAGACGTGCGGCACGCTGTAAGGAGTGACCCTGGGCGGGGTCATGGCGCCCATCCTCCGAGGGGGAGGTACATGGGCGCCGATATGCAGGGGCAGGCTCGGTTCCCCCGTGACCGGGTCTGCCCCTGCTCGCACAGCGCCGCAATCCCACTGCCCAACCCTGGACTCCACGGCATGCATTCGCTGGGGGCCTATGCGGATACGCCGAGAGCCGTTTGGCGTGAGTGCCTCAGGGTGTCACGGCCCGGTGGTGTTCGGCAGAAGGCGGTCGGGCCACCTCGGCAGCCACCACGCGGACTTGCCCCCGGCCCGCGGGGTGATCACGGTGCTGAGTGGCACTTTGATCTTCTGGTGGTCCCAGCGGATGCTGCGCGGCGGCCGGCCCGGGGCGGTGACCACCACGGCCGGGCTGCTCGGCCTCCGAGTCTTCTCCCGGCTCGTCTTCTCACCGCTGATCGCATCGAGCGCCGTCACCTAAGGCCCGATCGGAACGGTCCTGGTCATCCAGTCCTGGCTGGTCGGGGTCGGCGTGGTCGTCTTAGGCGGTGCGCATCGCCGCCGGGTGTGGCGGGTTGAGTGCGCGATGGCGCGGTACTCCTCGACGTTCCCTTGCCGGCCGCCGCCGTGTGACCGAGAGTCTCCTGGAACCAGGTGTAGTACTTGGGCGTGACATGGCAGCCGGGCTCGGGCTCGGGTATCAGGTCGCCCTCGGGAGGCGCCTGGATGCCGGGTATGAGGTTCTCGCCTCGGCCGTGCGAGCCGGGCTACCAAGATCTGTCGGAGAAGCGGTCTCTGATTGGGCCTGGCCGGTTCTGGTGGGAGGGGTCCTGGTGTTCTCGACCCGGACGCTGCCTGTTCAGGCTTGCTGCTGGTTGATGTTGACCAGCCAGGTGATGCCGAAGCGGTCCGTGCACATGCCGAACACGTCGCCCCACATCTGCTTCTCCAGTGGGACCGAGACCGTGCCGCTGCCGGAAAGCTTGTCCCAGTAGCCGCGCAATTCGTGGGCGTCCTCGCCGCTCACGCTCACTGACATGTTGTTCCCGGGCTTGTGCTCCCCACCAGGCGGGTTGTCGGCACCCATGAGAGTGAACCCGCTGTCAGTCGTGAGCATGCTGTGCATGATCTTGTCGGCGGCGTCGCCGGGCTCCTTCTGGCCGAAGTCGCCGTATGTATTCGCGGTCAGGGTGCCGCCGAAGACCTCCCGGTAGAACTCCATGGCCTGCCGGGCGTCGCCGTCGAAGGAGATGTAAGGGTTGAGCAGAGAGGGCACGAAAGCGACCTTTCATGATGAGGTGTCAGCTTTTGCAGACTAGGCGATGTGCAGCTGACGATCGCTGCGACGCCCCGGCGGCGAGAACGCCGACCTGTTGCCACCATGGGACGGGCGGATCAAGGACAGTTTGGCGGTCGGCCCGCGCCGCGGAGCGGAATCCAAGCGGTGCACCACGTCAAGGGCACCGCCACCACACCCCTCGGCCGTATTCCCCTCGCCGCAGCCCCGGAGGGCCTCCGCGAGGGCATCGTTCTCCTCCGCCCAGAACAGCTCCAACTCGCCGGCCCGGGCACGACGAACGCGTAGGGAACGGTGACTGGTGTCTGCTTCTACGGTCACGACGCGATGGTCACTTTGGCTGTCGACGGCCACGATCGGCCGATCGACATCCGCACTCCCGGCGGCGTGCGGGCGCGCCCCGGCGAGCGGTTCGGTGTCCGCGTGTCGGGCGAGGCCACGCTGCACAAGGGCTCGGTCTGAGTCGACGGTGCCCAGCGATTCTGGGCGGTGACCGCACGCGGTGGTCATGGTGATCGCCTCTTCCTGACGTCGACATGCCTCGGTGGGGCTGACGCAAGGAGGTGGGGCGGGTGCGGGTATGCGAGCGCGCTTACGTACGCGCGGGCAGATCACCGACCGCCCTGGCCGGGCAGGTCACATCCACCACCTGAGGACCCGTCAGCGCCGAGGTGAGGCGCGGGCAGTCAGTGCGCACTCGGCCGACTCCGCGTCAGAGATCGCACGTGTCAAGATCTCTGCCGCACCACGTGACGGGACTCCATCGGACCTGTTGTCCGGCTCGGTCTTCCGCCGGGCCTGGCGTACGGCCAGGGAGACTATCCCCACCCCGGAGGAGTACGAGTCGCCCCTCGCCAGCCGCGTCTACGACCTGCGGCACTCCTGCCTGACTACGTGGCTGAACATCGGGGTGCCACCTGCTCAGGTCGCGGAGTGGGTGGCAACAGCGTGCCGGTCCTGCTCGCTACATACGCCCGCTGCATCTCCGATCAGCTCCGGACCACCAGGCCCGGATCGAGGCCGCCGACAACCTGACCGACCTGGCACGAGAGCTGACCCAGGTCGCGGAAATTCACCGCGTATTCTGCGCAGTCACCCGC
Source organism: Streptomyces sp. NBC_01353 (assembly GCF_036237275.1). Taxonomy (GTDB): domain Bacteria; phylum Actinomycetota; class Actinomycetes; order Streptomycetales; family Streptomycetaceae; genus Streptomyces. The sequence continues at coordinate 1,861,651 of NZ_CP108352.1, read as the reverse complement.
GGAAACACAGTGACAGCCGGACAGCGCCGGACCGCTCCCAGACGACGCCGGGGCGGCCCTTCGCTTACGTGCCCGCTATGCCCATCCAATTCTCCTGATCGCTATTGATTTGCTGCGGCACCCACTACCGCGTACGTGCGTCCAAGCCGGCGCCGAGACAATGGTTGGAGGGAACGCCCGGGACGGCCGTCCGCAGCAGGCCGTTCCTGATGCTCGCGGTCGCCGTCACCCATGGTGGAGGAAGGCCCGGGGTCGGGGCGAGAAGCCGAACAAGCCCCGGCGCAGTACCCGTCGGGGTGCGGCCCGCGACGTCATCGTGAACGTCTACCGCCACCCTGTCCCCGGCGCCGGTCAGGGTCAGGGCAGCCGCGGAGTTTGCCCCGGTGTGGTGGGCAGGGGCAGCTCTGTCCAGACGGTCTTGCTGTCCCGCGTGTAGCGAGTGCCCCACCGTTCGGTGAGCTGGGCCACCAGGAAGAGACCGCGCCCGCCCTCGTCCGTGGTGCGCGCCCGCCGCAGGTGCGGGGCGGTGCTGCTGCTGTCGGAGACCTCGAAGATCAGGCTGCGGTCGCGGATGAGTCGCAAGGTCACCGACGCCCCGCCGCCGTACCGGTAGGCGTTGGTGACCAGCTCGCTGACGACCAGTTCGGCGGTGAAGCCCATCTCCTCCAGGCCCCACTTGGTCAGCGTGGCCATCGTGAGTTCCCGTGCCCGAGCGGCGGTGGTCGGCTTTGCGGGCAGTTCCCAGGAGGCGACCCTCTCCGGTGCCAGCACGCGGGTACGGGCGAGGAGCAGTGCGACGTCATCACGCGGGCGCTCGGGCAGTAGGGCGTCCTGCACGGCCGTGCAGGTGTCCTCCAGTGATCGGCCGGGCCGGGACAGCGCTTCTCGCAGCCGCTCCAGTCCCTCGTCGAGGTCGCGGCCACGGGCCTCGACGAGCCCGTCTGTGTACAGCGCCAGCAGGCTGCCCTCGGCGAGTTCCAGTTCGGCGGCCTCGAACGGCAGTCCGCCCAGGCCCAGCGGCGGCCCCGCGGGCAGGTCGGGCAGGCTCACTCGGCCGTCGGGAGTCACCACCGCGGGCGGCAGGTGGCCCGCGCGGGCCAGGGTGCAGCGCCGGGTGGTGGGATCGTAGACCGCGTAGAGGCAGGTCGCGCCGACGATCTGCCGGCCCCCGTCGGCCGGCTCCTGCTCATCGGCCAGGCGGCTGACCAGGTCGTCCAGGTGCGAGAGGACCTCGTCCGGTGCGTAGTCGAGGTTGGCCAGCGTATGCACAGCTGTACGCAAGCGACCCATAGTGGCCGCGGCGTGCAGACCGTGGCCGACGACATCGCCGACGACGAGGGCGACCCGGGCCCCGGAGAGCGGGATCACGTCGAACCAGTCGCCGCCGACCCCGGTGGCGGGATCGGCTGGAAGGTAATGGTGGGCGACCTCGACCGCGCTGTGTTCAGGTAGTTCTCGTGGCAGCAGGCTGCGCTGCAGGGTCAGAGCCGCCCGGTGCTGCTCTGTGTAGCGACGGGCGTTGTCGATGCAGACGGCGGCGCGCGAAGCGAACTCCTCGGCGAGCGTGAGGTCGTCCTCCTCGAACGGCTCGGGCCGCTTGGCCCGCCACAGGCTGAGCAGGCCGAGGAGCACGCCGCGGGCGGTCAGAGGTACGACGATCAGTGAGTGCGCGCCCAGGCTGAGGGCCCGCTCCGCGCGCTCCCGGTCCTGGAAGTACCAGCCGGGGCTGCTCTGAAGCACCGGTTCGAGGATGGGCTGCCGCTCGGCGAGACACCTGGCCTGCGGGGTCCGAGGGTCGAAGAGGAAGACCTCTCCGGCGGGGTACATCACCTCCAGTGCCCGCGCCATGACCGAGTGGACGGCCATCCTGCGGACGAGTCCGACCGCCTCCGCAGCAGGCCCCTCGGCGCGTTCCTCGCCGTCGGCCACCGGCTCCAGGAGATCGACCGATACGGCGTCGGCGAGGTCGGGGACCGCGATGCCGGCCAGTTCCCGGGTGGTCTGGCCGAGATCCAGCGTGGTTCCGATGCGGGCGCTCGCCCGGTTGAGCAGGGCCAGCCGGCGCCGGGCCCGGTAGCGATCGGTGACGTCCTCCACCAATTGGGTGACTCCGAGGATTCCGCCCGAGGGGTCCTCCATCCGGAACGCCGACACCGACACGACCCGTTCGTGGCCGGGGTCGTGCCGCAGACGGCAGGGCTGCTCGGTGAAGATCAACGGCTCGCCCGTCTCCAGCACCCGCCGCAGCCGTGTCTCGATGGTCTCCACGTCGGGACCGATCAGGAAGTCGCCGGTGCGGCGGCCCCGGACCTCCGCCGCCGGAAGCTGCGCGAACCGGGCCACCGCTCGGTTGACCCGGAGGATGCTCAGGTCGGGGGCGTGGACGGACAGACCGATCGGAGAGCGCCGGAACAGGCCGTCCAGGACCGACCGGTCCGTCTCCCACTGGACCACCTCCTCGGCCGGCGCGGCGACGAGGAACCACTCGTGGCCGGAGCCGGCGCGGGTGACGGTGCGGGCGCGGAAGCCCAGCTCCACCCGCCGACCACTGCGGTGCAGGATGGGCAGGACGCCGTACCAGCCCTGGTCGTGCACGCATGCGGCCACCGCGTCCTGGACCCCCTCGAGGTCGCGGGCGTCGACGAGGAAGTCGACCGCCGCTCGGCCGAGCGCTTCCTGGGGCGGGTAGCCGAGCAGCGCCTGTGCGCGCTTGCTCCAGCCGACGACCCTGCCGTGGACGTCCAGTACCGCCGAGGCCGCGTTGTGCAGCGCGAACGGGTCCTCGGGCACCTCGCCGAGCGCTGGCACCGGTGCGTCCATCGCTACCACCCTTCGACCCGTCGAGCGGAACGCTCAGCAGGCATTCCGGCGGGACTACCCAAGGTGACCGGAGACCGAGGGTTGAGCGGCCAGCTGAGGTTCAGTATCGGTTCGGGAGCTGGGTATCGCGCCCCGGGTTCGTCCGCCGAGGTGGAAGCGGACCTGCTGCACGGGGTCTCGCCCGCCGGTTCCGGCGCCCGGGCCCGAGTGCCCCGCACACATCTGCGGAGCGCCGTGGGGGCGGCCCGGCGCGCGAGGGGCAGCGGCCAGGACGTGGCCCGACGCCGTCCGGTTCCGTAGGCGCGCCGCCTCGCCGGGCGGCCTGATCGCCCCGGCGTACCCCGGCACTTGCCTCACCGCCCAGTGAGCGCTTAGCCTCGCGAGAGTCCTACCGACCAGTTGGTATGTCACAGTGCCCGCCGACGACCACCCGCCCACCCAGCCGAGGAGCCGCGGAAATGAGCCGCATCAACCGTCAAGTGCGCCTAGCCGCGCGTCCCGTCGGAGAGCCCCGCCCCAGCGACTGGGAGCACACCGAGGAGCCGGTCGGCGATCCAGGCGAGGGGGAGTTCCTGGTCCGGGTGAAGTACCTGTCGATCGACCCCGCGATGCGTGGCTGGATGAACGACGCCAAGTCGTACATCAAGCCAGTCGGCATCGGCGAGGTCATGCGCGCGGGCGCGGTCGGCGAGGTCATCGCTTCCCGGCACCCCCGCTTCGCGGTCGGCGACCATGTCGCCGGCGCCTTTGGCGTCCAGGAGTACTGCCTGTCCGACGGGCGGGGCGTCACCTCGGCCGACCCGGAGCTCGCTCCCCTGCCGGTTCACCTCGGCACGCTCGGCATGTCTGGCATGACGGCGTACTTCGGGCTGCTCGACATCGGCCGTCCCGAGGCGGGGCAGACCGTCGTGGTCTCCGGTGCGGCGGGCGCGGTCGGCAGCGTGGTCGGCCAGATCGCCAAGATCAAGGGCTGCCGGGTCATCGGTATCGCGGGCGGCGAGCGTAAGTGCCGTGCGCTGGTCGACGACCTCGGCTTCGACGCGGCGATCGACTACCAGTCGGAGGATGTGCGCAAGGCCCTGCGCGAGCACGCCCCCGACGGTGTGGACGTCTACTTCGACAACGTCGGCGGCGACATCCTGGACGCGGTGCTGACCCGCCTCGCCCGCGGCGCCCGGATCGTCGTCTGTGGCGCGATCTCCCAGTACAACAACACCGAACCGATCAAGGGCCCGAGCAATTACCTGTCGCTGCTCGTGAACCGCGCGACGATGACCGGCATGGTCGTCTTCGACTACGCCGACCGCTACGCCGAGGGCGTCAGGCAGCTGGCCGAGTGGCGCGCCGAGGGCTGGCTCACGTCCGTGGAGGACGTGGTGGACGGCGGGGTGAGCGCCTTCCCGGACACGCTGCTCAAGCTCTTCCGCGGCGAGAATCACGGCAAGCTCGTGCTCGCCGTCGCAGGGGAGTGAGCCGGATGGCAGCAATGGAGCTCAAGGACGCGGGGGTCGTGGTCACCGGAGCCGGGTCGGGCATCGGAGCGGCGCTCGCCCGCCGCTTCGCCGCCGAGGGCGCCCGGCTCGTGATCAACGACCTGGACGCCGAAGCCGCCGCCCGGGTGGCCGACGAGGTCGGCGGGCTCGCCGTACCGGGTGACGCGGGGGCCGAGGAGAGCGTGGCCGCCCTCATCGCCGCGGCGCGCGACCACCTCGGCGAGATCGACCTGTACTGCGCGAACGCCGGGATCGAGCCCGGCGGCTCGGAGCAAGCCCCGGAGGAGGTGTGGGAAAGCGTCTGGCAGGTCAACGTCATGGGCCATGTCCGAGCCTCCCGCCATCTGATCGGACCGTGGCTGGAGCGCGGCCGCGGCCGGCTGATCGCCACCGTCTCCGCGGCCGGTCTGCTCACCCACCTCGAATCGGCCCCCTACTCCGTGTCCAAGCACGGTGCGCTGGCCTTCGCCGAGTGGCTGTCGGCCAATTACGGCGAGAGGGGCGTCACGGTCCAGGTCGTGTGCCCGCTGGGTGTGCGTACGGAGATGTACGAGCAGTCGGACACCGCTGCGAAGGAGGTGCTCGGCGGCTCGGTGCTCGACCCGGAGGACGTGGCCGACGAGGTGATGGAGGGGCTCGCGGACGGGCGCTTCCTGATCCTTCCCCACGCGGAGGTACGCGACCACTATGCCTTCCGCGCGACCGACACCGACCGGTGGCTGCGCGGGATGCGGCGCCTGCGCGGGCGTATCGACGACGTCGCCGCAAGCTGAACGCGACACAGAGCGGCGGCCGGTGGAGCGTGTGAGGCGCCCCACCGGCCGCTGTACCCGAGCATCAGGCGCGGACGGGCTGCTCCGGCAATTCGACCGCGCACGGCTGTCCCATGACACTCCCCAGCCAGCCGAGCAGGAACGCGAGGGGCATGTCTCCGATGGGTGTGGTGATCTCGACTAACAGGCCGAGGCGGCCGAAGAGGAGGGGGACGAAGTTGTCGGAGCCGATCTCCTCGATGGTGTGTCCGAGGTAGAGCTGGCCGGGCTGGAGCTCGAAGCCGTTCGGCTCGATCTCGATCGGCTCGGTGGGGTTCGTCGGTGGGCGTCCAGAGTGTCCGAGGTGTAGGTGAGGAGGGTTCCGCCGAGACGGACGTCGTAGCTGTTCGGGTTGACCTGCGTCGGCTCGAACGGGAGATGCGAAGGCGGCCATCAGCTGCGGCCTGCGCTCGACGACACGGTGGCCGGTCCGTTGTTGGGTCGGGATGGCGTTGGACGCCTGAGGGCTGATGACGCCCGTGACCGCCAGTCGTCGCGTGCCCGCGTTCACCAGGCGTACCGGCTGGAAAGGCGGCGTTCCGGTCCCGTCGTCGACGGCGTTCGAGCACACGGTGATGCGGTGGAGGTCGGGCTCGAAGTAGTGGGCCCAGCCGTGGTTGCCCGAGGCGATGACGTCGTAGAGATGGACGAGGACGTCTCGTTCGATCCTGCCCTGGCCGAGCCGGTAGTAGCCGGTGCCCTCGAAGGAGTCTCCGCAGTCCACGACTAGGCTGTCTCGCCGCGTGGTGTGCAGGTGCGCGAGCATCGGCACGGTGGTGTCGAAGGCCGAGTGGACGTCCGTGGTGGCGATGATCCGCTGGAACTGCCCCAGGTCACGGGGTGTCCTCGCAGATGTCGGCCCCCAGCGCGAGGAGCTTGCCGGGGAGGTCGGCGTGCCCGCGGCGGAGCTGCTGGCGCGGCCCACCGCCAGCCAGGCGTTGCCGTGGTCACCCTGCTTGAGCAGCAGACTTGTCGAGGTCTGGTACGCGGTGGCCAGGAGCCCGGCTGTCTCGTCGGCGTTGCGGTGGTCGCCGCCTACTTCCTCCAGCACCCGGCCGTCGAGGTTGAGCTCCGTGGGGTGGTCCGGAGCCGGAGCGGGAGAAGCAGACGTTCCCGCTCGCCCTGACCACGACGTACGGCAATCCGATCCGCGCCAACATCTTCAACGTCGAGGTCTGGAAGCCGGCTCTCGCGAAGGTCGGCGTGATCCCCATGCGGGAGCAGGGGCAGCGCTGGAAGGCATCCCGTAAGGACGGCTTCCACGTCCTCCGGCACACCTACGCCTCGATAAGCGCGGGGTGCGGATCGGCAGGTGGGGGAGGCGATGGCTCGCTCCCCAGCGCCGCGCATTCTCCCCAGATTCTCCCCAGGACCTTGAAACGGGGCCTCAATGATGTTCTCGTATGCGAAGTTGATCAGTGAGCCAAGCCTGCCTGCTACAGCCAGTCCCGCCGCTTGAAGACGAAGTACAGGCTCGTGCAGACCACGGCCATCAGCATGATCGCGAACGGATAGCCGAAGGCCCAGTCCAGTTCCGGCATCGCGTCGAAGTTCATCCCGTAGATCGTTCCCACCAACGTGGGTGCGAACAGAATGGCCGCCCAGGAGGAGATCTTCTTGATCTCCTCGTTCTGTTCGAAGCCCGCCTCCGCCAGCGCCCGCATCTCCGCGTTCTGTTGCTGCGTCACCAGGGTCGCGTTCACCGTCAGGATTTCCGTCAGGGCCTGGCGGAAGCCGTCCACGCGTTCGCTGGTGTGGGTGACGTGGTCGGCCACGTCGCGGAGGTAGCGCTGGAGTTCCTCGTCCGTGCCGTATTTGGCGAAGCCTGCCATCAGGCCGTGCAACATGCCCACCAAGGGGCGGGTGGCGCGTTGGAACTCGACCATTTCTCGGGAGAGTTCGTAGATGCGGCGGGAGACCGCCGGGTCGCCGCCGAAGACCTCGGTCTCGATCTCGTCGATGTCGTTCTGGACGCCCGCGACCACCGGGGCGTAGCCGTCGACCACCGCGTCGAGGATCGCGTACAGGACCGCCTCCGGGCCCAGTGCCAGGAGGTCGGGGTTCTCCTCCATCCGGTGGCGGACCGCCGAGAGGTCCGGAGCCGCGCCGTGGCGGACCGTGATCACGAAGTCCTGGCCCACGAAGATGTGGAGCTCGCCGAAGTCCACCTCCTCCTGGGCGTCCAGATAGCGGGCCGCGCGCAGCACGACGAAGAGAGTGTCGCCGTAACGTTCCAGCTTCGGGCGCTGGTGCGCCTCGAGCGCGTCCTCCACGGCCAGCTCGTGCAGGTCGAACTCGCCTGCCAGCGAGTGGAGTTCGGACTCGGTCGGGCGGTGCAGGCCGATCCACGCCATGCCGTCCGGGTACTCGCGCAGCCGGCGGAACGTCTCGGCCAGCGTGGCGGGGGAGGCGACCCGGCGGCCGTCCCGGTAGAGGGTCGCCTGCACCACGCTCGGCCGATCGGCAGGTACGGATTCAGGCCCGGTCGGATCCGGCTCCGGCGGCGTGGCCGGCGGTTCCGGCTGGCGGCGCCAGGCTGCGCGAGGGCGGCGCTCCGACATCGTGGGGTCCCTCTCCGTGTTCATGATCGGGTCCAGGGTCTCCGGGCAGGATATATGCGGCGCATTGCCGCAGCGCGTCGGGGATCGGCACGCGCGTGCGCCATTGCGGACCACAGCTGTCCGCAAGTCTGGGTAGCGTGCTGTACATGCCCTCCAAGACGACGAACCCGGTCCTCTCCACCCGCGCCCTGGGTCGCGCCACGCTGGCCCGCCAGCTTCTTCTGGCCCCTGCCGCGATGTCCGCCGAGGACGCCGTCTCGCACCTCCTCGGACTCCAGGCGCAGAACACCAAGCCGCCGTACTACGCGCTCGCCGCCCGCCTCGACGGCTTCCGGCCCGAGCACCTCTCCGAGCTCATGGCATCCCGCCGGGTCGCCCGCATCGTCACCATGCGCTCCACCATCCACACCCACACCGCAGCGGACGTGTTCACCCTGCGGCCCCTGGTCCAGCCCGCCCGCTCCCGCGAGATCGGCATCTTCCGGAAGGGCCTCGTCGGCGTCGACCTGGACCGGCTCGCCGCCCTGGCCCGCGAGCTCGTCGAGGAGCGGCCCCGTACCCCGAAGGAGATCCGCGAAGCCCTCCTCGTGGAGTGGCCGGACGCCGACCCCCAGTCCCTCGGCGTCGCCGCGCGCTGCCTGCTGCCCCTCGTCCAGGTCACCCCTCGCGGTCTGTGGCGCAGGAGCGGGCAGGTCTGCCTGACCACCGCCGAGACCTGGTTCGGCCGGCCCGCCGCAGCCGCCCCCGCCCCCGCCGCAGCCGCCCTGGACGAGCCCGCCCCCGCCAATCCCGGCCCCGCAGCCGCCCCCGCCCATTCCGTCCTTGACGACACCGTCCTGCGCTATCTCGCCGCCTTCGGCCCCGCCTCCGTCAAGGACATGCAGACCTGGTGCGGACTCACCCGCCTCCGCGACGCCTTCGAGCGCCTGCGGCCCGTGCTCGTCACCTTCCAGGACGAGCACGGCGTCGAACTCTTCGACCTGCCCGACGCCCCGCGCCCCGACGAGGACACCCCGGCCCCGCCGCGCTTCCTCCCCGAGTTCGACAACCTGCTTCTGTCGCACGCCAACCGCAGCCGCGTCGTCGCCGCCGAGGCCCGCAACCGCACCTGGAAGGGCAACCAGGCGTACTGCGTCTTCCTCCTCGACGGGTTCCTCGCAGGACTGTGGCGCCTGGAGGAGACCAAGGAGCGCACCACGATGACCGTCCAGCCCTTCGGCCGTACGACCAAGGCCCAGCGCGCCGAGCTGGAGGAGGAGGCCGAGCGGATGCTGGGGGTGATGGCTCAGCCGGGCGTTCCGTACGAGGTCGGCTTCGGGATCGTCGACGAGTAGGCCGCCGGCTGCCCAAGCGACGAGTAGGCCGCCGGCTGCCCAAGCGGCGACCAGGCGGGACGCCCCCCCGAGCGGCGACCGGGCCGCCTCGCAGGCCCCTACGGCAGCACGCCCGCCCTCCTCGCCGCCACCACCGCCTCCAGGCGCGTGTGCGCGCCCAGCTTCCGCATCGCCGAGCGCAGGTACCCCTTCACCGTCTCCGGCCGCAGCCCCAGCCGCGCCGCCACGCCCGCGTTCGTCGCACCCTGGGCCACCGCCGCCAGCACGTCCAGCTCACGCGGCGTCAGCGTCACACCGGGCTTCCCACCCGGTGCCGTGGACGCCGTCTCCAGACGGCCGCACACCGCGAGCAGCCGCTCCCTGAGCTCCGGGTCCTCGATCCGGGGCGCCAGCTCCCGCAGCTCCCCGTGCGCCTGCCGGACCTCCTCCCAGGAGGGTCCCGAGGCCGGTCCCGAGACCGGCCCGGAAGGAGCGGCCGACAGCAGCTCCCTCACCTCGTCCCGTACCGCCAGTGCCTGCTCCAGGTCCCGGGCCGCCGCCACCGCCGCGTCCGCGACGCGCTCGCCCAGCGGCAGGGAGTCCCGCAGCGCCCCGTAGAGCACGCCCCGCACCTTGCGCCGTACGACCACGGGCACCGCGATCACCGAGCGCAGGCCCTCCGCCGACACGGGAACGTCGTACTCGTGCGTGATGTGCCGCGCCGACGCGTAGTCGACGACCGCGCACGGCCGCGCCAGCGCCAGGCACTTCCCGCCCAGGCCGCTGCCCGCGGAGATCGCGAGTCCGTGCAGGGCGGGCGTGACGGCTCCGTTCAGCTCCGAGATCCGCAGCGGCCTCCCCTCGTGCAGCAGCCCGCCGAAGACCACCTGCAGCCCGGTGGCGCGGCGCAGCCGCGCCAGAGCTCCGCGCATCTCGACCGCTTCCATCCGCTCGGGCACGCGACCACTCCTTCACCCCCGAACGGGGGTAGTGAGACCTGGGTCACTGATTACACGATGTCCGTGACCGGTCCCGCAACGAGGAGGACACATGACGGCTACCACCGCGACGGAGAGGTTCCGCGCCGCCCGCGACTTCCTGCTCCAGCACCGCGAGGACTACGGGACGGCCTACGAGGGCTTCGCCTGGCCCCGTCCGGACCGGTTCAACTGGGCCCTGGAGTGGTTCGACGTCTTCGCGGCCGGCAACGACAGGACCGCCCTCCACATCGTCGAGGAGGACGGCACCGAGACCAGGGTGAGCTTCGCCGAGATGTCCGCCCGCTCCGACCGGGCCGCCAACTGGCTGCGCGACCGGGGCGTTCGGGCCGGTGACCGGATCATCGTCATGCTCGGCAACCAGGCCGAGCTGTGGGAGACCGCGCTCGCCGCCATGAAGCTGCGCGCCGTCGTCATCCCGGCCACCCCACTGCTCGGCCCCGCCGACCTGCGGGACCGCGTCGAGCGCGGCCGGGCACGGCATGTGATCGTGCGCGCCGAGGACACCGCCAAGTTCGAGGACGTACCGGGGGAGTACACCCGGATCGTCGTCGGCGGTGAGCGGGCGGGCTGGCTCTCGTACGAGGAGGCGTACGACGCGTCCGACACCTTCGAGCCGGACGGCGTGACCCACGCCGACGACCCGCTGATGCTGTACTTCACCTCCGGTACGACCGCCCGGCCCAAGCTCGTCGAGCACACCCACACCTCGTACCCCATCGGCCATCTGGCCACCATGTACTGGATCGGCCTCAAGCCCGGCGACGTGCATCTGAACATCTCCTCGCCGGGCTGGGCCAAGCACGCCTGGTCCAACCTCTTCGCCCCGTGGAACGCCGAGGCGACGGTCTTCATCCACAACTACACCCGCTTCGACCCGGCCCGTCTCATGAAGGAGATGGAGCGCAACGGCGTCACCAGCTTCTGCGCCCCGCCGACCGTCTGGCGGATGCTGATCCAGGCCGATCTGACCCAGCTGAAGAACCCGCCGCGCGAGGTCGTCGCGGCCGGCGAGCCGCTCAACCCCGAGGTCATCGAGTCCGTGCGCAGGGCCTGGGGCGTCACCATCCGGGACGGCTTCGGCCAGACCGAGACCGCCGTCCAGGTCTCCAACAGCCCCGGCCAGCGCCTCAAGGAGGGCTCCATGGGGCGGCCGAGCCCCGGCTTCCGGGTGACGCTGGTGGATCCCGTCAGCGGGGCGGCGGACGTCGAGGAGGGCGAGATCTGTCTCGACCTGTCCACCGATCCGGTGGGCCTGATGACCGGCTACCACGGCGACCCGGAGCGTACGGCCGAGGCGATGGCCGGCGGCTACTACCGCACCGGCGACATCGGCTCCCGCGACGTCGAGGGCTACATCACCTACATCGGGCGCGCCGACGACGTCTTCAAGGCATCCGACTACAAGATCTCGCCGTTCGAGCTGGAGAGCGCGCTCCTGGAGCACGAGGCGGTGGCCGAGGCGGCGGTCGTCCCGGCCCCGGACCCGCTGCGGCTCGCGGTTCCGAAGGCGTACGTCGTCCTCGCGGAGGGCTGGGAGCCGGGCGAGGAGACGGCGAAGGCGCTCTTCGCGCACTCGCGCGCGGTGCTCGCCCCGTACAAGCGGGTACGGCGCATCGAGTTCGCCGAGCTGCCGAAGACGGTCTCGGGGAAGATCCGCCGGATCGAGCTGCGCGAGCGTACGGCGAAGGGCGAGGGCATCGAGTACGCCGAGGGGGACCTGGGATGAGTCTGTCGTACACGCACGGCGCGAGCCCCACCGAGCTGCTCGGGGACACGATCGGGGCCAACCTGGACCGGGCCGTCGCGGTCTGGCCGGAGCGGGAGGCGCTCGTCGACGTGCCGACCGGGCGCCGCTGGACCTACGCCCAATTCGGCGCGGATGTCGAGAAGTTGGCGGACGCGTTGCTCGGCAGTGGGGTCGTCAAGGGCGACCGGGTGGGGATCTGGGCGGTGAACTGCGCCGAGTGGGTGCTCGTCCAGTACGCGACCGCCCGCATCGGCGCCGTCATGGTGAACATCAACCCGGCCTACCGCGCCCATGAGTTGGAGTATGTGCTCAAGCAGGCGGGCATCTCCCTGCTCTTCGCCACGCTCGCGCACAAGACGAGCGACTACCGGGCGATGGCCGAGCAAGTCCGTGGCAGCTGCCCGGAGTTGAGGGAGGTCGTCTTCATCGGGGACCCGAGCTGGGACGAGCTGATCTCCCGTACGGCGGGCGAACTGCGCCCGGCGGAGCTGTCCTGCGACGAGCCGGTCAACATCCAGTACACCTCGGGGACCACGGGTTTCCCCAAGGGTGCGACCCTCTCGCACCACAACATCCTCAACAACGGCTACTTCGTGGGCGAGATGATCGCCTACACCGAGCAGGACCGGATCTGTATCCCGGTCCCCTTCTACCACTGTTTCGGCATGGTGATGGGAAACCTGGCGGCGACCTCGCACGGCGCCTGCATGGTGATCCCCGCGCCGTCCTTCGACCCCGCGGCCACCCTCCGCGCGGTCCAGGAGGAGCGGTGCACGTCGCTGTACGGCGTACCGACGATGTTCATCGCCGAGCTCAACCTCCCCGACTTCGCCGCGTACGACCTCTCCACGCTGCGCACCGGGATCATGGCGGGCTCGCCGTGCCCGGTGGAAGTGATGAAGCGGGTCGTCGCCGAGATGAACATGGCCGAGGTGTCGATCTGTTACGGCATGACCGAGACGTCGCCCGTCTCCACCCAGACCCGGCGTGACGACGACCTGGAGCGCCGTACCGGCACGGTCGGGCGGGTGATGCCGCACGTCGAGGTGAAGATCGTCGACCCGGGCACCGGTCTCACGGTGGAGCGCGGGACCGCCGGAGAGCTGTGCACCCGCGGCTACAGCGTGATGCTCGGCTACTGGAACGAGCCCGAGAAGACCGCCGAGGCCGTCGACGCCGGCCGCTGGATGCACACCGGCGACCTGGCGGTGATGCGCGAGGACGGCTATGTCCAGATCGTCGGCCGTATCAAGGACATGATCATCCGCGGTGGGGAGAACGTGTACCCGCGCGAGATCGAGGAGTTCCTCTACGGGCACGAGAAGATCGCCGACGTCCAGGTCGTCGGTGTCCCCGACGCCCGCTACGGCGAGGAGATCCTGGCCTGCGTGATCCCGCGCGACCCCGCCGACCCGCCGAGCCTGGACGACATCACGGCGTACTGCCGCGACCGTCTCGCGCACTACAAGATCCCGCGCCGGGTGGAGATCCTCGGAGAGTTCCCGATGACGGTGAGCGGCAAGGTACGGAAGGTGGAGCTGAGGCAGCGCTACGGGGAGGGGTAGACGGCCACGCCGGCGTTACGCGGAGGGGGACGGCTGCCCCCAGCGCTACGCGGAGGGGCGGACGGCCACCAGTTCGCGCCGCATGCAGACCCGGGGCCAGGTCGCCAGACCGTGGGCGGCCTCGGCCCGCTGGATGGCGCGCAGCCCGGCGGTGAGGTCCGGGTCGGACTCGGCGAGGGGACGGAAACCGAGGCGCGTGTAGTACGGCGCGTTCCAAGGAACCTCGGTGAAGGTCGTCAGGGTCAGCGCGGTCAGCCCCTGCTCGGCCGCGCTCGCCGCCAGATGCTCGATGAGCAGGCGGCCGATGCCCCGGCGGGCGGCGGCCGGGTGCACCGACACCTGCTCGATGTGGGCGGCCCCGTCGACGGTGTCCGTCAGCAGGTACGCCATCGGGCGGTCTGTCTCGTCGACGGCCACCCAGGCCCGGCCGGCCCGTCGGTAGCCGTCCAGGACGTCCAGCGGCAGGGGCTCGTCGTCGGCGATGACCGCCATGCCGAAGGAACGGAAAGGTTCGCCCGCGGCCCGCTCGATGTCCTGGAGCAGCGGGAGTTCGGCCGGTGCGGCCGCTCGGATGCGCATGGTCCAGTATGGCGCGAGCTCAGTCCGAGCCGCCGCCCCCTCCGCCGCCTGCCTCGCCCGCGCTCCAGGAGCTGTCGCCGCCACCACCGAACCAGCCACGCCCGGTGGCGTAGCCGTCCGTCCCGCCGCCCTGGCCCAGCAGTCCACCGTCGCGCGAGAAGCGCGGCAGGAAGAGGGCGAGCGCCGGGTCGCCGTAGAGGGCGACGTACAGCAGGACCAGATTGCCGTCCGTCACCTCGCGACGATGCGCGGGCAGCGGGTGCCGCTCCCGCAGCCCGGCCAGCAGCCGTCGGGCGGCGCGGGTCGTGGGCGGGAGGAACAGCAGGGCGAGTGCGGCGACGGTCGGTACGGCTCCGAGGCCGAGCGCCAGGGCGAGCTCGGCGCCGGACGGGCGCGTGATCAGCAGGCCCGTCGCCACCGTCGCCGCCGCGCAGGCCAGCAGCGCCCGGGCGACGAGCAGCCGACCGTACGGGCGGAGGAGCCCCGCCCGGCCCAGCTCGGCGCGCAGCGCGTCGATGGCCCGCCGCGCCCTGGGCTGGGAGGCCAGCACTCGTATGCCCAGCGCCCGCCGCAGCGAACCGTGCACCCCCAGCTGGACCGGATCGCGGGTCCGGCCGGGTCCGCCGTTGGCCCGAATCGTGCCCTTCCGGCCGGCGGCCACGGCGCCGCGCTGGTGCAGCGCGACGAGCGCCACGACCACGACGGCCCGCCGCCCACCACGGAGCAACGCCAGTGCCTGCGGGGCGAGTTCGGTCCGCCCGGGGCTGCGGGTTCGCAACAGCGCGAGTGCCGCCAGCAGTTGTGCGCAAGACGCACCGATGTACCACCAGGTATCCGCCCCCATGACGCCCCACCCCCCGAGGGTGTTGTGCCCGTGAGAGCGTGATCATCACGCGCGAATGGCTGAAATCTGAGGTTCTTTTGAGGTCTTCCCGACCGCCGGCCCGTCGCTGAAGCCTCAGGCGCCGGTGGTGATCAGCTCGTCCGCCGGGGTGTTCACCGGCTGAGGCGTTCCCGTGAGGTCGAGGACGAAGAGCGGGATGCCGAGCTCGTCGGCGCGGGAGCGGGCGTCGGGGGTGTAGCCGGCGAGGGAGAAGAAGACGCTCACGGACGAGCTGCTGAGCCCGTTCAGCCAGAGGCATTCGACCGCCCGCAGCGCGGCGGGGCGGGTGCTCGGGTCGACCTGGGCGACGAGCCCGGGCGCTCGGAGGTCGACCCCGGACGCGGTCCGCTCCTCGGGCTGGACGACGTTCCGGAACCCGAGCCAGCGCAGATACCCGGCGGACGCGGCCACCGCGTCCCGGGCGGTACGGATGGTCACGGGCCGGAACGAGGGCCTCGGCGCCGCAGGGTGCGGGGCGGTCGGCGGCAGCGGGATGTGCGCGGGGTAACGCTCGGTGAACGACCGACTCCGTCCGGCTCCGAGGCCGTGGCTCGCGACGTCGTGGAGGTCGCCCTCCGAGTCGTCGCGGAGATCGCGCTCCGGGGTGTCGCCGGTCCATACGCCCGCGGCCGGCGCCGCGTCGTCCGTCCCGGCGGTCAGGGGCGGCCCCGGGGCCGCGCCCGGCTCGACGCCGCCCGTCGCCTCACCGGCGCTTGCGTCTGGCGGGTCGCCGGCCTGTGGCTCGGCGCGGTGACCGGTGTCCGTACCGCCTCGCTGCGCCCCGGGGTCGGGGCGGCCGTCAGGGCCGAGCGCGCCGGGTGTCGCGTCGGTGGCCGTGGTGTTCGCGCGTCCGTCCTTCAGGCCCGGGTTCGGCGGCCACGGGGTGACCCGCCCGGGCCCGGGCTGTCCCGGAAGCGCCCGTACAGGCCCTGGCGTGCCCGGCAGTGAACCGCCGTCGCCGAAGCCCGGCTCGCGGACCTGGACGCGGAGGACCGTGCCGCAGGTGCAGCCCAGCTCCGGGTGGGGCCATTCGTCCACGCGGCCGCAGGCGACACAGCGCACCGCGACCCATTCGTCCGTCCAGTTGCGGTGCGTGACCGGCTCACCCGTCGCCCCGGGGATCACCGGTGGCACCACCGGCGTCCCGCAGGCGCACGGGAAGACCGGCGCTGCGTACGGCTGCGTACGGAGGCATTCCGGGCAGCGCACCGGTACCGACTCACCCACACCGAACCCCACGCCGAACCCCCTGTCTTCCCGCCCCCATCGTCCACCAATCCGCCACGGGAGGGGAGGGACTTCGGCCAACGTCCGACCCCGGTCCCTTGACGGCTCTCGACCCCCCGACCTACATTGCTTCCACATAGTAGAACAATACTTCCGCAATACGGAAACAGCCGCCGAGATGGTGGGCGACCTGTTTCCGCCTGGCCGAAGCAGGAGCCCTCCCATGCCTCGTATGACCGCCGCCGCAGCGGCCGTTGAGATCCTCAAGCGCGAAGGCGTCACCAACGCGTTCGGCGTGCCCGGCGCGGCGATCAACCCCTTCTACCGCGAGCTCAAGAACGTCGGTGGGGTCAGCCACACGCTCGCCCGCCACGTCGAGGGCGCGTCCCACATGGCCGAGGGCTACACCCGTGCCAAGGCCGGCAACATCGGTGTCTGCATCGGTACCTCCGGCCCCGCCGGCACCGACATGATCACCGGCCTGTACTCCGCGATCGCGGACTCGATCCCGATCCTGTGCATCACCGGCCAGGCCCCGGTCTCGAAGCTCCACAAGGAGGACTTCCAGGCCGTCGACATCGCCTCGATCGCCAAGCCGGTCACCAAGGCCGCCACGACGGTCCTGGAGGCCGCTCAGGTCCCCGGTGTCTTCCAGCAGGCCTTCCACCTGATGCGCTCCGGCCGTCCCGGCCCGGTCCTCATCGACCTGCCGATCGACGTCCAGCTGACCGAGATCGAGTTCGACCCGGAGACGTACGAGCCGCTGCCGGTCTACAAGCCGCAGGCCACCCGCGCCCAGGCCGAGAAGGCCCTGCGCTTCCTGCTGGAGTCCGAGCGTCCGCTGATCGTCGCCGGTGGCGGCATCATCAACGCCGACGCCTCCGACCTGCTGGTCGAGTTCGCCGAGCTGACCGGCGTCCCGGTCATCTCCACCCTCATGGGCTGGGGCACCATCGCCGACGACCACGAGCTGAGCGCCGGCATGGTCGGCGTCCAGACCGCGCACCGCTACGGCAACGCGACCTTCCTCGAGTCGGACTTCGTCCTCGGCATCGGCAACCGTTGGGCCAACCGCCACACCGGTTACAACATGGAGGCCTACACCAAGGGCCGGAAGTTCGTCCACGTCGACATCGAGCCCACCCAGATCGGCAAGATCTTCGCCCCGGACTACGGCATCGCCTCCGACGCCAAGGTCGCGCTGGAGCTCTTCATCGAGATCGCCAAGGAGCTCAAGGCCGCGGGCACGCTCCCGGACTTCTCCGCCTGGGCCGCCTCCGCGCAGGACCGCAAGGCCACCCTGCAGCGCCGTACGCACTTCGAGAACGTCCCGATCAAGCCGCAGCGCGTGTACGAGGAGATGAACAAGGCCTTCGGCCCGGAGACGCGCTACGTCACCACCATCGGCCTCTCCCAGATCGCCGCCGCGCAGTTCCTGCACGTCTACAAGCCGCGCCACTGGATCAACTGTGGCCAGGCCGGCCCGCTCGGCTGGACCATCCCGGCCGCCATCGGTGCCGCCACCGCGGACCCGGAGACCCCGATCGTCGCGCTGTCCGGCGACTACGACTTCCAGTTCATGATCGAGGAGCTGGCGGTCGCCGCCCAGCACAAGGTCCCCTACGTCCACGTCCTGGTGAACAACGCCTACCTGGGCCTGATCCGCCAGGCGCAGGGCAACCTGGGCATCAACTTCGAGGTCAACCTCGAGTTCGAGAACATCAACACCCCGGAGATCGGCGTCTACGGCGTCGACCACGTCAAGGTCGCCGAGGGCCTGGGCGTCAAGGCGATCCGCATCACCGACCCGGAGAAGCTGGGCGAGGCGTTCGAGGAGGCCAAGAAGCTGGCCGTCGAGCACCAGGTCCCGGTCGTCGTCGAGGTCATCCTGGAGCGCATCACCAACATCGCGATGAGCAAGACGGTCGACATGAGCGATGTCACCGAGTTCGAGGAGATCGCGACCGAGCCCGGTCACGCTCCGACGGCGATCAAGGCCCTGAAGGTCTGATCAGTCGCCAGAGGTGACGGCCCCCGCTCCGAGAGCACCGGAGCGGGGGCCGCTCCACGTCCGTACGCCCTGCGCCCGCACCAGCGTCGCCCCCGCCTCCGTCCAGTCGTAGAGGACGGACCTCCCCGCCCGCCTCCGCCGTACGAGACGGGCGTCGAGCAGCACCTTCAGATGCCGCCCCACCGAGCCGAGCCCCTGCCCCGTCAGCGCCACCAACTGGCTGGTGGACTTGGGGGATTCGAGCCGTACGAGCACCCCGGCACGCGCACTCCCCAGGAGGACGCCGAGCGCCTCGGGAACGGCCGGGCCCTCCGCGCCGGCCAGAGCACCCACGCAGGGGTAGACGATGGCGAAGCGCTCCGTACCCTCCCACGACACCCATCCCCGGCTCGGTGTCACCGGCACGAAGAACAGCCGCCCGCCGGCGACCGATCTCGGTGGGAAGTCACGGGTGTTGACCTGCAGCCGACCCTCGCCCAGCCAGCGCGTCCGCCCCGGGGACAGCTCGTCGAGCGCCGCCGCCCACCCGCCCGCGGTCAACCGCGCCGTACGCGCCATCACATCGGCCTCCAGGACGCGCCGGCGGCGCGGCCAGGTCGGCAGGACCGTCTCCCGCCACACCCAGGCGAGCAACTCCGCCATCCGGTACGGCAGATCGGTCGCCGAAGCCAGCGGCTCGGGGACCGGACCGCCCAGCGAGACCGCCAGATCCGCCACCGCCGCCGCGGGCGCGGTCTCCCGGATCCGGGCCAGCTCCTCCTCGAAGGACGGCTCGCCCTCGCCCATCGGGGTGGGGGTCACGAAGTCCGCGTTCCACGCGGTCCCGAGCGCGGCCCGCACCAGCAGGGCGTCGAGCGGATCGGCCGCGAGCCGTGCCCGGTAGGCGGGCAGACGGTCCGTCAGCCATGTGCTCTCGCCCGGGTGGGCGGGCTTCGGCAGGTCCAGCGCCTGCAGCGCGGCGATGGTCTCGGCCAGCGGGGACACCAGGAACCGGCTGCCCGCGAGCGCGTCGGCGTCGATCTGCCACCAGCCCATGGTTTCGCCTCCCCACGAAACAGTACCGTCGTCCCGTCGCGCTCTCGGAGACTCCGGCCCATGCGTAGCTATCAGGAGCTGTTCCGTACACGGGAGTTCACCCCGCTCTTCCTCACGGCGTCCGTCCAGGTCGCGGCCCAGACGGTGGCCGGACTGGGGCTCGCCACGCTCGTCTTCCGGTCGACGGGCTCACCCTTCCTCTCCGCCCTGGCCCTGTTCGGTCCCGCGCTCGCCCAGGTCCTCGGCGCGACGACACTCCTGTCGGCCACCGACCGGCTGCCGCCGCGCGCAGCACTGGCCGGTATCGCGCTGGTCTTCGGCCTCGGTACGGCCGCCCAGGCCGTTCCCGGGCTGCCGACGGGTGCGGTGTTCGCGCTGCTGCTCGTGCAGGGCCTCGTCGGCTCCGTGGGCGGCGGGGTGCGTTACGGACTTCTGGGCGAGATCCTTCCTCGCGAGGGCTATCTGCTAGGCCGCTCGATGATGAACATGGCCGTCGGCGTCTGCCAGATCGCCGGGTTCGCGACCGGCGGGGTGCTGGTGGCGACGCTCTCGCCGCGCGGGACGCTGCTGATCGGCGCCGCCCTCCACCTCGCCGCGGCGCTCCTCGCCCGCCTCGGCCTCTCCCGCCGCGAGCCACGGGCCGCCGGCCGGGCCTCCGCCGCCGAGACCTGGCGTACCAACGCGCGTCTGTGGTCCTCGCGCCCGCGCCGGCTCGTCTATCTCGCCCTCTGGGTCCCCAACGGGCTGATCGTCGGCTGTGAATCGCTCTTCGTCCCGTACGCCCCCGAGAGCGCCGGGCTGCTCTTCGCCTGCGCCGCGCTCGGGATGCTGGCCGGGGACACCGTCGTCGGTCGCTTCCTGCCGAGGAAGCGGCGGGCCCGGCTCGGCCCGCCGCTCCAGATGCTGCTGGCAGCCCCGTACCTGCTCTTCGTGCTCGATCCGGGGCTGCCGCTCGCCCTGGTGGCGGTGACGGTGTCCGCCGTGGGCTACAGCGCGAGCCTGCTGTTCCAGGAGCGGCTGCTGGCCCTCGTGCCGGACGAGCTCAGCGGTCACGCGCTGGGGCTGCACTCCTCGGGGATGCTGGCGCTCCAGGGGCTGAGCGCGGCGCTGGCCGGCGCCGTCGCCCAGGTCAGCTCGCCCGCGGTGGCGATGACGGTGCTCGCCGCCGCCTCGCTGGCGGTCAGTGGGGTGCTGGTGCTCACCGAGGGGCCTTCGAGCGGACCACGACCGTCTCCTCACAGGGCCCGTCGGCGAACAGCTTGAGCGCCTCCACCTCGTCCTTGTCGGCGCTCAGCCCCCAGCGCAGCTTGGTGCCCAGCCATTCGGCGGCGTAGCGGCAGTACTGGGTGGAGGAGGACGGGACCCAGCCGGCGGGGTCGCGGCCGGCCTTGTCCTTCTGACTCCGGGCGGTGACGGCGGCGAGGGTGCCGGGGGAGCCGAGGTCGTTGGCGTACTTCTCGCGCCGGGCCGCGGTCCAGCCGGAGGCGCCGGACTCCCAGGCCTCGTTGAGGGAGACGACGTGGTCGACGCGGAGGGCGGCGGGGTCCGTGACGGTCTGACCGTCGTAGTACGAGGTCCACCTGCCGCCCGTGAGCGCGCAGCCGGGGCCGGTCTTCGGTGCGTCGACGGCCTCCTCCAGAAGGACCTCGGCGCGGGTGTCGCAGCCGTCGGCGGGGTCGAGTCCCTTGTTCCAGTGGGGGAAGGCGGTCGCCTCGTAGCCGGCGGGGTTCTCGGCCGCCTCGGTGAGGTCGGCGAGCGCGTCGGGGAAGAGGACCACGTTCGCGGACAGCGCCGGGGAGGGCGCGGCGAGGGGGGACAGGATCAGCGCGAGCGGGGCCAGGCCCCGCACCATGTTCTTGATCATGTGCGAGTGGATAGCGGTGGGGGAGGGGCGCACAGGTGGAGAAGCACGGTGCGCTCGCCCGTGCGGGTGTGGATCTTCACCGCAGAAACGATGCGCTGTGACCCGTGGGGTGGGACGGCACGCGAAAGAGCGCGGAAGCCGTGGGGTGGACGGCACGCGAAAGAGCGCGGAACCAGGGACCGTAAACCTGGTTCCGCGCTCTCGTTGTGCCCGCCCGACGGTGCGAGGCTGGCGCGACAGGACGTTCGCGCCGCCGGGCGGAGTCTTGGGGGGAGGTGGGGCGTTGGGACCGCGGCGGCGACGACGAGCTGCTCGGGGATCCCTTCCTTCAGGTCAAGAAGGGGCCCGATTCGCCCTTACCACCGCACTGGCTCGCACACCGCCGCGGTCCTCACGCTGTCCGTTCCGCCGGCCACCCCTCATCCGGGCCGTCGGTTCGGACGGCGTACGGCAGTTGACCTCCCGTCAAGTGCCGTACGCGGTCTGGAAACCGTGTCGAGATCAGTCCTCGCGCAGGGCGCGGACCGCCTCCTCCACGCGCTTGCCGTAGTCCGCGTCGGCGGCGGCGAAGTGCGCGATGTTCTTCTCGATGACGTCCTCGCGGGAGACCTGGGAGAGGCCACCGGCGATGTTGGCGATCAGCCGCTTCTTCTCGTCCTCCGACATCAGGCGGTAGAGCTCACCGGCCTGGAAGAAGTGGTCGTCCTTGGCGTGCTCGGGCGCCGCGTGGGTGCCGGTCCAGCCGTGGATCGCCAGCGGGGCGGAGAGCGCCTCGTCGGTCTGCGAGGGACCGGCGTACGAGTTGGGCTCGTAGTTCTTGTCGTGGCGCGAGCCCTGACGGGTGGCCATGAAGCCGTCGCGGCCGTAGTTCTCGGCCACGGTCGCCTTCGGGGCGTTCACCGGCAGCTGGGTGTGGTTGACACCGAGGCGGTAGCGGTGGGCGTCCGCGTAGGCGAAGAGGCGGCCCTGGAGCATCTTGTCCGGCGAGGGACCGATGCCCGGGACGAAGTTGTTCGGGGAGAACGCGGCCTGCTCGACCTCGGCGAAGACGTTGTCCGGGTTGCGGTCGAGGACCAGACGGCCCACGCGCTGCAGCGGGTAGTCGCTGTGCGGCCACACCTTGGTGAGGTCGAACGGGTTGAAGCGGTAGTCCGCGGCTTCGGCGGCCGGCATGACCTGGACGTACAGGGTCCACGAGGGGTTCACACCGCGCTCGATGGCCTGCAGGAGGTCGGTCTGGTGCGAGTTCGCGTCCTGGCCGACGAGCTCGGCGGCCTGCTCGGCGGAGAGGGAGCGGATGCCCTGGTTCGTCTTGAAGTGGTACTTGACGAAGAAGGCCTCGCCCGCCTCGTTGGTCCACTGGTAGGTGTGCGAGCCGTAGCCGTTCATGTGACGGTACGAGGCCGGGATGCCGCGGTCGCCCATGAGCCAGGTGATCTGGTGCGTCGCCTCGGGGGCGTGCGCCCAGAAGTCCCAGACGTTGTCTGGCTCCTGCTTGCCCGTGAAGGGGTCGCGCTTCTGGGAGTGGATGAAGTCGGGGAACTTGATCGGGTCCTTGATGAAGAACACCGGGGTGTTGTTGCCGACGAGGTCGTAGTTGCCCTCTTCGGTGTAGAACTTCAGCGCGAAGCCGCGCGGGTCACGGACGGCGTCCGCGCCACCGAGCGAGTCGGCCACGGTGGAGAAGCGGATGAACGTCTCGGTCCGCTTGCCGACCTCGGAGAGGAAGGAGGCCTTGGTGAAGCCGGTGACGTCGTCGGTCACCTCGAAGTAGCCGTACGCGCCGGAGCCGCGGGCGTGGACCACACGCTCCGGGATCCGCTCACGGTTGAAGCGCGCGAGCTTCTCCAGCAGGTGCTGGTCCTGGAGGAGGATGGGGCCACCGACGCCGGCGGTGGCGGAGTTCTGGTTGTCGGCGACGGGGGCGCCGGACTCGGTCGTAAGCACGCGCTTCGACATCGTGACCTTCCGTACGGGAGCTGCACTGCTGGGGTGCTCTGGAGCGTAAATACGCCCGGAACGAGACGTCAACAGTTTGTTGAAAATGAAGTGTGGTGTTCCGGACGGCGACGGCGCCTGGGCGCGACAGGACAGTTGTCGGCGCCGCCGCCGTCCGGAGATCAGGGCCCCGTGAGGGGGTGGATCAGACCTGCTGGCCGGAGAGGCGCTCGACGGCGCGCAGCAGGGCCGAGTGGTCCAGGCCGCCGTCGCCCTGCGCACGCAGGGAGGCGACCAGCTGGGCGACGACGGCACCGACCGGGAGGGCCGCGCCGACGTTGCGGGCGGCGTCGGTGACGATGCCCATGTCCTTGTGGTGCAGGTCGATCCGGAAGCCGGGCTTGAAGTCCCGGTTCAGGAAGTTGTCCTTCTTGCGGGTCAGGACCGTGGAGCCGGCCAGACCGCCGTTGAGGACGTCCAGGGCGGCCTGGAGGTTCACGCCGGACTTCTCGAGGAAGACCACGGCCTCGGCGCACGCCTGGATGTTGACGGCGACGATGAGCTGGTTGGCGGCCTTCACGGTCTGACCGGAGCCGTGCGGACCGCACAGGACGATGGTCTTGCCGAGGGCCTCGAGGATCGGCAGGGCCTGGTCGAAGTCGGCCTGCTCGCCACCCACCATGATCGACAGGACGGCCTCGATGGCGCCGGCTTCGCCGCCGGACACCGGGGCGTCGATGACGCGGATGCCCTTCGCGGCGGCGTTCTTGGCGAGGTCGATCGAGGTCTGCGGGGTGATCGACGACATGTCGATGATCAGCGCGCCCTGCTTGGCGTTCTCCAGGATGCCCTCGGGACCGTAGGAGATGGCCTCGACCTGCGGGGAGGCGGGCACCATCGTGACGACCACGTCGGCGTCCTTGACGGCCTCGGCGATCGAGCCGGCGACCGTGCCGCCGGCCGCGGCGAGGCGGTCCAGCTTGTCCTGCTCCAGGGTGAAGCCGGTGACGGAGTAACCGGCCTTGATCAGGTTCTCGGACATGGGCGAGCCCATGATGCCGAGGCCGATCCATGCGATCTTGGGGAGGTTGCTCATTGGGGGTACCTCTCGGGGTTGTGCGATGTCAGGGGGAGCTGACGCCCGGCTCGGGCGGACGGGGGTGTCGGCCCCCGTCCGGTGTCAGCGGGCGGCGCGGGCCTCGGCCGGGAGCCACTCGAAGGACGCGGCGGCGTCGGCGGCCTTGTACTCCAGGCCGACCCAGCCGTCGTAACCGGCCTTCTTAAGCTCGTCGAGGAGCTGCTCCAGCGGCAGGTCGCCCGTGCCCGGCGCGCCACGGCCCGGGTTGTCGGCGATCTGGACGTGACCGGTCTTGTCGGCGTACTGCGCGATGACCTGGCTGACGTCCTCGCCGTTCATCGACAGGTGGTAGATGTCGAGGAGGAACTTGGCGTTGTCGAGCCCGGTGGCCGCGTTGACCTTGTCGACGACCTCGATCGCGGAGGGGGCGCTCACCAGCGGGTAGAGCGGCGACTCCGGCTTGTTCAGGGTCTCGACCAGCAGGATCGCGCCGATCCGGTCGGCCGCGCGGGCCGCCAGGACCAGGTTCTCCAGGGCGAGAGTGTCCTGGATCTGCGGGTCGACGCCTTCCACGCGGTTGCCGTAGAGCGCGTTGAGCGCCTTGCAGCCGACCGAGGCGGCGAAGTCGGCCGCCACCTCGATGTTGGCGCGGAAGCGGTCCGACTCCTCACCGGGTACCGAGAGGGCGCCGCGGTCGGGGCCCGGCAGCTGGCCGGCGTAGAAGTTCAGGCCCACCAGCTGGGTGCCGGCGTCGTCCAGAGCCTTCTTGAGCGCGTCGAGCTCGCTCTGGTCGGGGGTGGCGGTGTCGATCCAGGGCCACCACAGCTCGACCGCGGTGAAGCCCGCCGCGGCGGCGGCCGCGGGGCGCTCCAGGAGCGGGAGTTCCGTGAAGAGGATCGACAGGTTCACATCGAAGCGCTGGTCCGTGTATCCCATGAGGGGCGGCGCTCCTTCCGTATCGCGGAAGTAAGTTTCTGTCTGACGGAATGTTGCAAGCGGGGCGCCCCACTTGTCAAGAGGGTCCGGCAGCTCAGGGCTGCCGTCGGCCGACTCCCGGCCAGTAGCGTGGGGGCATGGTGCGTTTGAAAGTGGAGTTCACGACTGAGCCGTTCGACCTCGACGAGGCGCCGGCCCATGCGGTCGTGGCTCGTGAGGTCATCCAGGCGGCCCAGCTGGACGCGGTGGATGTCGGTCCCTTCGGAAACACGGCGGAAGGGGGCGCCGACGCGGTGCTGACGGCCGTGGACGCGCTGCTGCGCAAGTCCCTGGCGGCCGGCGCGACCCGCGTCTCCCTCCAGGTCAATGTGATCGGGGAGGAGTCGTGATCGAACATCCGCTGATCGCCGCGGTGAAGCCGCTGGTCGACGCGATGGGCGCGGAGATACTGGGCCCCGAGCAGGCCGAGCGCGACGATGTGGTGCTCGCCTGGGAGGGGGAGGACGTCCTCGCCGTGCGTCTGCCGCAGCTCTCGGACTCGCTGGATCACATTCTCGCCGCGATGGAGCGGAGGCACGGGATGCCGCTGGCCGAGCTGGACCGCAAGACCAAGCAGGAGGCGGTCCGGATGCTCGAGGCGCGCGGCGCCTTCTCGGTGCGACACGGGGTGGAGACGGTGGCCGGGGCACTCGGTGTCAGCCGGTTCACCGTGTACAACTACCTGAACCGGGAGACCGCCCTGAGCAGGGAAAAGGCCCCCAAGGAGGGCTAGTTGATCATGTGTGGCCACAAGCCGTCGTCCAGATGTCGGGACGACGGCTTTTGTGTGGCCGAGTTTTCAACAAAGTGTTGACGTGGTGTTGCGGGAGGGCGTTAGCTATCCGCAGCCCGTCCGACGCACAGCGAAAAACAGCCACGGAGGCTTCCCGTGACTTCAGGTACGACACCGGGCCTGGCCCGGTTCAACACCTCGGCGGACAGCGACGCTGTCGCCGCGCTCCACGAGGTGTGCTCCAGCTCGGCGTGGGGGAGCAAGCTTCTCGCCCAGCGCCCGTACACCACCGTCGAAGCCCTCTTCCTCGCCAGCGACGCCGCCATGGCCGAGCTGACCGTCGAGGATCTGGCCGAGGCGATGGCGGGCCACCCGCCGATCGGTCGTCCGAAGGCAGGGGACCCGACCTCCTCCCGCGAGCAGAGCGGGATGGCCGGGGCCTCCGAGGAGCTCAAGGCCGAGATGCTCGAACTCAACCTGGCCTACCAGGACAAGTTCGGTCATGTCTTCCTGATCTGCGCGACCGGCAAGACCGGTGAGCAGATGCGCGACGCGGTCCGCGAGCGGATCGAGCACTCGCCCGAGCAGGAGCGGGAGATCGTCCGCACCGAACTGGGCAAGATCAACCGCATCCGGCTGACCCGTCTCGTAGAGCGCGCAGAGAACGAGGAAGAGAACGCATGAGCACCGACACCACCGCTTCGGTGTCCACCCACATCCTGGACACCAGCATCGGCCGCCCCGCCGAGGGCGTGGCCATCACGCTCGCGGCCCGCAGCGGCTTCGATGCGCAGTGGGTCACGCTCGGTGGCTCCGCCACCGACGCCGACGGGCGCTGCAAGGACCTGCCGGCTCTGCCGGAGGGCACCACCCACGTACGTCTCGACTTCGAGGTCGAGGAGTACTTCTCCAAGAAGCAAGCCGAGGCGCAGCAGGACGCCCCCCGCGTAAGGGACAGCGGTGCGTTCTTCCCGGAGGTGGCGATCACGTTCGCCGTCAAGCCGGGCGAGCACTACCACGTACCGCTGCTGCTCAACCCGTTCGGCTACTCCGTTTACCGAGGGAGCTAGCAGACATGCCCACGATTCTCGGCCAGAACCAGTACGGCAAAGCAGAGAACCGCGTCGTCAAGATCACGCGGGACGGCGACACCCACCACATCAAGGACCTCAACGTCTCCGTCGCCCTCTCCGGCGACCTCGACGACGTCCACCTCACCGGCTCCAACGCCCACTGCCTGCCCACCGACACGACCAAGAACACCGTGTACGCCTTCGCCAAGGAGTACGGGATCGAGTCGGCCGAGCAGTTCGGCATCCACCTGGCGCGTCACTTCGTGACCGGCCAGGAGCCGATCCACCGGGCCCGGATCCGGATCGAGGAGTACTCCTGGGAGCGCATCGCGACCTCGGACGCCAACTCCAAGTTCATCGGCGCCGAAGAGGTCAACCACTCCTTCGCCCGCAAGGGCCAGGAGACCCGCGTCACCCAGATCACCTACGACGGTGAGAAGTGGGAGGTCATCTCCGGCCTCAAGGACCTCATCGTCATGAATTCCACCAACTCGGAGTTCTGGGGCTACATCAAGGACAAGTACACGACGCTCCAGGAGGCGTACGACCGCATCCTGGCCACGCAGGTCTCCAGCCGCTGGCGGTTCAACTGGACCGACGACGAGCAGCGGATGCCCAACTGGGAGAAGTCCTACGAGCAGACCCGGAAGCACATGCTCCAGGCCTTCGCCGAGACGTACTCGTACTCGCTGCAGCAGACGCTCTACCAGATGGCCACCCGGATCATCAACCACCGTTCGGAGATCGACGAGGTCCGCTTCTCGCTCCCGAACAAGCACCACTTCCTGGTGGACCTGGAGCCCTTCGGGCTCAAGAACGACAACGAGGTCTACTTCGCCGCCGACCGCCCCTACGGCCTCATCGAGGCCACGGTGCTGCGGGACGGAGCCACGGCGCAGATCCCGGTCGACATGACCAACCTCTAAGCGGCACCTCGTGGCCGCCCCCGCCCGCCCGCAGGGCGGGGGCCGCCACCACCGGAGGGACCTACCCATGGCACAGCCCGCATCGGGGCCGGCATCCGCAGAAGGCCCGTGTTCCACACCGTCGGACACCTCGTCGGCCACCTCCTCGGCCACGTCGTCGGCCACCTCCTCGGCCACGTCGACCGAGGTCCACCCGGTGGACGAGAAGCTCCCCGCCTCGCGGCTCGTCCCCGCCGCGCTCCAGCACATCGCCGCCATGTACGCGGGAGTCGTCACGCCCCCGCTGATCATCGGCCAGGCGGTCGGCCTGGACGCCGCGGGAATGACCAGGCTCATCGCCGCGAGCCTCCTCATCGCCGGCTGCGCCACCATCCTCCAGACCCTCGGGGCCGGCCGCTTCGCCGGAAACCGGCTCCCGTTCGTCAACGCCGCCTCGTCCGCGGGCATCGCACCGATGCTCGCCATCGCCGAGACCAGCGCCCCCGGCCACCGACTCCCCGCCATCTACGGCGCGGTGATGGTCGCCGGAGTGTTCTGCCTCGCCGTCGGACCCTTCTTCGGCCGACTGCTCCGCTTCTTCCCGCCGCTCGTCACCGGCGTCGTGATCACCCTGATCGGCGTCACCCTGATGCCCGTACCGGTGAGCTGGGCCCAGGGCGGGAACAAGGAAGCCGCCGACTTCGGCGCGATGAAGTACCTGGCACTGGCCGCCTTCACGCTCGTCGTGATCCTGCTCTTCCAGCGCTTCGCCAAGGGCTTCGTCAAGCAGATCGCCCTGCTGCTCGGTCTGTTCATCGGAACGCTCGCCGCGATCCCCTTCGGGATGGCCGACTTCACCGCCCTGCGCGAGGCACCCGTCGCCGCCCTGCCCGGACCCTTCGCCTTCGGCGCACCGGAGTTCCAGCCCGCCGCGATCCTCTCCCTGTGCATCGTGATGCTGGTGCTCATGACCGAGTCGAGCGCCGGGATGCTCGCCCTCGGTGAGATCTGCGAGCGCAGGAGCGACGGCCGTACGATCACCCGTGGTCTGCGGACCGACGGCATCGCCACTCTGATCGGCCCCGTCTTCGGCGGCTTCCCCACCTCCGCCTTTGCCCAGAACGTCGGAGTCGTCTCGCTGACCCGGGTCCGTTCCCGCTACGTCGTCGCCGTCGCCGGGTGCGCCCTGCTCGTCCTCGGTGCCTTCCCGGTCCTCGGCGCGGTCGTGTCGATGGTCCCCATGCCGGTCCTCGGGGGTGCCGGCATCGTCCTCTTCGGCTCGATCGCCGTCTCCGGAATCCGTACCCTTTCGGAAGCCGGACTCGACGACAGCTCCAACATCATCCTGGTGGCCGTCGCGCTCGGAGCGGGCATCATCCCGCTCGCCGCGCCCACCTTCTACGCCGACTTCCCGGCCTGGGCACAGACCGTGCTCGGCTCCGGCATCAGCGCCGGAGCGCTCGTAGCGGTCTCGCTCAATCTTTTCTTCCACCATCTCGGCACCCGGAGCGGTCACACGGCTCCGGCACTCAAATCCTCCTAGGGTCCTGCCGTGCCCACACCACCCCCGAGGAATGAAGGAAGCACCGCCATGGCAGCACCTTCGACTGTCGAACGCATCGTCGTCGAGAACTGTGCGATCGCGACCGTAGACGCCAACGACACCGAGTACGCCACCGGCTACCTCGTCGTCGCCGGCAACAAGATCGAGTCCATCGGCGCCGGCAAGGCGCCCGAGGGCCTGGAGAACGTGGTTCGCCGGATCGACGCCACCGGTCATCTGGTGACGCCCGGTCTGATCAACACCCACCACCACTTCTACCAGTGGATCACGCGGGGCCTGGCCACCGACCACAACCTCTTCAACTGGCTGGTCGCCCTCTACCCGACCTGGGCCCGCATCGACGAGGCCATGGTCCGCGTCGCCGCCCAGGGTTCGCTGGCCATGATGGCCCGCGGTGGTGTCACCACCGCGATGGACCACCACTACGTCTACCCGAAGGGCTCCGGCGACCTGTCCGGCGCCATCAT
The DNA here is from genome assembly GCF_036237275.1 of Streptomyces sp. NBC_01353. GTDB lineage: Bacteria > Actinomycetota > Actinomycetes > Streptomycetales > Streptomycetaceae > Streptomyces. Next base: position 1,832,007 of record NZ_CP108352.1, on the reverse strand, counting down.
CGGGGCCGCCCAGGACATGGGTGTCCGCTTCACCCTCGCCCGCGGCTCCATGGACCGCAGCGTGAAGGACGGCGGCCTGCCGCCGGACTTCGCCGTCGAGACCACCGAGGGCGCCCTCGCGGCGACCGAGGAGACGGTCAAGAAGCACCACGACGCCTCCTTCGACGCGATGACCCAGGTCGCCGTCGCCCCCTGCTCCCCGTTCTCCATCTCCACCGAGCTGCTCCGGGAAGGTGCCGCGCTCGGCCGCCGTCTCGGCGTGCGGATGCACACCCACGGCTCGGAGACCGTGGAGGAGGAGAAGTTCTGCCACGAGCTCTTCGGCATGGGCCCGACGGACTACTTCGAGTCCACCGGCTTCCTCGGCGAGGACGTGTGGATGGCCCACTGCGTCCACATGAACGACTCCGACATCGAGGCCTTCGCCCGTACGAAGACCGGTGTCGCCCACTGTCCGTCCTCCAACGCGCGGCTGGCCGCGGGCATCGCCCGCGTCCCGGACATGCTGCGCGCCGGCGTCCCGGTCGGCCTCGGTGTCGACGGCACCGCCTCCAACGAGTCGGGCGAGCTCCACACCGAGCTGCGCAACGCGCTCCTCATCAACCGTCTCGGCGCCCACCGCGAGTCCGCGCTCAACGCCCGCCAGGCGCTGCGCCTCGGTACGTACGGTGGCGCCCAGGTCCTCGGCCGCGCCGACAACATCGGTTCTCTGGAGCCCGGCAAGCTCGCCGACTTCGTGCTCTGGAAGATCGACGGCATCGGCCACTCGTCGATCGCCGACCCGGTCACCGCGATCGTGTTCGGCGCCGCTGCCCCGGTGACGGCCTCGTTCGTCAACGGCAAGCAGATCGTCGAGAACAACCGCCTGCTGTTCGCGGACGAAGAGGCGATCGCCCGCGACGCGCGCGCGGAGGCCCAGCGCCTGGCCCGTATCACGGCCCAGGGCTGATCCTCCCCAAGGAGTCCGACCGAGGGGGACGGCCCTCGGTCGGTCGCCACGGACCCGAGCGGGGCCCGTGGCCGGCTGGACGGGGGGTGCCCGTACGTAAAGAGGTACGGCACCCCCCGGACGGTCGACGTGTGTCAGCCCTCCAGGCCTCCCCGGGCACACGACGCATTTTTCAAGAATGAAGAAGTACCCCCACTTCCTCATGAGCCGCACCCGTGAGGCGCACGACCTGCACCGCTTTGCACCACCTCCATGACACCCACGTCCCCGCCGACGTGTTACCCGACCGGAGGAACCTCCGTGGCCACCAAGCCCAGGTTTCGCAATGATGCGCAAGACGCAGGCGCCGACACCGAAGACCAGAAGCATCCGGTCGACGAGACTCTGCCGCCCCTGAAAATGTTCACCAGCGGTCTCCAGCACGTGGCCGCCATGTACGCCGGGGTCGTGGCCCCGCCCCTGATCGTCGGCGCGGCCGTCGGACTCTCCGGCACCGAACTGACCTTCCTCACCGGAGCCAGCCTCTTCACCGCAGGACTCGCCACCTTCCTCCAGACACTCGGTGTCTGGAAGATCGGCGCCCGGCTGCCGTTCGTCAACGGCGTCACCTTCGCCGGCGTCGCCCCCATGCTGGCGATCGTCGACACCACCGACAACAAGGCCGACGCCCTGCCGATCATCTTCGGCGCGATCATCGTCGCGGGTCTCCTCGGCTTCATAGCCGCCCCGTACTTCTCCAAGCTCGTCCGCTTCTTCCCGCCCGTGGTCACCGGCACCGTGATCACCCTCATCGGCGTCTCGCTCCTTCCGGTCGCCTTCGGCTGGGCCCAAGGCCCCAATCCGACGGCCAAGGACTACGGTTCGACGACCTACCTCACCCTCGCGGCGATCACGCTCGTCGTCGTGCTGGTCCTGCGCCGCTTCACGCGGGGCTTCCTGAAGCAGATCGCCGTCCTGGTCGGTCTGGTCATCGGCACCCTCATCGCGATCCCGTTCGGTGTCACGGACTTCAGCCCGGTGGCCGAGGCGTCCGTGATCGGCTTCCCGTCGCCGTTCCACTTCGGCGCCCCGCAGTTCGCGCTCGCCGCGATCGTCTCCATGATCGTGGTCATGCTCGTCTCGATGACCGAGTCGACCGCCGACATGCTGGCGCTCGGCGAGATCGTCGATCGACCGGCCGACGAGAAGACCATCGCGGCCGGACTGCGCGCCGACACCCTCGGCTCCGCCATCAGCCCGCTCTTCAACGGCTTCATGTGCAGCGCCTTCGCCCAGAACATCGGGCTGGTCGCCATGACGAAGATCCGCAGCCGCTTCGTGGTGGCCTGTGGTGGTGGCTTCCTGGTCCTGATGGGCCTGTCGCCGATCGCGGCCTCGCTGATCTCGGTCGTCCCGCGGCCGGTGCTCGGCGGCGCGGGCGTCGTCCTCTTCGGCTCGGTCGCCGCGAGCGGCATCCAGACGCTCGTCAAGGCCGGCCTGGAGAAGGACAACAACGTGCTGATCGTGGCGGTCTCGCTGGCCGTCGGCATCATCCCGATCACGGAGCCGGAGTTCTACCACGCCTTCCCGGAGACCGCGAAGATCATCCTGGACTCGGGCATCTCGACCGGATGTGTCGCGGCGGTCCTGCTGAACCTGGTCTTCAACCACCTGGGCAAGCGCGGCGACGAGGACACGGTCACCGCACCCATGGAACCGGGCGAGGAGATCTCCGAGACCCGCACGGCCAAGGCGGCGCACGTCCACTGAACACGCCCCGTCCGTCCATCGAGCCGGTCCCCGCGTCCGACGCGGGGGCCGGTGTCGTGCGTGGATCGGCAGCCCCCGGTGTACGGGCGGAGCTCGCCGCTTCCGTCGACCCCGGCGCGGTGCCGGCGGTCGTCCTCATCAACCCCAACACGTCGACGGACACCACCGCGATGATGACCGCGATCGCCCGGCGGACGCTGGGACCGCTGGTCCGTGGGGTGACCGTGGCGCGCGGCCCGCGGATGCTCACCGACCCGGCCGCCCTGCCCGCAGCCGCCCCGGAGGTGGTCGCGGCCGGCCGCCGGGCCCTGGCCTCCGGCACCTGCCGGGCGCTGCTGGTGGCCGCCTTCGGCGACCCGGGCCTGGCGGAACTGCGGGCGCTCTCCCTGGCCTCGGCGCGCGGGCCGGTGCCGGTCGTCGGCATCGGGGAGGCGGCCCTGCTGGAGGCCGCCGCTTCCGGGCGGAGCTTCGGCATCGCGACGACCACGCCGCTGCTGGCGGGGGCCGTCGTCGAGCGGGTCGCCGCCCTCGGCCTCTCCGACCGCTTCACCGGCCTCCGCCTGACCGAGGGAGACCCGCAGGCCCTGTCCGCCGACCCGGAGTCGCTCCGCGAGAGCCTGGCGCGTGCGGTCCAGGAGTGTGTCGTACGGGACGGTGCGCGGGCCGTCGTCATCGGCGGCGGCCCACTGGGCGAGGCGGCCGAGTCCCTGCGCGCCCGGTTCGAGACCCCGGTGATCGCCCCGATCCCGGCGGCCTGCCGCAGGCTCGCGAAGCTGCTGGACCCATGGCGGGAGGGCAACACGCCCCGATGACCGTGCGGAGCCGCTCGGCTCCCCACTACACCGGACGCCAGTCCGGGCGTCGGCCGCTCAGGCCCACCACACGGTCGAGCAGGGGAGCGTCGTCCGGGACCGGGACGATCGGGCCGAAGAAGCCCTCCTCGGCAGGAGCGTCCTCCTCCGGGGTCAGCAGGGCCTCGGACACAGCCAGTTCCTCCTCGCTCACCTCGTACGCCTGGCCCGTGGAGCGCGCCAGGTCCCAGCCGTGGATCAGCAGCTCGTTCAGCGCGACCATGCCCATGACGGCCGCGGGCATGTCGATGCCGCCCGCCTGTGTGTCCCCCTCCCAGGCGCCGGGCTCGCGCCAGGCCGCCGCCAGTTCGTTCAGGGCCTTCGGCAGGGCCGCGCGCCAGTCGTCCTCCAGGACCGGCCGGACCGAGCCGGGCGGTGTGCCGGTCGTCGCCCCGAAGTCCTTGCGGGCCGCGTCGCGGAAGGCCACGCTCAGACTCGCGACATGGGCGAGCACCTCCCGCACCGCGTACTCGGGACAGGGCGTCGGGTCCCCGAGCCGCTCGTCGCCGATGCCCTCGGCGAGTCGTGCCACCCGCTCGGCAGCCGCTCCCAGATCGATGTGCTCCGTCTTCTCCATGCAAACTGAGACCGTCGAGGACGCCAGAACTCATCGGTCCGTGCCGATCCGGCGCCCGCACTCCTTCGCCAGCACGGGATAGGCCGCCGCGATCGCCTCGTACAGTCGTCTGCTCAGCAGCCGTTCGGCCTCCGCCCGGCCCGTCGACCCGTACAGCCCGTCGAGCAGCGTCTCGTACCGCGACAGCGCGTGCCGCAGATAGCTCACCTGCCACCGCACCAGCGCCCCCGCCGCCACCCCTCCGGGACTGCGGGCGCCGAGCAGATGGCGATGTCGCACGGCCCGCCGCTCCAGCTCGGCGGCGGGGAGGCGTGGCACCTCGATCGGCTCCGCCCGGATCGCGGCGAGCACCGCCTGCCGGCGGGCCTCGGCCCCCGCCTCCGAGGCCGAGGAGCGCCGGCCCGAGGCGGCGGCGCACTGCGTGAATTCCGGTGTCCGCTCCACCGCCTCCACCCGCGCCAGGCGATACAGCCGCACCGGCGCGATCGACCACCGCCGCGGATCCCGCCCCTGCACGTCGGGCGCCCCCAGCAGGTCGCGCACCATCGCATCGCTCCACCCGCGCTGCCGCAGCCCGGCCGGCGTCACATAGGTCGTACGGTCCGTCATGATTCCCCCAAACCCGTCGATTACAGAGAGTGACGAAATCAGTGAAGCGCATCCCACTGACAACGCCCCCTTGCGGAGGCCCTCCCCTCCGTGTCATACAGGTCTGGACCATTCCGACGGACGGAGGCATTCCTGTGCAACGCCCGCTCGCCGCCCGCGTGTTGACCGTCGCCGCCCTCACCCTCGCGGCCTGCTCCGGCGGCCCGGAGAAGGACACCCGCAGCCCCACCGCCCCCACCGGAGTCACCGCGTCCGCCGGCAGCGCGAGCACCGTCCACGTCATGTGGAACGCGGCCACCGACGACCGCGGGGTCACCGGCTACGAGGTCTACCAGCAGGGCCGCAAGGTGAAGGACCTCCCCGCCACGACGCTCATGGCCGACATCGTGAGCCTCACCCCCGCCACCCCGTACACCTTCACCGTCCGCGCCCGCGACGCCGCCGGAAACCGCTCCGTCCCCAGCGCGCCCGTCGCCGCCACCACCCTCGCCGCGACCGCCCAGGACCGCACGCCCCCGACGACCCCGCGAGCCCTGCGCGTCACCCCCGCCGGCAGCCACACCGCCACCCTGACCTGGACCCCGGCCCGCGACGACACCAAGATCACCGCGTACGACGTCTACCAGGCCGACGCCCGCGTCCACACCGTCCCCGGCACGGCGACCACCGCCCGCATCACCGGCCTGCGCCCCGGCACGGTCTACTCGTTCACCGTCCGCGCCCGCGACGCCGCGGAGAACTCCTCCCCGGACAGCAACCCGGCCGACCTCACCACCACCCCGGCCCCCGGCGCCGCCCCCAACACCGCCCCGACGAACCTGAAGGCGACCGCCATCAAGGGCGAGATCACCCTCACCTGGACCCCGCCGGGCACCGGCGCCCCGGTCAAGGAGCACCAGCTCTACCTCAACGAATCCTTCGCCACGACGATCATCTGGGGCGCCGACCCCCCACCCGGCCCCGCCACCTACACCTTCACGGTCCCCACCACCCCCGGCACCCGCTACAGCATCAAACTCCGCGCCCGCCTCCCCGACGGCACCTGGGGTGACTTCTCCGCCCAGCGGACCGTTGTCGTCCCATGACGGCGCCGCCACAGGCGTCGGCGTCCGGCGCGCGCCGGAACTACCCTGGGAAAGGTGGCAGGGACCGTGCTCTCCAACACCGGGCTCGACGCGTTCCTCGACGGAACACCGGAGCTCCGCGACCCTTCGTCCGCACGCGCCGCCGACGCCGTGCTCGGGTTGTTGTCGCTGCGCGGGGCCGACCGGCGCAGCGGGCTGCCCGAGCCGACCGTGCACCTCGTGCGGCATCTTCTCGTCGAGGACGTGCCGGCCTTCGTGTACGCGACGCCCGAGGAGCTGGCGGCCTATCCCGCCGTGCTCGTGGCGCTCACCGAGCGCGTCCGGGAGGCCGGGCGGCTCAACGGGAAGCGGCAGGCGCGGATCGTGGCCGCAATCGAGGAGACGGTGCCCGACTTCGAGCGGGCGATGAAGGACCCCGGCAATCTGACCTGGCAGCGCTGGTACGCCTCGCTGCTGCGGGCCGACGGCGCCGACCCCGGTGACGCCGCCGCCGTGCGTGCCTGGCTCGCCGCCCACGACGGGGTGACCCCGCCGGACGGGTTGCGCAGGGCCGATCTGATGAACCGCAGCGAGCTCGCCGACATGGTGCTCGCCGAGGCACTCACCAGCGCGTACGTACGGGAGGCGGAAGCGCCCTCGCCCGCCGGGCCGCTGCTCTCCGACGCGGACGTCTCGCACGGGGTCGGCAAGGCCGCGGGCCGGCTGGTCGACCGCTGGACCGCCGAGGGGCTCGCCGGGGCGCTCGCGGGGCCGTACGCCCATCTCGCGCCCGGTCCGGACGCCTTCCCGCACCTCGTCCTCGCCGACACCCTCCTCGACGAGCACCTGAACTACTACGAGGACTCCGCCGTCCCCCTGCCGCCGCCGCCCGTCGAGGCACACGACCCCCAGCGGTCCGTCGAGGCCGGTGCCGACCTGCTCGCCGCCGCCGTCGAGGAGATGAAGAGCGAGACCGGCGGCCTGTACGACGGCGAGGCCGCCCATCTGCTGTACGCGCTCTACCAGCGGGGATCCTGCGCCGAATCGGTCGCCCGCAGGGCCGCCGAGTTCGAGGACTGGCCGGTGGACCCCCGTCTGGAGGACGCGCCCGTACTCGTACCGGCGAAGGCCCATGACGCCTATGTCGTCCCATCCGCCGACGAACTGTCCCGGCTCGTGGGGACCCCCGTCGCCGACGACGACCGCGCTCGCCTCGAACCGTCCGCCCGGGCCATGGCCGACACCGTCGACCGGCTGGCCGGGACCGACATGGTCTTCCGTACCGGCGACGCCTTCGGCCTCACCCCGTGGGGCGTCGAGGTCCTGCACTACCTGATGCGGGTCCGGGGGGTCGCGGCGCCCGACGCCGCCGAGACCACCGCCTGGGACGCCCCGACCGTGATCACCGCCGCCGAGGGCTGGTCCGCCTCCGCCGCCACGCGCGTCCTGACCGACTGGCTCCGCGCGCGCGGGGACACCGACGACGCCTGGTCCCAGCTGCTCGCCGCCCTCGGCACCGTCAACGCCGGGACGTACGAGGCCGCCGACACCCGCGCCGTCTTCGGCTTCCTCGACCCGGCCGCCGCGCCCGTCGAGGCCCTGCGCGGAGCCCTCGACGACCCGGTGATGGGTGCGTACGCATACGGGATCCTGCGGGCCAGGGGCGAGCCGGCGGACGAGACCCGAGTGCCGCTGTCCGCCCGCGCCGTGCTGATCCTGGACCGGCTCTCCCGCCGAACGGCCGGGCGGGCGGTCCTCGACTCCGCCGCCGAAGGCTGGCCGGGTGGTGTCGACGCGCTGGTGAAGGAGATGGCCGCGGCCGACCCGTACCGGGCGGAGCGGACGCTCGGCGCGCTCGGTGTCAAGGTGCCCGGGCTGTCCGAAGCGAGGACGGGGAAGCCGCGGGCACGGCGCCGGAACCGGGGGAGGCGCCGCGCCCGCTGAACAACCCCGTGGGGGGGGCGAGTAACGGCCGTCAGGAGACGGCCGTCAGGTACATCCCGGAGGCCCCGGTGCCGGCCGTGTTGCGGCAGGAGAAGTTGCCGCTCGGCTGCGCGTGGATCAGCGCGAGACAGCGGCCGAGCGCCAACTGGCCGTAGTGGTTGGGGTGCACGTTCTCCTGGATCGGGCCCTGTGTCTGGTTCTGGTCGATCCAGCGCACCCACTCGCTGGTCGCGGGCGAGGCCGGCACCGTAGCGCTGACCTGCTTGCTGGCCTTCGCGCACACCTCGCGGCCCTGCAGCATGTCCCGCAGATCCATGAACTGCACGCCCTTGGCCGCGGCGACACCCTTGAGACGGTTGGCGACCTGCGGGACGAGCGAGTCCCTGGCCCAGTCGGAGTCCAGGTTCCAGAACGGGCAGCCGCCCGTGTTGGTACGGCTCCAGCCGCTCTCCCCGTAGCGGTTGTCGGCGGCGCGCGGGATGGGCGAGGGGTACGACTGGAGCACGATCCGGTAGGAGGAGGCGGCGTACCCGGCGCCGGACATCACCGCCCGGATCTCGTCCACGGACTTGCCGACGCCCGCCATCGCGGCGTCGATCTTCGCGTCGACCTCGTTCTGCTGGTCGTCGTGGCAGTACGAGTACCAGACGATGTAGTCGGTCGCGCAGTTCCGGATGATGTCGGCGAAGCCCAGGTCGTTGCCGCCGACGGACAGCACGATCGTCTTCACGTCGTGGGAGGCCGCGACAGCGGCGAGCTGGTCGGCCTGCGGGGCCTCACCCTTGTACGCCCTGCCGCCGTTCGACGACCGGAAGACGTTCTCGGTCGTGGCGCCGGAGCAGGCGATGTTGATCAGCGCGGAGGCGATCCCGGTGGCGCTCTTCACCTCGGCCGCGTCGGAGCGGTGGCAGCCGTTGGCGGCGGTGGTGCCGTACACCCGGGAGGGGTCGTACGCACTACCCGTCCATGCCCGGTCGGTCCCGTCGCGGCTGCCGCTCGTGGTGAGGCTGTTGCCCTGCCAGCGCCCGGCCTCCCCGGAGATGTAGCTGTCGCCCATCGAGACGACGGCGGTGGGGCCGGAACCGGAACTCGCGGCGGCGGGGGAGGTGCCACCGGCGGCCACCAGGCCGGTGACGGCCAGCGAGGCGGCGAGAACCGCGCGCATGGCACGGTGGGGAGAGCGGCGGGGGGTGGGCATGGCTGTGCTCCTGCGTCCTTGCAGTGGAGTGAGGGACAGCCGCCGGCCGGTGGCAAGGCGGAATCTGGCACGCCGTGGCTTGTTACCGCTAGGTAGCTGCGTATCTCGGTTGCGTCACATGCCCTGTGAAACACACCGGAGCGAAAATGGCTCCGCCCCCGGTGCTGTGCGTTCACCGGGGGCGGAGCCTGTTCATGTCGTGACCGAAGGTGCTGCTCGGCTGCTGTGCGGGTCAGCCGGCCAGTTGGTCAGCCGGTCAGCTGGTCGTACGCCGGGAGGGTCAGGAAGTCGGCGTAGTCGGCGTCGAGGGAGACGTGGAGCAGCAGGTCGTGGGCCTGCTGCCACTTGCCGGCAGCGAAGGCCTCCTCGCCGATCTCCTCGCGGATCGCGGCCAGTTCCTCCGCCGCGACCTTGCGGGCCAGCTCGGGAGTGGCCTTCACGGTCTTTTCGTCGTGCTCGAACTCCACGCCCGCGTTGATCCACTGCCAGATCTGCGAGCGCGAGATCTCCGCCGTGGCCGCGTCCTCCATCAGGTTGAAGATGGCGACCGCGCCGAGGCCGCGGAGCCACGCCTCGATGTAGCGGGTGCCGACCTGGACGGCGTTGCGCAGGCCGTCGTACGTGGGCTTCGCGTCGAGGGAGTCGATCGCGATCAGGTCGCCGGGCGCCACCGAGACGTCCTCGCGCAGCCGGTCCTTCTGGTTCGGCTTGTCGCCGAGCACCGCGTCGAAGGAGGCCATGGCGATCGGGACCAGGTCCGGGTGGGCGACCCAGGAGCCGTCGAAGCCGTCGCCGGCCTCGCGGTCCTTGTCCGCCTTGACCTTCTCGAAGGCGACCTTGTTGACCTCGGCGTCCTTGCGGGACGGGATGAAGGCCGCCATGCCGCCGATCGCGTGCGCCCCGCGCTTGTGGCAGGTGCGGACGAGGAGTTCGGTGTACGCGCGCATGAACGGGGCCGTCATCGTGACCGCGTTGCGGTCCGGGAGCACGAACTTGGCGCCGCCGTCACGGAAGTTCTTGACGATGGAGAAGAGGTAGTCCCAGCGGCCCGCGTTGAGGCCCGCCGCGTGGTCGCGGAGCTCGTAGAGGATCTCCTCCATCTCGTACGCGGCCGTGATCGTCTCGATCAGCACGGTGGCGCGGACGGTGCCCTGCGGGATGCCGACGTACTCCTGGGCGTAGACGAAGATGTCGTTCCAGAGGCGGGCCTCCAGGTGCGACTCCGTCTTCGGGAGGTAGAAGTAGGGGCCCTTGCCGAGCTCGATGAGGCGCTTGGCGTTGTGGAAGAAGTACAGGCCGAAGTCGACGAGCGCGCCGGGGACCGGCCGGCCCTCGAACGTCAGGTGGCGCTCCTCCAGGTGCCAGCCGCGCGGCCGCATGACGACCGTGGCCAGCTCGTCGGCCGCCTTGAGGGCGTACGACTTGCCCGACCGCGGGTCGGTGAAGTCGATCTTCCGGGTGTACGCGTCGATCAGGTTGACCTGGCCGAGGACCACGTTCTCCCAGGTGGGGGCCGAGGCGTCCTCGAAGTCGGCGAGCCAGACCTTGGCGCCCGAGTTCAGGGCGTTGATCGTCATCTTGCGGTCGGTCGGCCCGGTGATCTCGACACGGCGGTCGTTGAGGGCCGCCGGGGCCGGCGCGACGCGCCAGGAGTCGTCCGCGCGGATGGCGGCGGTCTCCGGGAGGAAGTCGAGGGTCGAGGTACGGGCGATCTCGGCGCGGCGCTCCGCCCGGCGGGCAAGGAGCTCGTCCCGGCGCGGCGTGAACCGCCGGTGCAGCTCCGCCACGAAGGCGAGGGCCGCGTCGGTCAGCACCTCCTCCTGCCTCGGCAGGGGCTCGGCTTCGACGACGGCCAGGGGGGACGGCGCTGGTGCGGACATGAACTGTCACTTCCTTCAGCGGGCTTCACGGGCGGTGCCTTGCGGCCGCCGGGCGTCGCGATTCGGCACGGAGTGCCGCAGGCGCCGAGATACGACCGCGAGCGCCGTCAGAGGATCAGGCGCTTCTGAACAGTGGATACTAGTTTCCTCATGGTGGAAGTTCAATCGTTTGTTGATGTCGAGATTCTCTGGATCGACAGAAGGTGGCGCTCAGTGCCACGTTCTTCACTCCAGGTGCGCCAGATCCGCCTCCGTGTCGATGTCATAGGGCTCGGCCACATCCGAGCAGTCCACGAGAGTGATCGCATCCCGGTGCGCCTTCAGATAGTCACGTGCCCCCTGGTCGCCGACCGCACCCGCCGCGATGCCCGCCCAGCGATCCGCGCCGAACAGCACCGGATGGCCCCGCTTCCCCTCGTACGAGGCAGCCGCGAGGGAATCGCGCGAGCGGTACGCCGACCGGACCCGCGCCACCGCCTCGGCGCCGATCCCCGGCTGGTCGACCAGGGAGACCAGCGCGGCGTCGACCGGCAGCGCGTCGGCGGCGAGCGAGGCCAGACCGGACCGCAGCGACGACCCCATGCCCTCCGCCCACTCCGGGTTGTCGACCAGGACGCAGCCGGGGAGCTCGGCCCGCTCCCGTACGAGATCGGCCGAGGCCCCCAGGACGACGTGGATCACCTCGCAGCCCCCCTCGCGCAGCACGCGCACCGCGTGCTCGACCAGCGGGCGGCCGCGATGGGTCAGGAGCGCCTTGGGGCGGCCACCGAGGCGCCGCCCACCGCCCGCGGCCAGCAGCAGACCGGCGATCTGCGGGGAGGAACGAGGTGTCTGTGTCATGAGGACTGCATACCCCATGCGCCCCCGTGCGCCGGGCGTGCACACGGACGCCTGAATTACGTCCACGGAGTGGCGCACCCGGCGCGCGATGGCGTTAACTGGCTCGCGACTCCGGGCGCCTGACCACCGTTCGACGGGTCCGGTCGGTGTGTGGAGTTCGCCGCACAGTGTCGTGCGAGGGGGAGAACTTGTTGCGAAGCGTTGGGCAGAGGCGTGTGAGGACCGGCAGCGGCGAGGACCCGAGGGTGGCTGAGCTGCGTGCCGCCGTCTCCCGGCTCCGTCGCGAACTGGCGGGCCATCCGGCCGAGTTCACCGACCGGGGCATCGCCGAGGACGAACTCGCCGCGCTGGACGCGATGGCCGCCGGCGGAATCCCCGAGGTACGGCGACTGCGCCGCTCCCTGCTGCTCATCGCCGGCTCGATCGGCTCCGTCAGCGCCCTGTCGAACGGTCTTACGGGCGTCCGCCAGGCCGTCGAGCTCTTCGGAGAGCCCCCGCGCGAACTTCGGTGACGTCGTCGCATGTGACGGGGTCGGCCGCGGCTTGCGGGGCGGCGGCGACTGTCCCATAGTCCGAGGTATGGACGCGCGCGAGGCGGCGCTCCGACAGGCGTACGACCATGCCGTCCGCTGGCTGGCCAGCCTGTCCGACCGCCCGGTCCCCGCCCGCGCCTCGGTCGACGAGATCGTGCGCGCGCTCGGTCCCGCACTGCCCGACGGTCCCGGCACACCCGCCGACGTCGTCGACCTGCTGGCCACGGCCTGTGAACCGGGGCTCACCGCATTCCCCAGCGGCCGCTTCTACGGATTCGTCGTCGGCGGCGGCGAACCGGCCGCGCTGGCCACGGACTGGCTGGTCAGCGCCTGGGACCAGAACTGCGTGATGCGCACCGTCACCCCCGCGTACGCGGCGGCGGAGGAGATCGCCGGCGCCTGGTTGCTCGATCTGCTCGGTCTGCCGGACGACAGCGCCGTCGGCTTCACCACGGGCGCCACGATGGCGAACTTCACCTGCCTCGCCGCGGCGCGCGACGAGGTGGTCCGGCGCGTCGGCGGGGACGTCGCCCGTGAGGGGCTCGCGGGCGGGCCGGCCGTGCGGGTCGTCGCCGGCGAGCACCGCCACATGGCCATCGACCTGGCGCTGCGCTACCTGGGCCTCGGGAGGCCGGAGCTGGTGGCGGCGGACGACCAGGGGCGCATCCGGCCCGAGGCCCTCCGGTACACCCTGGCGGCCGGCGGGCGGAGCCCCACCCTTGTGATCCTGCAGGCCGGAGACATCCACTCCGGCGCCTTCGATCCCTTCGCCGAGACGATCCGGGCCGCTCGCGAGGCGGACGCTTGGGTCCACGTCGACGGCGCCTTCGGACTCTGGGCCGCCGTCTCTCCGCGGTACGCGCATCTGACGGTGGGCTGCGAGCAGGCCGACTCCTGGGCGACCGACGCCCACAAGACCCTGAACGTCCCGTACGACTGCGGCCTCGCGATCGTGCGTGATCCGTCCGCGCTCCGGGCAGCGATGGGCCTGCGGGGCGACTACCTCATCCAGCACGCGCTCGGTGACCCCATCGACAAGGTCCCCGAGCTCTCCCGGCGCGGCAGGGCCTTCCCCGTATGGGCCGCCCTCAGGTCCCTCGGCCGATCAGGCGTGGCCGACCTCGTCGAGCGGCTGTGCCGGCACGCCTCCGCGTTCGCCACCGGCATCGCCGGGATCGACGGCGCTACCGTCCTCAACGACGTGGTGTTCACCCAGGTCTGCGCCGAGTTCGGCGACGACGCCCGTACGGAACGGGTGCTGGCCCGGCTGCTCGACGACGGCACGACATGGATCAGCGGCTCCACCTGGCACGGCCGCCGGGTCATGCGCATCTCGGTCAGCAACTGGTCCACGACCGACGACGACGTGACGCGCGCGCTCGACGCGATCCGGCGGGCCGCCGCGGGCGAGTGAGGCGGCGGGCACCTGGACCGCGCCCCGAGGGACCCGCGCCCCGAGGGACCCGCGCCCCGAAGAGCCCGTGCCTCGGCGTGGCTACCGTCGGATGAGGCGGCGCGCCGTCGCCGTCGCCACTGCCGCCGTGCGGGAGTCGACGCCGAGCTTGGCGAAGATGTGCACCAGGTGGGACTTCACCGTCGCCTGGCTGAGGAACAGCGCCTTGCTGATCTGCTGGTTCGACAGACCCTCGCCCACCAGCTGCAGCACCTCCAGCTCCCGCTTCGTCAGCGCCTCCGCCGGCGTCCGCATCCGGTCCATCAGCCGGTGCGCCACCGCCGGGGCCAGCGCCGACTGGCCCGCCGCAGCCGTACGGACCGCCGCCGCCAGCTCCTCCGGCGGCGCGTCCTTCAGCAGATAGCCCGAGGCGCCCGCCTCCACCGCCGCCAGGATGTCCGCGTCCGTGTCGTACGTGGTCAGGACGAGGACCCTCGGGCCACCGGCCCGCGCGGTGATCGCCGCCGTGGCCTCCGAGCCGTGCATCCCGGCCCCGAACTGCAGGTCCATCAGCACCACGTCCACCCCGCCCGCCGCGGCCAGCTCCACGGCCCGCTCGGCGGTCGCCGCCTCGCCGACCACGGCGAAGTCCGGCTCCGTGTCCAGGACCGCGCGCAGCCCGGCCCGTACCACCGGGTGGTCGTCGGCCAGCAGGAGACGGATCGTCATGTCGACACTCCAGCGGGAAGAGGGAGGGAGACGGCGACGGCCGTGCCCTGACCGGGCGCGGACTCCACCGTGAACGTGCCACCGAGCGACTCCGCCCGCGAACGCATGGCCGGCAGCCCGAATCCACCCTCCGGGGAGGGGGCGAGCGGCGCCGGGTCGAAGCCCTTGCCGTCGTCGACCACGTCCAGCGTCACCGAGGCGTCCATGAACGACAGCGTGATCTCCGCGCGCGCCGCCGAGGCGTGCCGCACCGTGTTCGCGAACGCCGACTGCGCGATGCGCAGCAGCGCCACCTCGTACGGGGTCGGCAGCTCCGCCGGCGTCCCGCTCAGCGTGAAGCGCGCCCGCAACGGCACCTCGGGGCTCGGTTCGCAGAGCCGCTCCAGCGCGGCCGCCAGCGAACCGTGCTCCAGATCCGGCGGCGACAGCGCCCGTACGAACCGCCGCGCCTCCGCCAGGTTGTCCTGCGCCGCCCGCCGCGCCCGCTCGATGTGCCCGGCGGCGGGCGAGCCCTCCGGCAGGGCCCGCTCGGCCGCCCGCAGCAGCAGCTGGATCGAGGAGAGGCCCTGTGCCAGGGTGTCGTGGATCTCGCGGGCGAGGCGTTCGCGCTCCGCGAGCGTGCCCGCGTGCCGCTCGGCCGCCGCCAGCTCGGCCCGGGTCTCGATCAGCTCCTCGACCATCCGCCGTCGCCGCTCGCTCTCCCGGTACAGCGCCTGGTAGCCGAGCACCGTCGCCACCGCCACCGCCGCGCCGAGCAGGGGCCCGATGAAGACACCGGGGTTGAGCGGCGCGCCGTGCCGTACGTACGAGAGGATCGCCGCGACCGCCGTCAGTCCGACCGTCGGCAGCGACCAGCGCAGCGGCAGCAGGTGCAGCTGGAGGAAGTACAGCGGGAAGGCCACCCACAGCCCGTCGGGGGTGGCCCACAGCAGCGCCAGCCAGGACGCGCACAGCGCCGCCAGCCACACCGCGGCGGCCCGCTGGGAGTCCCGTACGGACGGCAGGGCCGAGCCGGTCGCGTAGACCGCGCCGGTCACCACCGCGAGGGCGACGCCAGCACCCGAGTCCGACCGGACCGCCGCCAGCGCGAGCAGGCCCGCCATCAGCAGATGCAGGCAGAGGCGCAGGGCGCGCAGGGCGGGGGTGAGGGAACGCGGATCCATGATCTGTCCAGCGTAGGCGGGGGCAGACAATCCGGACTCAACCGAAAGTTTGATTGCGGAGCCATCCGTGGCGCGATGCCGCGGCCCACCGGCCCCGGGGAAGCTTGGTCCCATGTTCGTGGCATGGAGAGACCTGCGATTCGCCAAGGGGCGATTCACCCTGATGGGCACGGTGATCGTGCTCATCACCCTGCTCGTCGGACTGCTGTCCGGGCTGACCTCCGGGCTGGCCCGCGAGAACATCTCGGCGATCACGGGGCTGCCCGCGGACCGGCTGTCCTTCGCCGCCCCACCCTCCGGTCAGTCGGTCTCCTTCACCAACTCGACGGTGACGGAGGGCGAGTGGCGGCAGTGGGCGAAGCGGCCCGGTGTCACGAGCGCGCAGCCG
Organism: Streptomyces sp. NBC_01353; assembly: GCF_036237275.1. GTDB lineage: Bacteria > Actinomycetota > Actinomycetes > Streptomycetales > Streptomycetaceae > Streptomyces. Next base: position 1,816,140 of record NZ_CP108352.1, on the reverse strand, counting down.
CTCGGCATCCGCACGCTCAACGCGGCCGCCGGGGACCGTACGGCGGCCGTCTCCGCCTTCGGTACCGAGCCGTCGGCCGGTCTCGCGCCGGAGAGCGGGAAGATCGGACCCGGCCGGATCGTCCTCTCCGAGTCCGCCGCCGAGGAGCTCGGTGTCGCGGTGGGCGGGGCCGTACGCCTCGGTCCGCTGGGGGCCACCGTCGCGGCCGTGGCGGGCGACGCCTCGTACAGCCACACGCCTGTCGCCTGGACCTCGCTCGACGACTGGCAGAAGCTCGGGCACAGCGGCACCACGCCGGAGGAGCAGGCCACCGTCATCGCGCTGAGTGTCGCGGAGGGCGCGGACCTCGGGGCGGGCGACGCGGCGCTGGGCACCGAGTCGCGGACGATCGACGAGGCTCTGACCGCCATAGGGTCCTACCAGGCCGAGAACGGCTCTCTGCAGCTGATGCGCGGCTTCCTCTTCGTCATCTCGGCGCTCGTCATAGGGGCCTTCTTCACCGTCTGGACGATTCAGCGCAGCGGGGACGTGGCCGTGCTGAAGGCGCTCGGCGCCTCGACCCCGTACCTGCTGAAGGACGCGCTCGGGCAGGCGGTGCTGATGCTCACCGCGGGCACGCTGCTCGGCACCGGCCTCGCGGTCGGCGCCGGCGTGCTCATCAGCGGTGGGGACGTGCCGTTCGTCCTGGAACCGCTGACCGTGCTCGGGCCGGCCGCCGTGATGATCGTCCTCGGTGTCCTCGGGGCCGCCCTGTCCATCCGGCGGATCACCGCCGTCGACCCTCTGACCGCGCTCGGGAGTGCCCGATGACTCTGCTGCTCGACGACGTGACGCTGACGTACCCGGACGGCGAGGGGCGGCTCACCGCCCTCGATTCGGTCTCCCTGGAGGTGCCGGCGGGCCACCTGACCGCGGTCGTCGGCCCCTCCGGCTCCGGAAAGTCCAGCCTGCTGGCCGTCGCCGCGACGCTGGTCACCCCGGACCGGGGGCGGGTGGTCGTGGCCGGGACGGAGACGGGTTCGCTGGATGCGGCGGGGCGGGCGGCGCTGCGGCGGGAGCGGGTGGGGATCGTCTTCCAGCAGCCGAATCTGCTGGGGTCGCTGACGGCGGCGGAGCAGCTGCAGGTGATGGCGCATCTGTCGGGAGCCAGGCCGAAGGCGGTACGGGAACGGGCCCTGGCCCTCCTGGACGCGGTCGGCCTCGCGGACCTGGCGGGGCGGCGCCCGCACCAGCTCTCGGGCGGTCAGCGGCAGCGCGTCAACATCGCGCGGGCGCTGATGAACGAACCGTCGGTGCTGCTGGTCGACGAGCCGACGAGTGCGTTGGATCATGAGCGGGGGGCGGGGATCGTGGCCTTGCTGGCGACGCTGACGCGGGAGCGGTCCACGGCGACGGTCTTGGTGACGCACGACCACACGCATCTGTCGTGCGCGGATGGGACGGTCCTGGTCCAGGACGGGCGTGTCACGGAGCGGGCGGCGGCGGCCTGATCTTTGGCCGACCGGTTCCGCGGGGGCGGTGTCCACCTCTCCCGGCTCGCCGACCGGTTCCGCCGGGGCGGGCCCACCCCGTTGTGGGCATTCGCTCCGCCGGGGCGGTGCCCACCCACCCGTCACCTTCGCCCACCCCCCTGGTGGGCCCATCGTTCCGTCGGGGCTCGCCCACCCTCGACCCCCGCCACCCCCCGTTGTGGGCAACTGTTCCGCTGGGGCGGAACGGGTGGGCACAACGGAACGGTGCCCCTGCCGGGCCCAGGCTCCCGGTCCGTACGGTGCTCACGGGTGCGGCGCCGTCGTCGGGTTGCGCCCACCCTCCCCCAGACTCCGTCCGGGGGGACCCCCAGCCCTGCGGAACGCCTGCCCACAACCCGGCGGGGCGGGGTTGAGGGTGGGCACCGCCCTGCGGAGCGGGTGACCGCAACCCTGCGGGCGTGGGGGGTGGGGGTACCGGACAGTCGAGCGGGTGACCACAAGCGTGGTTGCGGGTCGGCACCGCCCTCTGGGGCGCAGGCGCCCCCGGCTACGCTCCGCCGTTGGCCGCGGTGTTGGCGAGCGCCGTGGAGAGTTCCTCTGCGACCTCCTGGAGGATCGGGACGATCTTCTCCGTCGCCGCCTCCGTCACACGCCCCGCCGGGCCCGAGATCGAGATCGCCGCCGCGGTGGGGGAGTTGGGGACCGACACCGCGAGGCAGCGGACTCCTATCTCCTGCTCGTTGTCGTCGACGGCGTACCCCGCGTCCCGGACCAGCGCGAGCGCGTCCAGGAAGCCCTCCGGCGTGGTGATCGTCTTCTCGGTGGCGGCCGGCATTCCCGTACGGGCGAGCAGCGCGCGCACCTCCTCCGCCGGGGTGTAGGCCAGCAGCGCCTTGCCCACGCCCGTGGAGTGCGGCAGCACGCGCCGGCCGACCTCGGTGAACATGCGCATCGAGTGCTTGGACGGCACCTGGGCGACATACACGATCTCGTCGCCGTCGAGCAGCGCCATGTTCGCGGTCTCGCCGGTCTCCTCGACGAGCCGCGCGAGGTACGGGCGCGCCCAGGTGCCGAGCAGCCGGGAGGCGGACTCGCCCAGGCGGATGAGCCGGGGGCCGAGCGCGTACCGGCGGTTGGGCTGCTGGCGTACGTAACCGCAGGCCACGAGCGTGCGCATCAGCCGGTGGATGGTGGGCAGCGGCAGTCCGCTGCTGGCGGAGAGCTCGCTCAGCCCGACCTCGCCACCGGTGTCGGCCATCCGCTCCAGGAGATCGAAGGCACGCTCGAGGGACTGGACGCCACCGCTCGCGGCGGCGGGCTTGGCGGCGTCGGTGGTGCTGGCGCTGGACGTCGGCACGTCAAGGTCCTTTCGGGGCAGGCGGGCAAGGCAGCAGCCTACCGGGCCGTCCGGTCGGACACACGGTCCCGGTCGCGGTGTACGGGCCGGTCAGGGGGGTGTTTGTCCGGTGTCGGCGGCTGCCCGGCGACATCCGCCTCGTCCCCGCATGTACGGAGCTACGTTCTACTGTACGAAATTCCCATTCCACTTCATGGAAACGTCCAAGTTGAGTGCGGGGCGAGCGGTGGCGACGGGGTCATGCTGGAAGTGTGCCCTTGACGGCATGTCGTCCCGAGTGAAGACTCCTTCAACAGTTCGTTGAAATTCTGCTGGAAAGGGGTACGGGTGGACGTCAACCTGGTACTGCGCTCGACACGCGTCATCACCCCCGAGGGGACGGGGCCCGCGTCGATCGCCGTCTCCGGCGGGACCATCGCCGCCGTGCTGCCGTACGACGCCGAGGTCCCGGAGGGTGCCCGGCTGGAGGACGTCGGCGACGACGTCGTACTCCCTGGGCTCGTCGACACCCATGTGCATGTGAACGACCCCGGCCGCACCGAGTGGGAGGGCTTCTGGACCGCCACCCGCGCCGCTGCCGCCGGTGGTATCACCACGCTCCTCGACATGCCGCTGAACTCGCTCCCGCCGACCACCACGGTCGAGCACCTGCGGGTCAAGCAGGACGTCGCCCGCACCAAGGCGCACATCGACGTCGGCTTCTGGGGCGGCGCGCTGCCCGACAACGTCAAGGACCTGCGACCCCTGCACGACGCCGGTGTCTTCGGCTTCAAGTGCTTCCTGTCGCCGTCCGGCGTGGAGGAGTTCCCCGAGCTGGACCAGGAGCAGCTGGCGAACTCGCTCGCCGAGATCGCGGGCTTCGGCGGCCTGATGATCGTCCACGCCGAGGACCCGCACCACCTCGCCGCCGCCCCGCAGAGGAGCGGCGAGAAGTACGCCGACTTCCTGGCGTCCCGGCCCCGCGACGCCGAGAACACGGCGATCGAGAACCTGATCAACCAGGCCCGCCGCCTCAACGCCCGCGTTCACGTCCTGCATCTGTCGTCCTCGGACGCGCTGCCGCTGATCGCCGCCGCCAAGGCCGAGGGCGTCAAGATCACCGTCGAGTCCTGCCCGCACTTCCTCACGCTCACCGCCGAGGAGGTCCCGGACGGCGCCACCGAGTTCAAGTGCTGCCCGCCGATCCGCGAGGCGTCCAACCAGGACGCGCTCTGGAACGGCCTCGCCGACGGCACGATCGACTGCATCGTCTCCGACCACTCGCCCTCCACGGCCGACCTCAAGACCCCGGACTTCGCCTCCGCCTGGGGCGGCATCTCCTCCCTCCAGCTCGGCCTGCCCGCCATCTGGACCGAGGCCCGCCGCCGCGGCCACAACCTGGAGGACGTCGTCCGCTGGATGTCCGCAGGCCCCGCGCGCCTCGCCGGCCTGGAGAAGAAGGGCGCGATCGAGGCCGGCCGCGACGCCGACTTCGCCGTCCTTGCCCCCGAGGCGACCTTCACCGTCGACCCGGCCGAGCTCCAGCACCGCAACCGCGTCACCGCCTACGCGGGCAAGACCCTGCACGGCGTCGTCACCTCCACCTGGCTGCGCGGCGAGCGGATCGCCGACCGCGGCACCCTCACCGAGCCCTCCGGCAGCCTCCTCGAAAGGAACAACTGACGTGTCCGCCATACCTTCCTTCACCGGCGACGCCAGCCCCTACGGCGGCGGCGACCCGTACGCCGACTACCGCACGGCGGACTTCCCCTTCACGCAGTACGCGGACCTCGCCGACCGCCGTCTCGGCGCCGGTGTGATCGCCGCCAACGACGAGTTCTTCGCCGAGCGCGAGAACATGCTCAAGCCCGAGGCCGCGGAGTTCGACCCCGAGCACTTCGGTCACAAGGGCAAGATCATGGACGGCTGGGAGACCCGCCGCCGCCGCGGTGTGTCGGCCCAGCAGCCGCACCCGACCGAGGACGACCACGACTGGGCGCTCGTACGCCTCGGTGCCCCCGGCGTCGTACGCGGCATCGTCGTCGACACCGCGCACTTCCGCGGCAACTACCCGCAGGCGGTCTCCGTGGAGGCCACCTCCGTGGCCGGCTCGCCCTCGCCCGAGGAGCTCCTCGCGGACGACGTGAAGTGGACGACCCTCGTCCCGCGCACCGCCATCGGCGGGCACGCCGCCAACGGCTTCGCCGTCGACGTCGAGCAGCGCTTCACCCACCTGCGGGTCAACCAGCACCCCGACGGCGGCATCGCGCGCCTCCGCGTGTACGGAGAGGTCGCCCCGGACCCGAAGTGGCTCGGCGTGCTCGGCACCTTCGACCTCGCCGCGCTCGAGAACGGCGGCCAGGTCGAGGACGCCTCCGACCGCTTCTACTCCCCGGCGACCAACACCATCCAGCCGGGCCGCTCCCGCAAGATGGACGACGGCTGGGAGACGCGCCGCCGCCGCGACAAGGGCAACGACTGGATCCGCTACAGCCTGGTCGCCGAGTCCGAGATCCGCGCGGTCGAGATCGACACCGCGTACCTCAAGGGCAACAGCGCGGGCTGGGCGGCGCTCTCCGTGGCGGCCGAGGGCTCCGAGGACTGGACCGAGATCCTGCCCCGGACCCGCCTGCAGCCCGACACCAACCACCGCTTCGTGCTGGACACTCCGGCGATCGGTTCCCGGGTCCGGATCGACATCTACCCCGACGGCGGCATCTCCCGCCTCCGCCTCTTCGGTTCGCTCACCGACGAGGGCTCGGCGCGCCTGACGGCGCGCCACCAGGAACTGGGCGGGTAACGACACCCCGCCCGGCCCGCGAGGGCGCACCGGCCGACAGCACCGGTGTGCCCTCGCGAACTCCCCCTTTTTCTGGGCTCGGTTCGCCCGGCGATGGGAGCCGGGTTCACTCCCGGCGCCCGCGTACCGCCGTTACGCCGCGTGGCCGCCGTCCACCGAGAACTCCGCGCCTGTCACGTACTCCGCGGCCGGGCCCGCCAGGAACGCCACCGTCGCCGCGACCTCGTCCGCCGTGCCGAAGCGGCCCAGGGCCGTCAGGGACGCCTGGTCCGCCGCGTACGGGCCGTCCGCCGGGTTCATGTCGGTGTCGACCGGCCCCGGGTGGACGATGTTCGCGGTGATACCGCGGCCGCCCAGCTCCCGCGCCAGCGCCTTGTTCAGTCCGATCAGCGCCGACTTGCTCATCGCGTAGAGCGTGCCGCCGGGCCCCGGTACGCGCGCCGTCATGCACGAGCCGATCGTGATGATCCGCCCGCCCCGGTCCATCCGCGCGGCCGCCGCCTGGGCGGCGAGGAAAGCCCCTCGTACGTTCACCGCGAGGACCCGGTCCACATCCGCCAGAGCCAGCGACTCCAGCGGGGCGACCACCCCGACCCCGGCGTTGTTGACCAGGACATCGAGCCGACCGAGGGCGTCCGCCGCCCACTCCACCGCGCCCGCCGCGTCCCCGGCGTCCGATGCGTCGGCGCGCAGGGGAAGGGCCTTGCGGCCGGCCGCCTCGATCCGCGCGGCGACCTCGTTCGCGCGCTCCTCGCCGGCCACGTAGGTGAAGGCCACATCGGCCCCCTCCTGGGCCAGCCGTAGCGCCGTGGCGGCGCCGATCCCGCGGCTGCCGCCCGTCACCAGGACCGCCTTGCCGTTCATCGTGGACATCCCGAACCTCCGTAGGAACAACTGCCGAGTGGTTGCGGGTTCAATCAAAGTCGGCGGGTCGTCAAGGTGCTGGCGGCAAACGGACACCGACGCCCACCGATGACTTTCGCCGAGCGGTGGAGTCGGAGCTTGTGAGACACGATGGACCGGGGGATCCCGGCAGAAGCGAAAGGGCAGCACCATGGGCAAGCTCTCCCTCACCCAGTTCGTGACGATCGACGGCGTCTACCAGGCACCCGGCGGGCCCGACGAGGACCCCAGCGGCGGCTTCGAGCACGGCGGCTGGTCCGTCCCGTACGGCGACGAGGACTTCGGCGCCTTCATGGACGAGGTGTTCCAGCGGCCCGCCGCCTTCCTGCTCGGCCGCCGTACGTACGACATCTTCGCGGGCTACTGGCCGAAGCAGACCGACCCCGCCAACCCCGTCGCCTCGAAGCTCAACTCCCTCCCCAAGTACGTCGCCTCCACCACCCTCAAGACGGCCGACTGGGCCGGCACGACCATCCTCGGCGGCGACGTCGTCAAGGAGGTCGCAGCACTGAAGGACGGCGTGGACGGCGAGATGCAGATGCACGGCAGCGGCGGCCTGGCCAAGTCCCTGCTGGCCGCCGACCTCATCGACACGCTCCACCTGCTCGTCTTCCCCGTCGTCCTCGGCGCGGGCCTGAACCTCTTCGACGGCGCCCGGCCCACCGCCTTCCGCAACGTCGGGACCAGGACCACCGGCTCGGGCATCGCCATCAGTACGTACGAGCTGGCGGGCCGCCCCGAGTACGGGAGCTATGTGTAGGCGAAACATGTAGCCGCCACCCGTTTCCCCCGGGTACGGTGATCGTCCCGCGTGCGAGCCGCCGAAGTCTCCACCCCGTCCGACGAGTTGGAGCAGGCCCGCGATGACGTCGATTGCCGCTTCCGTACCCTTTCGCGCCCCGCGCCGCGCCTGGCTCACCGACCTCCCGGTGCTGCTCGTCGCCGTCGTCTGGGGCGCCAGCTACCTCGCGGCCAAGGGCATCACCACCACCCACACGGTCGTCGCCGTCCTGGTCCTGCGGTTCGCCGTCGTCCTGCCCGCCCTCGTCGTCGCCGGATGGCGGGGGCTGCGGGCGCTGACCGCCGCCCAGTGGCGCGGCGCCGGCTTCCTCGGCCTGATCCTCAGCGGGATCTTCCTCCTGGAGACCTACGGAGTCGTCCACACCTCCGCCACCAACGCGGGCCTGATCATCAGCCTCACCATGATCTTCACGCCCCTCGCCGAGGCCGCCGTCACCTCCATCCGCCCGCCCCGCGCCTTCCTGGCCGCCGCCGGGCTCTCGGTGGCCGGCGTGGTGCTGCTGACCCAGGGCGGAGGCTTCACCACCCCGTCCCTCGGCGACCTGCTGATGCTGCTGGCCGCGCTCGCCCGGACCGTGCACGTGCTGGCCATGTCACGGATCAAGGCGGTCGAGGGCGCCGACTCGCTCTCCCTCACCACCGTCCAACTCGGCTCCGCCGTTGCCGTCTTCGCCCTGCTCGCCGCCGCCCCCGGCACCGGCGCGTCCCCCTGGGCGGTGGCGCTCGACTTCGGCCCGCGCGAATGGGCCGGGCTGCTCTTCCTCTCCGTCTTCTGCACGCTCTTCGCCTTCTTCGTGCAGATGTGGGCCGTCCGCCGCACCTCCCCCTCGCGCGTCAGCCTCCTCCTCGGCACGGAACCCCTGTGGGCCGCGGCCGCCGGCATCGCGATCGCCGGTGACCGGCCCGGCGTGCTCGGCATCGCGGGCGCCGTTCTGGTCCTCGCGGGGACGAGTTGGGGCCGCCGAGCCGCAGACGAGAGCGGCCGGTAGGTTCTTGCGCCATGCGTTCACTCTCGTACGACATAGAATTCCGCGCCCGTGCACGACGCACCCAGGGATGGGGACTCGGGCTGCTGGCCCTCGCCGGACTGATGTGGATCTGGCTGGCCGTGCTGATCTTCTCGCCGTACGAGGCCGAGTGGGACGGCCGGAGCAAGGACTGCATCTCCCGCTGGACCAGCGAGAACCTGCACAACAGCGACAGCAGGTGCGTCAACGAACGCGACTGGCCCGAACTCCTCGCCGTGCTCGGCGGCTCGGTGCCCGTCGCCGTCGTCGGCAGCGTCCTCTACACCAGCGGTTCGGTCTCCCACCGCATGGCCGAGCACCTCGCCGAGGTCACCCGTCTCACCGAGGCGAGCGCCTGACCCGGACCCGCGCGCAGCGGTCGGCGACGCGCCGCCCGGCGGTGGGGCGGGGCGAGGTCAGGGACGCTCGGAGAACTGCAGCATCCCGCCGACTGCGAAGCACACCGCTCCCGTGAGGGTGCCCCAGTTCGCGATGTCGACGTTCAGCAGATTCCCGGTCGCCGGTCGGGTGAAGGCGGCCAGTGCCGACACCATGAAGAGGACCGACCCGAGCTGGTTGATCGCGACGATCCACCAGGCGAGGTCGTGCGCGCGCACGCGCGGCCTGCCGTGGCAGACCTCGACCAGGGCGAGGTGCCCCGAGACCAGGAACAGGGTGCACCCCACCATGTCGGGGGCCCAGACGAGCCGGTTCGTCTGATGCACCGAGAGTCCCTGGAGCAGGGAGCTCAGCAGATTGACGCCGAACACGAGCGTGCCGGCGAACAGCAGGAACGTGCTGAGCCAGTCGATCCGGGCCGGCTCGTAGCGCCACCACGACCAGGGCCGCGCGGTGAGCCTGCCGGCCTCGCTGTCCCGGCGGGGTGTATTGATGCTCTGGAGGAGTGAGGCGTACCCGCCGGTGTTGAAGAACAGGCCGCCGGCGAAGTAGATCCAGGCGCTCGTCACGTCGCCCGGGCCGAACTGCGCGAGTCCGGCCCCGAGGGCGAAGAGCGCGCCGCCGACCGTGAAGGCCCCCGCGGCGATGGCGTTCAGCCTGCGCACGCGGCGGACGGCCACCGCGTCCGCCCGTCGGGTACGAGCTTCCGCCTCGCCCGTGGCCCGTACGGTCAGCCGCGCTCGTTTGCGTGCCAGGCGGGACTCCCAGACCGCAGTGCCCCCGTCCCGGGGTCGCCACGTGAGCCGGGTCGTGAACGGTCCCGCTCCCTCGGCGTGCTCCTCGGCTCCGACCACCCGCCGACTCCATCCCGCTCGAGACAAAAGGCGCCTTTCGGACCGATGCTAGGTCAGTACGTTGACGGCGCGGGCGACGACGAGGCCGAGGATGAGCAGGGAGACGAGCGACTGCACCGCCATGGCCATCTTGGCCCAGGGGCCAGCGGCATGACGTCCGTCGGGCTGAAGGCGGTGGCGTTGGTGAGCCCGAGGTAGAAGTAGTCGACGAAGCGCGGGCGCCAGCCGGGGGTACTGAGCTCTGGACTGAGCTGCTGGGGGAAGGCGAGCGCCGGAGCGGCGGGCATGTGGTGGGCGCGGGCCGCCGCGCCACCGCCGTCGAGTTCGAAGTACAGCAGGGCGAAGGCGAGGACGGTACCGGCCCAGACGGCTCCGCCGGTCTGCAGCAGACTCGCCGCGGAGGCGGTCTCCTTCCCGCCGTGGATGATGTCGTCCGTCAACTGGACGGTCGACCAGACGGCGCCGAGCGCCAGGACGCCGACCAGGGCGATCGACACGGCGCGCAGGACGGCCGAGCGGCGGTCGATCCGGCCCGGGTCACCCGCGATCAGTGCAAGCAGGAGGAGGCCTTCGATGCTGGGGAGCACCCAGACGGGGGCCAGCCGCAGGTCGTCGGGGAGCAGCAGGGCCGGCGTCATGGCGGCCACGACGGCGGTGGCCATCGGCCGGCGGGCCTCGCCGGCGACCTCGTCCCGCCGCGGCGGCCCCGCCGGGGGATCGATGGCGTGCTGTCGGCTCACGTCGGTAGCCCCCTGTCTGTGGTCGCCACCACCCCACTACACCTCCGCCGGCCGCGCAGCGCCCGGGATCCGTCCGGGTCGACCGGCCGACCGGAACGGCGGATGTCGCCTCAGGTGCGCCGCTTGGTGTCGGCGATCATGACGATCGCGAAGCCGACCACCGCGATCGCGACGTTGGCGAGGATCTCCCGGCCCTCCAGGAACGAGACGTTCTCCGTCAGGGCCCGGGTGAACCCCATGAACGGGAACCAGCCGGTCAACTCGCGCAGCACCCCCGCGATGCCGCCGATCAGCACCACACCGCCCACGAACTCCAGAATCTTCTTCATGGGTCGATCCTGGCGCCGCGGTTCTCGCGCCCGCGTCGGCCGGTGGGACAGAGCCGGTGCTACCGAAGTCTCGTACCGCGCGACTTTGGTAGCCATCAGCCGTTCCAACCCGGCCCCGCGCCTCTGACGTGCGTACTTTGGTTCGTATGACACGTACGGACCGCTACGCCTGGCTGCTGCCCTCGGCCATGGCCGACCCTCCGGCCGACGCCCCACCCGGCCGCAGGCCGCGCCGCACCGTACGCGACTGGGTCGTCGACACCACCCTGTTCCTCCTCGCGGTCCTCTTCGGCATGATCGCGGCCGACGCCACCGACCAGCTCAACAGCGACGCCGTCGCCCTGGCCGACCAGGTCGTCGGTGCCGCTGCCTGCTGCGCCCTCTGGCTGCGCCGCCGTTGGCCCGTCGGCCTCGCGGTCGCGCTCGGCCTCGTCAGCGTGGTCGCGCCCCTCGCCGGCGGCGCCTTCCTCGTGAGCCTGTTCAGCCTCGCCGTCCGGCGGCCCTTCCGCGAGGTCGCCTGGGTCGGCGCGCTCTCCCTCGCCGGCACCACGGCCCAGGTCTTCGTGCGCCCCGACCCCTCCACCGGGACCGTGCCGGGGATCCTCATCGGCTTCATCCTGGTCCTGCTCATGACCGCATGGGGGATGCTCGTACGATCCCGGCGCCAGCTCGTCGAGGCCCTGCGCGAACGCGCCCGGCGCGCCGAGGCCGAGGCGGAGCTGCGCGCCGAGCAGGCCCAGCGCCTCGCCCGCGAGGCCATCGCCCGCGAGATGCACGACGTCCTCGCCCACCGGCTCACCCTGCTCAGCGTGCACGCCGGAGCGCTGGAGTTCCGGCCCGACGCCCCACCGGAGCAGGTCGCCCGCGCCGCCGGAGTCATCCGGGACAGCGCCCACGAGGCTCTGCAGGACCTCCGGCAGATCATCGGCGTCCTGCGTGCCCCGGGCGAGGGCGCGGAGGGCGACCGGCCGCAGCCCACCCTCGCCACGCTCGACGCGCTGGTCGCCGAGTCCCGCGCGGCCGGCACGAAGGTCGTCCTCGACTCCACGATCGACGATCCGGAGGCGGTCCCCGCCTCCACCGGCCGCACCGTCTACCGGATCGCGCAGGAGGGCCTCACCAACGCCCGCAAGCACGCCCCCGGCACCGAGGTCACCCTCACCGTGCGCGGCCGTCCCGGCGACGGACTGACCATCGACGTCCACAACCCGGCCCCCACCGGGCCCGTCCCGCACGTCCCCGGCTCCGGTCAGGGACTCATCGGCCTCACCGAGCGCGCCACCCTCGCCGGCGGGCGCCTCGACCACGGCCCGGCCCCCGGCGGAGGGTTCGCCCTGCACGCCTGGCTACCGTGGCCCTCATGACCATCCGTCTGCTCGTCGTCGACGACGACCCCCTGGTCCGCGCCGGCCTCACCTTCATGCTCGGCGGCGCCGACGACATCGAGATCGTCGGCGAGGGCACCGACGGCCGGGACGTACCCGACCTCGTCGCCCGCCTCGCCCCGGACGTCGTCCTCATGGACATCCGGATGCCGCACGTCGACGGTCTGACCGCCACCGAACTGCTGCGCGCCCGCCCCGACGCCCCCGAGGTCGTGGTCCTCACCACCTTCCACGCCGACGAGCAGGTGCTGCGCGCCCTGCGCGCGGGCGCGGCCGGATTCGTCCTCAAGGACACTCCGCCCGCCGAGATCGTCGCCGCCGTGCGTCGCGTCGCGTCCGGCGACCCCGTGCTCTCCCCGGCCGTCACCCGCCAGCTGATGAGTCACGTCACGGGCCGGCCGGAGCAGCCGAGGAGCGCGACCGCGGCGGGCAGGATCGCCGAACTCGCCCAGCGCGAACGCGAGGTCGCCGTCTCCGTCGGCCGCGGGCACTCCAACGCCGAGATCGCCGCCGCCCTCTACATGAGCGTGCCGACCGTCAAGACCCATGTCTCACGGATTCTCGCCAAACTCGGCCTCAACAACCGTGTCCAGATCGCGCTTCTCGTCCACGACGCCGGCCTCCTCGACGAAAACGACACCGCCTAGGGTGGGGCGATGTCCGTCATCGAACTGGGGGAGTGGGGCGCGGACTTCACCGCGAATCCGTATCCCTACTACGCGAAGCTCCGCGAGAGCGGTCCCGTCCACCACATCCGTATGCCCGACGGCTGGGAGTTCTGGCTCGTCGTCGGTCACGAGGAGGGGCGGGCGGCGCTCGCCGACCCGCGCCTGGTGAAGTCGCCGTCCGTCATCGACTTCGTCCCGGTCGACGAGGAGGTCATCGGCCCCAACCTGCTCGCCGTGGACCCACCGGACCACACCCGGCTGCGCAAGCTCGTCGCACGGGAGTTCACCGGCCGGCGGGTGGAGGCCCTGCGCCCCCGCATC